>JACNKI010000081.1:0-21995 GCA_014382125.1 Bacteroidota bacterium | reverse complement strand
CCTTGTTTAATGCAAAGTTTGCTTGCATCTCCCCATCAACCAGTAAATCCGGATAATTTTGATGTAAATATTGTGTGGCTTGTCGAACTCTGGCAGGCCCAAGCGTATGTTCTGAGATTTTGATCGAGCCAAAGTTAGAAAAGGAAATCATTGCAATAACCGGTTCTATATTAAACGAACGAATCGCATCTGCAGCCAATAATGCAGTTTCTGCGAGCGTTTTCCAATCAGGATCCAGGTTGACAGTGGTATCGGCAAAGAAATAGGGACCTTTTTTGGTAATCACGATATACATACCTGCAATCCGGTTTAATTTTGGCCTTGGGCCAATGAGTCTCAATGCAGGCCTCATTACAGCCCCGTACTCACTGGTAATGCCCGAGACCATGGCATCGGCTTGACCGGTTTCGACCATCATGATCCCGAAATAGTTCCTGTCGAATGTTAATTCATAAGCTTCGTCTTTTGTAATTCCTTTCCGTTGCCTTTTTTGCCAGATCAACTCCGCAAAATGGTTTCTTTTCTCTTCAACCTCCTTGCTTCTCGGATCAATAATGGGAACGCCATTGAGGTCCAGGTTATTTTCAGCGATCAGTTGTTTAATCTGCTCTGCATCACCCAGGAGAATTGGCTTGGCAATCCCTTCGTGATACACCTCGTTAGCCGCTTTCAGGATTTTCAGGTTATTACCTTCGGGGTAAACGATCCTTTTGGGATCCATCTTTGCTTTCTGGGTAACAACACGTAACAGCTGATTTTCCATGCCAAGACGCTGGCTCAACTCAGATCTATACGCATCCCAATCTTTAATTGGCTTCCGGGCAACACCGGAATCCATGGCCGCTTTGGCCACGGCAGGTGCTACGGTTGTAATTAGCCTGAGATCCAATGGTTTAGGGATAAAATACTCCCGACCATAGACCAGGTTCTTGACGTTATAGGCTTCACTTACATACTCAGGGACATCCTCCTTGGCCAGTTCTGCCAGGGCATATACGGCAGCGATCTTCATCTCTTCGTTGATGCAGGTAGCTCTGACATCGAGTGCTCCCCTGAAGATAAAAGGGAATCCCAGAACATTGTTGACCTGGTTCGGGTAATCAGACCGTCCTGTGGCTATCATCACATCTGGCCGTGCTTCCATCGCGTCATCAAAAGTAATCTCCGGATCAGGGTTGGCCATGGCAAATACAATGGGATTCTTCGCCATAGAACGGATCATCTCTTTGGAAACCACATTTTTGATGGACAAACCTATAAACACATCAGCTCCTTCCATGGCCTCTTCCAGTGTGTGGATGTCACGATTAGTCGCAAAGAGTTGTTTGTATTTATTCAGGTTCGTTCTATCCTTATGTAACACCCCTTTGGTATCGAGCATCACAATGTTTTCCTTTTTGGCCCCGATAGATTCGAGAAGTTTGGTACAAGCAATGGCTGACGCCCCGGCGCCATTTACTACAATCTTGACATCTTCCTTCTTTTTTCCTGCAATCTCCAGTGCATTGATCCAGCCAGCTGCCGTTATGATGGCCGTTCCGTGCTGGTCATCATGCATGATGGGGATCTGCAACTCTTTTTTCAGGCGCTCTTCAATCTCAAAACATTCAGGTGCTTTAATGTCTTCCAGATTAATCCCTCCAAACGTAGGCGATATTTGTTTTACAGTTTCAACGAATTTGTCGACCTCTTTGGTTTCGATTTCAATATCAAACACATCAATATCCGCAAAAATTTTGAACAACAAACCTTTCCCCTCCATAACTGGCTTCCCTGCCTCCGCACCAATATCACCCAACCCTAGAACGGCTGTTCCGTTAGAAATGACTGATACTAAATTTCCTTTTGAAGTGTATTTATTAACATCCTCCGGCGTTTTCTCAATCTCCAGGCAGGGAAAAGCAACTCCCGGAGAGTAGGCAAGTGATAGATCTCGTTGAGTTCTGTGTGGCTTTGTAGGAATAACTTCCACTTTTCCGGGACGACCTTTAGAATGATACTTTAACGCATCTGCTTTTGTAATTTTTTCCATAGCTTTTTGAGTTAAATATTTTTAGGGAATGCAATCAAACTATTCATGATCAGAAATTTTGCTTTTTCACGCACAAAAATAAGAATTAAATAGATGCCTCTTGTAACCTTTGATGAAAAAGTCGTAGCTTCGCACAAACCAACTGTTTTGTCCTGCAAAGCTTTGAGATTAGGCATTAAGAGAAGAAATTATGACAAAGAAAAAACAAGTTCTTGTTGAACTCGGGAAAGAGGAACTCCTGGAGAAGATGTGGGCGGCAGACCCGGTTATTAAACAGATGTTAATCAACTCGGAAAATCTGGAAAAAGCCCGTGATCATTTCTTTATCTACCTGAACGAACTGGAGAGAAGTTACTTCGATATCTATACCGATAAGCCTTACCTTGGGATGCACCCGGTCGAGAAAAACATAGCCAAAGAGTGTATTCGCGTATTGAAAAATGTAATTCGGACTGAGAATGAAGTCCTGACAAAGGGATCGGCGTTAAAACATCTTTACAAGATTGCCAATAAAAGAAAAGGAGCCTTTAATGCAGTGGAACCAGGATTTCTCTCCGAATTCCTCTATCTCTTTCGTGGAATCCACGGAGATCTTAAACTACCTGAGAAGGTTGACTTGTTGGAGGCCAGTGGCAGAAAAGCCGGGGAAGAGAGATCCCGGCAGCTTGATAAATATTCCGGTTTCCTGATGAAACATTACAACAGGATGAAGAGTGGCCTTGATCAGAGTTCGATCAGGTACCAGCAGAAAATGAAGCATAAGATCCTGGACTATTTTCAAGCAACAGAAGAGGATTGGAAGGATTATCAATGGCATCTGAAGCATGTGATCAAGGATCTCAAAACCCTACAATCGTTGGTAACGCTTGATTCTGAAGAGATCGAAGGACTAAAACTGGCGATCCAGTTCGATATCCCCTTCCATATTACTCCATACTACCTCTCCTTGTTCAGTCAAAGTGGACGTTCCCGTCATGATAAGGGAATCCGTGCGATGGTCATGCCAAGTGTAACATATTGTCACAATGTGAATGAGAATCGCCTGAAGAAAACTGATATGGATTTCATGGGTGAAAAATCTACCAGCCCGATTGATGCTGTCACCAGGCGCTATCCTCAGATCGTAATACTGAAACCCTTTGACACTTGCCCGCAGATCTGTGTCTATTGTCAGCGGAACTGGGAGATCAAAAATATCAATGAAGCAACAGTCACCAGGTCAAAGATCAACAAAGCAATTAAATGGATAAAAAATGATCCCTATGTGACCGAAGTACTAATCACCGGAGGAGACCCCCTTACGTTGAAAAATGAAACGATCCTGGAGATCGTGAAGGCGGTAGCTGCCATCGACCATGTGGAACGAATTCGAATTGGAACACGTACATTGATCACGCTTCCCTTCCGCTGGGATCAGGAGTTGATTGACACGCTGGCAAAATTTAATGAATACGGACGCCGGGAAGTATGTATCATCACCCATTTCGAGTATGCCATGGAGATCACACCCGATATCCTTGAGGTGATTGGCCGGATCCGGAAAGCGGGAATGAGCATATACAACCAGGAGGTCTTTACCTACTACAACAGTAAGAAGTTTGAGACAGCATTCCTTCGACGGATGATGAAATTGTCGGGTGTTGACCCATACTACACCTTTAACACCAAAGGGAAAGCCGAGACAATTGATTTCCGTGTCCCGATGGCCAGGATTCAGCAGGAGAGGAAAGAGGAGGCACGCTTACAATCAGGTATCGTCCGGACAGATGAACCGGTTTTCAATGTTCCCAAACTGGGCAAAACGCATCTCCGGGCCTGGCAGGATCATGAACCGGTGATGATTAAGCAGTCAGGTGAACGAATCTATCGATTCTACCCCTGGGAATCGAGGATTGCTATTGTCGATGATTACTTGTATACCGATATTCCAATCTACGACTACCTGAAACGTTTGCATGAGGATGGGGAAGATATCAGAAAATACCGATCAATCTGGTACTACTTCTAAAATATTCCCTCTCCGCAAGTTTTTTATATATTTGTAGTCTTATTATTAGATTTTTTTTTCTAATGCAGAACCAGGTTAGGCAATTCAGTATCATGATTTTCGCAACTGTAGTGCTTTTCAGCACCACGGGTGTCACTATTTATCATCATATTTGCGGATGTTCCACTCCCGTGATCCAGACTGCTCATGTATCTGATGAGATCAACTCATGTTGCCATGTGCCTGAAACAACGGTATGTTGTGAGGAAGGAGATCATGCCATATGTAATACGGAAGATTCCCACAATTGCACCAATGAGGTAACCTACCTTAAAGTTCCGATCATCTCCACTATGCCGGTGCAGGAGATTGCCGTTGGTGCCATCTCATTTGAGATACCTGATTACCGGATGCCGGATGCTGGATTAATTGAGGAATCGCTTTGTGATAAATCCCTTATTCATTCCTATGTGGTGCCTCTACGAGCGGGTGGACCGCTTTTCATTTTTCTGCACCAGATTAAAATTCCATACCCGGAAGATCATTGTTAATTGTCTCTGATATTTATTAGAGGCAAACCCTATGCGCCCCTGGATCATCCATTGAGCGCCATTAACGGTTGTTTTTTTATCTCATTTGAGAAAAAAACGCAACCAAAGGAGGGGTAAAACCGGTTAATTGATCGATCTCTTTTTAATCAAATAACGATGCTTAACAAAATAATAAAATTCTTCCTGGAGAACAAGCTAATAACATTTCTGTTACTTCTATCACTGATTGCGTGGGGTATTGTGACAGCTCCATTTAATTGGGATTTTGAATATTTCCCCAGAGCCCCGGTCCCGGTAGATGCGATTCCTGATATCGGTGAAAACCAGCAAATTGTCTATACTGAATGGCCGGGCAGGTCTCCACAAGATATCGAGGATCAGATATCTTACCCGTTAACGACCGCTTTGCTAGGAATTCCCGGGGTGAAAACGATCCGGAGCAATTCAATCTTTGGAGTTTCCAGTATCTATATCATTTTTGAGGATGATGTGGAGTTCTACTGGAGCCGGACACGAATATTGGAAAAACTGAACTCTTTGCCTGCCGGAACATTACCTGAAGGGATAAGCCCTTCATTGGGGCCGGACGCTACCGCCTTAGGTCAGATCTTCTGGTATACGCTGGAAGGACGGGATAAAGATGGAAATCCGGCCGGGGGTTGGGATCCTCATGAACTACGTACCATACAGGATTTTTATGTGCGTTATGCATTGACTTCTGCTAAAGGAGTGGCTGAGGTTGCTTCAATCGGAGGATTTGTCAAAGAGTACCAGGTTGATATTGACCCGAATGCCATGAAGGCACATGGAATAGATGTTGGTCAGGTCATGCAGGCGGTTAAGAAGAGTAACCAGGATATCGGAGCCAGAACCATTGAGTTCAACCGGGCAGAGTACCTGGTCAGAGCCTTGGGATATGTGAAATCTTTAGAAGATCTTGAAGAGAGCGTAGTGGCAGTTCGGGAGAATATCCCGATCCGGATCAAGGATATTGCCAAAGTGAATTACGGACCGGCTACGAGAAGAGGTGGACTTGACAAAGGAGGATCGGAAGCGGTTGGAGGAGTGGTGGTTGCCAGGTACGGTTCAAATCCCATGGAAGTGATCAACAACGTAAAAGACAAAATCGTTGAGATTTCCCAAGGGCTTCCTGTAAAAACAAATGATGATGGCTCCATCTCTAAGGTGACGGTTGTTCCATTTTACGACCGGACAGGCCTGATTAAAGAGACATTGGGAACCCTCGAATCTGCATTAACGGATGAGATCATCATCAGCATTATCGTTGTGATCATTCTCATGATGAACCTGCGAGCATCACTTTTAATTTCCAGCCTGTTGCCAATTGGTGTGCTGATCACATTCATCATGATGAAGCAGTTTGGTGTAGATGCAAACATCGTGGCTCTTTCCGGAATTGCTATTGCCATTGGAGTGATGGTCGATGTGGGGATAGTCATTACAGAAAACATTATCAGGCACCTCGACATGCCTGAAAACATCCATGCCCGGGGCAAAAAACTACTTCAGGTTATCTATACATCCACCACCGAAGTGGCCTCGGCTGTGATCACGGCACTCGCCACCACTATCGTTAGTTTTCTGCCGGTTTTTGCTATGGAGGCGGCTGAAGGGAAGCTCTTCCATCCATTGGCGTTGACAAAAACATTTGCACTGATCGCTTCTTTGGGGATCGGTATTTTCTTCATTCCTGCAATGGCCCACGTGGTATTTTCTATTCGCTTCGATGTGAAGAGGATCAGAAGAATATGGAACTACAGTCTGATCGCTGCCGGTATAGTTCTCTTTATTGTCTTCCACACCTGGGTTGTTCTGGCACTCATGGGATTTGGAATCAATAACCTGCTGGAATATCGCTGGCCTGAGAATAAGCGGAAGTTTGTAAATCTGATAAACATAGGGATCACATTGCTTATCGTCCTTTATTTTCTGACCAAAGAATGGATGCCCTTAGGAGCTCAGAGCAGTATTATTGTAAATATTCTCTTTGTTACAGTGATGATTTCCCTGGTGCTGGGTGCGCTGATCTGCATCGTCTATTTTTATACTTCAATCCTGAAATGGTGCTTATCAAATAAATGGAAATTTCTGGGGATCCCGATCGTAGTTGTATTTTATGGAATCCTGATATGGCAGGGTGCTGACCGGGTATTTGGTTTCATCCCCGCCGGAACAGAGAAGATTGGATGGGATCTGCGCAAAACGAGATTCTGGAGCGGGTTTCATGGTCTTTTTCCTGGAATAGGGAAGGAGTTTATGCCTACCCTGGATGAAGGCTCGTTCCTCTTTATGCCCACCACAATGCCGCATTCCGGTATTGAAGAGAACGTAGAAGATATCCGGTTGGTTGATAAACGGGTAACATCAATTCCTGAAGTTGAGAACACGATCGGGAAATGGGGCCGTGTGAATTCAGCGCTGGATCCCGCTCCCATTTCCATGTTTGAAAACCTGATCAACTACAAACCAGAATATATCCTGGATGAAAATGGTCACCGGCTCAGGTATAAGGTGGATCGTGATGGTACCTACCTGTTAACAGATGGAAGTAATTACGATCCTGCTGAAGATGGTTTCCAACTGATTGAAGAAGATCAGTTGATCGTTGATCCGGATGGAGAGTATTTCCGGCAATGGCGCGACCACATCAAAACACCAAACGACATCTGGGATGAAATTGTCGCCTTAACGAAAGTCCCGGGACTGACCTCTGCCCCGAAACTGCAGCCGATACAAACTCGCCTGATCATGCTTCAAACCGGGATGCGAGCCCCTATGGGTGTTAAAGTCTTCGGTCCTGACCTTTTATCAATTGAACAAGCTGGTTATGAGATTGAAAAATATCTGAAAGAGGTCCCGGGAGTTGAGACTGCATCTGTTTTTGCTGATCGGGTGGTAGGTAAACCATATCTCGAGATCGATATCAACAGGAAAGCCATTGCACGCTATGGCCTCACCATCGAAGATATCCAGAGGTATCTGGGAGGTGCCATTGGAGGGATGAAATTGAGCACAACAGTTGAGGGGAGGGAGCGATTCCCCATACGGATGAGATATGCAAGAGAGTTCAGAGACAATCCGGATGATCTGAAAAAGGTATTGATCGCAACACCTTCTGGTGTTCAGGTGCCTCTCGGTGAACTCGCAGAGTTAACCTATAAAAGAGGACCTCAAATGATTAAAAGTGAAGATACCTTCCTGGTTGGTTATGTGATTTTCGACAAGAAACCTCAATTCGCAGAAGGCAATGTGGTGGAAGATGCCGAAGTGCTCCTGCAAAAGAAGATTGATGCTGGAGAACTGGTTCTTCCTGCAGGTGTCAGCTACCGGTTCACAGGAAATTACGAGAACCAGATACGCGCCACGAAACGTCTTTTGGTGGTTATTCCGATCTCTTTGATCATCATCTTCCTGATCCTCTTTTTCCAATTCCGTTCAGTGATCACTACATCACTCATCTTCTCCGGTATTTTTGTTGCCTTTGCAGGAGGATTTCTGATGATCTGGCTATATGGACAGGGATGGTTCATGGATTTCTCTGTTGCAGGGATGAACATGAGAGAGCTGTTCCAGATGCAGACCATCAACCTGAGTGTGGCAGTTTGGGTGGGGTTTATCGCCCTCTTTGGTATTGCCACCGATGATGGTGTTATCATGGGCACTTACCTGATGCAGGTTTTCAAGAAGGAGAATCCTACCACTGTTCAGACTGTCAGAATGGCTGTTTTGTCGGCTGGTACGAAACGAGTCAGACCTGCAATGATGACTGCGGCCACTGCCATCATTGCCCTGATCCCGGTTCTGACATCAACAGGTAAAGGAGCAGATATCATGCTGCCGATGGCCATCCCTCTGTTTGGGGGAATGACTATTCAGTTGATGACAATGTTTGTCGTCCCGGTGTTATACAGCATGTGGAAAGAAAAAAGTTTAAAAAAGAATCCAATAACATCCAACTAACGATGAAAGCACAACACTATATAAAAATCGTTTTATTCACCTTACTGTTTGTTCCCGGCATCTTTTTGCGGGCGCAGGATATGCTGAACAGCTATCTCCAGGACGCAGCGAATCATAACCCTGAACTGAAGAGCCGGTTCAGTGAATACATGGCGTCTTTGGAAAAAATCCCACAAGTTGGTACATTGCCTGATCCAACGGTTGCTTTCGGATACTTTATAATGCCTGTCGAAACAAGGGTAGGACCCCAGCGTGCGAGAATATCAGCAAGCCAGATGTTTCCCTGGTTTGGGACATTGGGAGCACGGAAAGATGTAGTTGCTGAGGAGGCTAAGTCGAAATACGAGGCTTTTCAGGAGGTGAAATCGAAATTGTTCTTTACGATTAAATCAGCATGGTACACCATCTATTTTACTGAAAAAGCAATCGATATCACACTCCACAACATACGGTTACTCCAAACCTTCAGGGAATTGTCCCTGATAAAAGTGAGATCGGGGCTTGCTTCGTCAGTGGATGTCCTGCGTGTAGATATGGAGATCGCTGACCTGGAGAACCAACTGTTGTTGCTGAAAGATAACCTGAGTACTCAGCAAATAACCTTTAATAATCTCCTGAATGTAGAGGATCAACGGGAAATAGTTCTTCCGGATACATTGTCTGAAGCAGGCTTCAGCCTATCGTTTGATGTGATGCTGGATAGTATCAGGAGAGGCAATCACCAGTTGATGGAGTTGGAGTTCATGAGTACATCCTATATGGAGCAGGAGCGGGCAGCAAAAAAGATGGGGGCTCCTGGGTTTAAGATTGGTGTCGATTACATTTTTGTAGGAAAAAGCAGCAATCCGGCGCTCAGCTCATCTGAGTCGGGGAGGGATGCCATACTTTTTCCAACGATTGGAATTACTCTTCCTTTATACAGGAATAAATACAAAGCGATGGTCAGGGAAGCGGTGCTGATGCAGGAAGCCACTGAGTATAAAAAAGTCAACAAAGTCAATGTACTTGAAACCACCTTTGCCAACGTTCAAAAAGAGTTTAACGACGCAGAGAGACGTATCCCATTCTACCGGAAACAATATGAACGCGCAGTAAAAACAATGAATATCCTTGAAACAGACTATGCGACGAGTGGAAGAAATTTTGAGGAGATACTCCGGGTCGAAAGGCAGCTGTTGAACTATCGCCTGGAGCTGGAAAAAGCACGGGCAGATAAAAGAGCGGCGATAGCGTTTGTTGGTTATTTAATGGGAAATTGAAAAATAAAAAAAGATAAGATAAGATGAAAACAGAAGAGAAAAATAAAACTAAGCCCCGGAAAAAGTTCAGGAAAAAAGAGATTCTGATGATTGCGGTTCCATTGATAGCAGGCTTGTTCTTTGGGTGGCTATTTTTCCATGGATCAGGTGGTGAAACATCTGTTTCAGCAATCCAGACCGTGCACAACCATGAGAGTGAAGAAGCCACTATCTGGACCTGCTCCATGCACCCGCAGATCCGGATGGATCACCCGGGATTATGCCCTATCTGCGCCATGGATCTCATTCCATTGGAGAATACATCACAGGATACTGAACTATATGGAGCCGATGAGATTCAGCTATCGGAATCTGCCATGAAACTGGCTGACGTTCAAACCATCCATGTCAACAGAACCTATCCGGATAAGCAGGTCTTATTATTGGGAAAGGTAACGGCTGATGAACGGAATATCACAGAGTTAACAGCAAGATTTGGTGGAAGAATTGAGAAGTTATTCGTCAACTTCACCGGCCAGAAAGTCCACAAAGGAGAGAAACTGGCTACGATCTATTCTCCCGACCTGGTCACAGCGCAAAGAGAGCTTCTTGAGACCCTGGAGTATAAATTGACTAATCCTGAATTTTACAATGCTACAAGAAACAAATTGAAACTCTGGGATCTGACCGAAGAGCAGATTACCGCTATTGAAGAACTCGGGGAGCCACAGAGTTTCTTTGATGTGCTTTCACCGATCTCAGGAACGGTTACCATGCGGCATGTAGCTCTCGGTGACTATGTAAAAGAGGGAAGTGCCTTGTTTCAGGTCATCGATCTTACGAAGGTATGGATCATGTTTGAAGCTTACGAGAGCGATCTGCCCTGGATTTCGTTAGGCGATAAGATAACCTATACAATCCAATCGATCCCTGGAAAACAATTCAAAGGAAGAATTGATTTTATCGAACCGTTTATCAACCCAAAAACCAGGGTATCCATGGTAAGGATCGAACAACGGAATCCCGGACTAAAATTAAAACCAGGGATGTTCGCTAACGGTGTCATCACCTCGCGAATTGCGGGAAACCAAAAGGATCTTGTGATACCGAAAACGGCAGTATTATGGACTGGAAAAAGGGCTGTTGTCTATGTGAAATCTCCTGGACGGGATCAGCCAACCTTTCAATACCGTGAAATCACACTTGGACCTGCAGCAGGCGACTTTTACGTTGTAGCAGAAGGGCTTAACGAGGGAGAAGAGATTGCTGTGAATGGTGTGTTTAAGATCGATGCTGCGGCACAACTGGCCGGAAAATCCAGCATGATGAATATGGCCCAGGGAGCTAACATGGAAGAGGTGAAGATTGCCTCCCCGGTTGTGTGCGGGATATGCAAGGAGACGATCGAAAAGGGATTGATGAAGGAAAGAGGGGTAAAACACGTCAATGTAGACCTAGATACCAAGCTTGTTACTGTGACTTTTAATTCTTCCCAAATTTCAACTGGTGCTATACGGCGAGCCATTTCAATGTTGGGTTATGATGCCGATGAGGTGCCGGCTGATAAAAGTGTTTATGAAAATCTTCCAGCTTGTTGTAAGGAGCAGTGAGAGGAGATGTAAGATTCAAGATTCACGGTTCAAGACTCAATGTTCAAGATTAAAAAATCCAACATCCAATATCAAACATCAAATATCTTTATTAACCTTTAAAACTAAAACAATGAAAACAAAATCAATGTTGTTAATCGCAGGACTGCTGTTTATCGGCATGACCTCACTGGTTGCCAAAGATGGCAAAACAGAGAAAATCACTGTGCACGGTAAATGCGGCATGTGCAAAAGCCGGATCGAAAAAGCGGCCAAATCAGTGGAAGGTGTGGCAAAGGCCTCATGGGATGCTGCGGAAAAGGTGTTGACTGTGAAATATGATGCAGGTACCACGACTGTTCTGGAGATCGAACAGGCTGTGGCCAAGGTCGGGCACGATACAGAAAATGTAAGAGCTGATGATAAAGTCTATGACAAATTACATGGATGCTGCAAATATGAACGTCCTGTCTCCAAAAAGAAAGTTGTGATAAAAGGACATGAAGGTCACAAACATTGACTATCCCAGGAATTTATAAGCATGTTGGAATAATCCTGATCACGGGTGTACTGTTTCTGCTGACTTCGACAATCGGTCCGGGTTTGCAGGGACAGTCTGTCCATGGTTTTGTCTATGAGCATAATGACCGGAATCAGCAAATTCCATTGGTTGGAGTGAATGTTTACTGGTTGGGGACAACCCAGGGAGCGTTTACTGATGCCGAAGGAAATTTTGTTCTCCCCGCTGGTGGAATTACCGATCACAGGTTGGTCTTCAGCTTGCTGGGATTTGGAAAAGACACCATAGCGGTTTCGACAGATCTTCAGTCTGTTGAACTCGAGATGCATCCTGATGAACTGCTGCTCGGAGAGGTGGAAGTTGTTGGAAGAATAGAGGATTCCTACCTTTCGAGACTCAATACGCAGTATACCCAGGTGATCACAGGAGGTGAACTGGACCGGGCAGCCTGTTGCAACCTGGCTGAGAGTTTTGAAACTAACGCTTCTGTGGATGTCTCTTACAGCGATGCTATTTCCGGAGCCCGGCAGATCCAGTTGCTTGGATTGTCTGGTTTATACAGCCAGATCATGGCGGAGAATGTTCCGTTGATATCCGGACTGGCTGCACCTTATGGCTTGAGCTACATCCCAGGGCCGTGGATGGAGTCGATCCAGATATCCAAAGGCTCCTCAACAGTGGCAAACGGGTATGAGTCTATCACCGGGCAGATCAATGTGGAATATAAAAAGCCGGAAGAGAGTGAAAAGCTGTTCCTGAATCTTTATGGGAACAGCAATCTGCGAGTCGAGCTGAATGGGAACGGAACCATCCGGATCAACGATAAACTCAGTACCATGTTACTGATACAAGGCAGCGACAGACGTCATAAATTTGATCGGAATGACGATGGTTTTATGGATCTGCCTCTCTCTACCACATTGACGGCTATGAACAGGTGGGACTTTATCAATCCCGGAAAATTCAGTTCAAGGTTTGCTGTCAAATACCTTTACGAAGACCGCAACGGTGGTCAGATGGCATTTAATCGCAAGTCATTTACCTTCGATACATCCGGGATCAGCAATAACACGAAGAAATATGGTATTGGAATTACGACCAATCGCTTGGAGATGTTCTGGAAGAATCGATTCTTGTTGGGTCAATTCGGAAACACATCCATGGACATCTCTTTCTCCGGGATAAATCATCAGCAGGATGGCTTTTACGGAATCAACAAGTACCATGGACATGAACAACGATTTCATGCAATGGCTGACATCTCTACAGGATTCAATGAGAATATGCACAAGATCTCAGCCGGTTTAAATTATTCCCTGGATAATTATTCAGAGAATTATACCCAGCACCAGCTTTCATATGAAAAGCCGTTATCATTTGGGATGATGAGTAATGGGCTCTTTCCATTAAAAGGCGATACATTAGTCAACTTCAACATGGACCGTACCGAGTGGGTGGCAGGAGCTTTCATAGAATATACGTTTGACCTCTGCCCTCTGTTTATCCTGATCGCCGGTGTTCGGGTGGATTATAACAATCTGTATGGAGTACTCTTCACCCCCAGGTTGCATCTCAGGCATCAGATCAATGAGTCGTTGATTATTCGGGGCTCGGTGGGGAAGGGCTACCGGACGGCGAATCTGCTGGCAGAAAACAGCAACCTGTTCGTGAGTCAGCGGATATGGCATATGAATGAATCCCTCGACCAAGAGGAGGCATGGAATTTTGGATTCAACCTCACCAAGGATTTCAATCTATTCAAGCGGGATGCGCAATTCGTGTTCGACATCTATCAGACAAGTTTCGTAAACCAGGTGATCGTTGATGTGGACAGTATCCCGACAGAGGTCTTTTTCTATAACCTTGATGGGAACTCATACGCGATCAGTTTACAAGCCCAGGTAACAGTCAGGCCGATAGAGGGATTCTTGGTAACGGCAGCCTTCCGTTTCAACGATGTAAAGGTGACCGAAGGCGGAAGGCTAAAAACCAAAGCCATGGTGAATGCCTATAAAGGACTTTTAACGTTATCATATAATACCCTTTCAGAGCTGTGGAATTTTGACCTGACTGGACAGTTGAACGGTTCTGCACGGCTGCCAGAATCCGATAAACTTCCTGAGGAGTTCAAGCAGTCATCTTATTCGCCGGCATGGTTTAATCTGATGGCTCAGGTCTCCCGAAAAATCAATAAGTTTGAGATATATGTGGGAGGAGAAAACCTGACCAATTTCCGGCAACCGGATCCGATCCGGCAGTATGAAGCACCCTATCGTCCCTATTTCGATGGTTCTATGGTTTGGGGACCGATGACCGGAATCTCGGTTTACGCGGGTGTTAGATTTACGATTAAATAAAGGTGCTAGATCGGATTATACGATATTAGGGAATATAATAATTATACGGATTATCCCTAATATATCTTCGAATAGCTTCCAGCTCTTTTTCATTCCTGATTATTCTATCGTAATAGTTTCTTTGCCAGGTAGTACGCCCACATTCCCCGGAAATTTGATTTATTCGTTTTGTTGTTTGCGTTTTGAATTGGGCTATGATTGCACCAATCGAACAGGATTTTGGCCCCCGAGGACGGTCTGTCTGGCCGACCGATATTGTAGGGGCGACCGGTATTGTAGGGGCGACCGGCCCGGTCGCCCCTACAATACCGGTCGCCCCTACTGATGTTCCATTCCCCGGCCCGGTCGCCCCTACAACAACGGATGATCTTGGGAATAATGTAATGATCCCGTGAAAATGGTCAGGCATTACGACGAATTCATCCAATTTCACATTGCATCGGATAATTGGTGTTTTCAACCATTCATCTTGTACAATTTCGCCAAATTCATTCAGAGTAATCTTCCCATTTGTTTTCGCGCCAAACATGTTCTTACATCCCTGACAAGTGACAATTGTAATGAAATACATCCCAGGCCGGGTATAGTTGTACCCACTTAAACGGATAGATTTTCGATGATGAATTTCCGGATTAAATTTTCTGATAAAATACATCTGATATTTTATCCTTAATCCGATTTCCTATGAAAAGGTTATATGTTATGTGTGAAAAAAATCCTTGATTGATACATTTGACCTGAAAAACATAAACGACGAATATGTCGAATGCCATATTTGTTTCGAAAAAAAGGTTATGGTAATTGGATACATTGGTGGGAGTGAATGACAATGTAAGGGCGACCGGTCCGGTTGCCCCTACAAATATTCCGTTTTCCGGCCGCCCCCTACAAATATTCCGTTTCCCGGTCGCCCCTACAAATGTTTCGTCCTTCGTCCTTCAATCCTCAGCGCTTTACTTCCGTGTTTTTCTCCTCGGTTTATTCTTTGCCTTTTTTGCGGCTTTTCCTCTTACCACAGCCTGCGCTGCAGCTAACCTTGCGATGGGTACGCGGAATGGGGAGCAGCTCACGTAGTTGAATCGTTGCCTGTAGCAGAACTCGACGGATGCTGGTTCGCCACCGTGCTCGCCGCAGATACCGATCTTCAGGTCGGGGCGGGTCTTCCGCCCTTTTTTTACCGCGATCTTGATTAGTTCGCCAACCCCTTTGAAGTCGATAACCTGGAACGGATCAACAGGCAGAATCTGTTTCTCCAGGTAGTCGGGGAGGAATCCGCCAATATCATCACGAGAAAAACCAAAGCTCATCTGGGTGAGGTCATTCGTTCCAAATGAGAAGAACTGGGCTGTACGGGCGATCTGATCAGCCGTAAGACATGCTCTTGGGATCTCAATCATCGTGCCTACAAGGTGAGGGATCTCTTCGATGTTGAATTTATCACATACCTGTTTGTAGACATTCTCAATGATCTCAAACTGGTCCTTGAGTTCATTTTCGGCACATGTTACCGGGATCATGATCTCCGGGAAAGGACACTTCTTCTCCTGCAGTAATTCTGCTGTGGCTTCAAAAATAGCTCTCACCTGCATCTCTGTGATCTCGGGATAAGTAACGCCCAGTCTCACACCACGATGGCCCATCATCGGATTGCTTTCACTCAATGCTTCGGCCCTGCGATGGAACTCGGTACCCGAGATGCCCAGGCTTTCAGCCAGCTGTTTCTGTCCATCCTCACTATGCGGGATAAACTCATGCAGTGGCGGATCAAGGGTGCGGATGGTTACAGGGTATCCGTCCATCGCTTTCATGGTCCCTTTCATATCTTCTTTCACATAAGGGAAGAGTTGATCAAGTGCAGTGCGGCGCTCCTCGATCGTTTTGGAGGCGATCATCTTCCTCAACAGGAAGAGTGGTTTCTCAGCATCCTTTCCGTAGAACATATGCTCTGTCCTGAAGAGACCGATCCCTTCGGCGCCAAATTCCCGTGCTTTGGATGCATCTTCGGGAGTGTCTGCATTAGTGCGGATCTGCATAGTACGGATGCTATCACAAAGTTTCATGAATCCTTGAAAGTTGGGATTCTCTTCGGCTGCTTTGATCATCGGCATATCCCCCACGTAAATGTATCCCTTCGATCCATTGAGGGAGATGAAATCACCTTCTTTCAGTGTTTTGTCGTTGATGGTCAGTGTTTTCCTGTCTGCTTCGATCTTCAGTCCGCCGGCTCCAACTATACAACATTTTCCCCAGCCTCGGGCAACAAGAGCAGCATGACTCGTCATTCCGCCACGGGCAGTCAGGATTGCTACGGCAGCACGCATCCCTTCAATATCTTCAGGATTGGTCTCCTCTCTGACAAGGATGACTTGTTTGCCTTTTTTCTCCCACTCCACAGCAGCCTCAGAGGTGAAGACAATCTGCCCGGTAGCTCCTCCAGGTCCGGCAGGCAGGCCTTTGGCCACGGGCTTGGTAGCGGTTTCAGCAGCAGGATCAAGAATCGGGTGAAGAAGTTCATCGAGCTGACTTGGTTCCACACGCATCACGGCCTCTTCTATAGAGATCAATTTCTCGTTGTACATGTCGAGTGCCATCTTTACAGCAGCCGGACCATTCCGTTTCCCTACACGACACTGAAGCATATAGAGATCTCCATCCTGGATCGTGAATTCGATATCGAGCATGTTCCGATAATGCTTCTCGAGATTGACCTGGATCTTGTTTAGCTCTTTGTATACTTTCGACATGGCTGTTTCAAGTGACTCGAGATGTGACGTGTGTTCGTCTTTTCCGATTTCATTGATCGGATTTGGTGTCCGGATCCCGGCAACTACATCTTCTCCCTGAGCATTGGCAAGCCATTCACCGTAAAAGTAATTTTCGCCGGTAGCTGGATTGCGTGTAAAGGCTACACCGGTGGCAGAACTTTCGCCCATGTTTCCAAAAACCATCGATTGTACGTTAACAGCAGTACCCCAATCGTCGGGAATCCCTTCAATCCGGCGGTATGCAATCGCACGTTTTCCGTTCCAGCTCTTGAATACCGCACTGATAGCGCCCCATAACTGTTCCATCGGATCTTCCGGAAAAGGCTTTCCCAGTATCTCTTGAATCTTTTTCTTATAGATATCAATCAGCTTTTTCAGGTCATCAGCCGTCAGCTGTGTGTCAGACATGTACCCGTTCTCTTCTTTCATCTTGTGAAGTTCGTGCTCAAGCTGAACACGAATACCGATTCCGTTTTTAGGTTCGATACCGGCAGCTTTCTCCATCACTACATCAGAATACATCTGGATCAACCGACGTTGCGAATCATAGATAAAGCGCGGATTGTTCGTTTTCCTGATAAAACCTTCCCTCGTGATGTCGTTCAGGCCGACATTCAAGACTGTCTCCATCATCCCAGGCATCGAAGCGCGGGCACCGGAACGGACAGAAACCAATAAAGGATTCTCTTTGTCACCAAAAGTGGCTCCCATCTCTTTCTCAGTCTTCTTCATTTCTTCTACAACCTGCTTTTTCAGCTCTGGGGGGTACTGGTTGTTATGATCGTCAAAATATGTACAAACTTCAGTTGTGATCGTAAACCCAGCAGGTACCGGAAGCCCTATATTAACCATCTCAGCGAGGTTTGCACCCTTCCCACCAAGGAGGTTTTTCATCTTCGCTGTACCGTCTGCTTTCTTGCCTCCAAAAAAGTATACATATTTCTTTTCTTTCACTTTTTCTGTCATAATAATTCTATTTATCGGGTCTGTTAAGTGCGCAAAAATACGAAAAAAATCGGGGGAGAGGATTTGCCTAATCTGCTATCTTTGTTGGATGCAATTAACTATACGCCCTGAAACGAAACAGGACTATTCTGCTATCAAGAAAGTCAATGACCTTGCATTTAAGCAGGAAAATGAAGGAACCCTGATCGAAAAACTGAGAATAAATCCGGAATATATTCCGGAATTATCTCTTGTAGCAGAGATTGATGGTGCCGTCAGAGGCCATATCCTCTTTTTTCCGCTTCACGTCAATACAGATAAAGGGGGCTATCAAACCATCTCCCTGGCTCCTATGGCTGTATATCCTGATTGGCAACGAAAAGGAATTGGCGGGCAGTTGATCAGGGAGGGATTGTTGAAAGTAGAGGAGCTGGGGCACAAATCCGTAGTGGTAGTGGGTCATCCTGAATACTACCCGCGATTTGGATTCCGTAGAGCTAGTGAATGGAATGTGAAGGTTCCTTTTCCATGCCCCGATGAAGCACTGATGGCTATCGAGTTTGAAAAAGGAAACCTGAAACCGGGAGTAATTAAGTTTACGCCGGAGTATTTTGATGCACTCTGAGAAGGGCCAAGGTTCAAGTCTCAAAACTCAAGGACTTCGATTAAGTAATACTTCCCTACATCTCTAATTCTCCTTCGTTCTACGTCCCACGTCTCACGTTTCACGAATCAAAATGCATAACCTTAGTCAGCGAATTCGTCGGCTATCAATGTTCCGAGATTCCGGGGGATAAAGAAATGTTCGATGGGTTGAACATAGATAGCCAGTGATGAGAATGGGATTTGCTTGATCGGTTTCTCTATGTTGAAAATCGTCAGGTAATCGCTAGATGCAATGATCTCTGCTCGCTTGTTGGATTTTCCTGCAGGCCGGATGATCAATCGGGCTTCTGTCTCAACCGGATTGACGATTTCCCAGTTTAGCCCCTGAAGTGCTACTGAATCGACACAAAAGTAGGTAGAGGAGAGGGAGTCGAGGTTGGGTAAATCAAGGATCTCTGTCAGGTATTCATGAAGTTCTGTGTTTTTGGTTACACCCGACGGACGGTAATTTGCCGGATGATATGCGGCAAGGAAAACATCTTCTCCGGTATGGCCATGGGTTGTAAACCCTATGTATGTATCCTTGTTGATGAATCCGGCAACCGTTACCGGCATGAGGTACTTATTGGTTGAGTTCATAGCGTCGATCACTTGCTGAACCTCATCATCGGTGAGTCGGATCCCTGTGTTTGAGTAAAAGATTTCCCCGGCTTCAGAGGGATTCGTTCTGATGAGTCCAGAGATCCCTTCTTCTGTCATCTTACATTCCCGAAGTGGTTGGATCAGGTCGTTGATCGGAAGCACATCATACGTTCGGTCTGACCGGCTATTTCCGAGGCTTATGCCGCTGTTCCCATGATCTGGAACAACAACAACAGCTGTATAGCCATCGCGGTTGGCAAATTCCATGGCTTCTTTTACAGCATAGTCGAAGGCAAGGAATTCGGTGATCACCCCAACCGGATCATTGACGTGAGCTGACCAGTCGATCTTGCTTCCCTCAACCATCAGAAAGAATCCGTTAGGATTGGTCGACAGGATCTTGATGGCTTTACGTGTCATTTCTGCCAGGGAGGGGACTTTTTCAGGATCTCTGTCAAGGTCGTTGGGGAGGTAGTTATCCGTAAACAAACCATAGACCAGTGTGTCGGCAGGCGTCAGTGCGTCAAATTGCTCAACGGTGGTAACCAAGTGATAGTTTCGGGAACGAAGTGTCGAGAACAGATCCAGGTCATCTTTCCGTTTATCCGGATCGAGGTATTGCAAACCGCCGCCAAACACCACATTCAATTTGTTGTACACCATTTGGATAGCGATCGCTTCTTTGTTGTCCCGATCAGGTGTGTGAGCAGCAAAACCGGCAGGTGTAGCATGAGTAAATTGTGAAGTCATCACGACACCGGTAGATTTGCCCTGAAGCTTTGCTGCTTCCAGGATTGTAAAGAGAGGGTGATAGGCACGATCCGGATTTACCTTGATTAGATCTCTCTCTCCAGACGATATAGGATAAGTTGCTACAAAGCCTGTATTGGACAGGTAGCCGGTTGCATATGTGCTTCCGGTAGGAGCGGAATCGCCGATAGGGGAGTCGGAATTATAGGTGGAGACCATCCCGCAGATATGTGGATCGATCGCTAACCGGCAGTTGTCGGCAGCACATGTGCCGTATTTATACCAACGTGCAATCGAAAGGATTTCGCTGCTGGTTCCGTCCGGGATCATAAGGATCACGTTCTTTACCTTAACCTGGGCAAAAATTGACGAGGAAAGTACAATGATAATAGCTGTAATGGAGAGTTTTCGTTTCATGGCAGAGAAAATTTTAGCTAAATTACAAAGAAGCTGAAAACTCATTGTAAAATTATCATGTGACAGTTATCCATAATTAGATAAGATTGCGTATATTTACAAAAAACAGATGCTATGAAGAAACATTACAAAATTTACATTCCGGTCGTAGCAGTGGCATTCGTCTTCCTGATGGCGAGTTTCGGAGGAGGGGATGGCTTAAAGAATGATGCTGGAGCTCCCCCGGGTTACACAAACTCACCTGGCGATGGGCAGAATTGCACTCACTGTATGGGAGGGACAGCCGTTCCTGTTGCCGATTGGATAACCTCTGATATTCCTTTAACGGGTTATGTCCCCGGTATAACTTATAACATCCTGGTTACTGTAACCGGGAATGGGGACAAGGGTTTTGAACTCTCTCCTCAGAACCTGGACGGTTATCTTCTCGGAACTCTGATTTCAGGAATGGAAAACAAACTTGTTGGTTCGGGCAAATACGTAACTCATAAGCTTGCATCTTCGGAGAACCCGACGAGCTGGTTATTTCAATGGACTGCGCCGGAGCCCGGAGTGGGAGCCATCACATTCTATGCATGCGCTGTTGTTGGTATGCTAAACACCAAAACCACGACGATGATTGCTCCACAAAATACGTTAGGGATAAATGATCAACAAACCATTCCTGTCAGGATCTATCCTAATCCGGTGGTTGACAAGTTAACTGTTTCATTCTCGCCCAATCGTGCAGAATCGGTTAAACTGGAGTTACTTTCAATCAATGGCAAAATGATCTCCAATTTATTCCAGGGAGCCGGTTTTGCCGGAGAACAATCCATGGTATTTCCAATCGATCTGGAGTCAGGGATCTATTTATTGAGGATCCAGATAGCCGGAGAGAGTCAGGTCAGGAAGGTGATTGTGTTGTAATAGTATCAAGTTATCAATGCATCAATGCGGGAATGTAGGAACTAGTCTTTTATAAACTTCATTCTGATGACGTTATTGCTCGTAGAAAACCTGATTAGATAAATCCCCTTTGCCAGATTGGTAACCGGAATAGTGTTTACTCCTTCCAATAAATTGTAAATCCCTATAATACTTCCCCGGATATCAGATATTAATAGCTCGCCGTCGGTTTCGCTTTTCAATTTAATGAAAGATGATGCGGGGTTGGGGTAGAGTATCAATTCTGAACCAGCGAGGTTTTCTTCCATTCCGACATAGGTGATTTCGAACGTTTGTTCCGGTGCAAATTCAGATCCACAGAGTGAGTGATCCAACGTTTGCACACTCCAGTGATAGGTGCCGGCAGGCAGGTCTTTGATTATCCATCCGGTGTTCTGGTTGGTGTTGCCGACTGCATAAGCCTTGACGAATCCGGTTGTTGCATTCGCCAGGGGAGCAAATATATCGAAGAAAGCTGGTGCATGATTGCCCAGGTAAAGGTTGTAGGTCAGGGCAGCTGAAGGGGTGTTATCATCATCGGCGGGTGACCAGGTGAATGTGACGTCGTTGAGGTCGATTTCTACCAACAGGTTCTCAGGCTCTCCTGGCGGATCATTTGGGCCGTAGGTATTCGATCCCCAGCTGTTTCTGAAAATTTGTGTTACCGGAAGTCCGGTTGTCATCTCGG
>JACNKI010000210.1 GCA_014382125.1 Bacteroidota bacterium | reverse complement strand
AGGGCGATCGATCCTGCTGTATCCATCGCAATGCTGCCCATCCAGCGGGAGTGCCCATCTGCCGGAGCATAGGTCGACTCCTGGTAGATTGACCAGTCGCCCGTTGTTTTGCGTAACTCATACCAGCGGAGTCCTCCTACATTACCACCGAGGTTTACCGTATGATTAACCACCATAGAAGCATGGTTCTCAAATTGACGGAACTGCAAGCGGTACATAAACCGATCTGAGAGGTCGTCCAGCCTGACGCTGGTTCCCTTCTGAGCAATCCCGTTGATACTTCCATTGAAAGGGATTACGTTCAGACTGAGTAAATTTCCAAATGTTGAATTGGCCGGATCAACAAAGTCGGCATGAAATTCATAAATCCCAAAATACTGAGTTCCTCCGTTTCGTTTGATGAATCCGAAATAGCTGGGTGTGCCTGCAGGGGGAAAGGTCCCGTCGCAGTCGGCAGGATAAAAGGTGCTGAAACCACTACCACTACTGCCACCCGCAATCAACGTAAATGCGATGCGTACTGCATCCGGATCCCCAGCCAGCATGGCTGTGCGGTCATAGCCATATGCACCGTTGTTGGCAAATCCATAGTTCCCGAAATTGTTGGACGACATATAATACCCATCCTCCCATACACCGAAATGGGGATAATCAGGCATAAGTGGAAACTCATATTGATAGCGGTACCATGATCCGGTCGGATCGGAGGTTTGTGAAATAGCGATCATCTGGAAAAAAGGGCCGCTGGGGTAATTAGGCAACGAGAATTGCGTAAATAACCACCGGTCTGCGATCTCATCATACAACACAACCGCATCACCACTATTGTCATTGTTAGGCATGCCCATCCAGACAGAATGACTCGGCAAAGGACCAAAAATAATCTCCCCTGTTTTATTAAAGATGGCGTAAGAGGTGTTAACCACCTGGAAATAGTAGTTCATCCCCGCTTCACCATATGTGTCCGGAGGAACCGAATTTGTATGTGCGATACCTTCAAAATTAGCAATGGTGGTGTCGGTCAGCAAGGGTCCGAAATAGTCCTGCAACCCGGGATCAGGTTTATTGTAGAGGCCCAGATAATCAGGATTCTCTCCATCCGAATTGAATTTATTCGGGATTACACCCAACTCTTTCCACGATTTGTCTACCGCCTCCATCTGTGACTGATACATATCCCTTAAAGGGGGTGAAACATCAAAATAAACCGGTCTGTCTATTGTCGGCTTCAATGCATCTGATTGTGCATAAATCCCTGGTATTCCCAATAGGAAAACCAGGAGAAAAAGGAAAATTCGTTTCATAAAGGATAGTTTTGGCGATGTAAAGATGCAAAAAAAAATTATTTCCCAGCTAACAAATAACCAAGCATGAGTTGTTTCTCCTGTTCGTTGAAAGTAATTTTTAACCGCATGGCTTCCATCTCATTTTTCCATTTTGTTACCGTAAATTGGTTGGGAAGATATAACATGTGACAGCTTCCGCAGTGATCAACATAGAGCTGTCGCCCCTGTTTCAGACTTTCAAGCGGGATACCGGTTTTTTCAGCTACCTCTTGTGTGGGAATGTAGAGTGCTGGGGAACAGGCTAGAAATAATACTAGTAATATGATGATATAGTGATATGGTGAAATGGTGAAATAGCGAACCAAGTAATGGCGAGGAGTTAAACGACGAAGCAATCGCAAAAAGTACTCGAATATCTTTACACTAGTATTATCTCTATTTCCCATTTACAATACGTATGAAAACAACAACCGGAACTGGTAACGTTCAAATTGATTGAGATTCAGAATGCTGTTGTTGGAGATTCCACGAAGACCTGCTACCTGGGGCATGAATGTAAAGTTGATCCAGAAATCATTCCGGAAATAACTGAACGTGGGTCCAACATAAATGGCAGAATGGGTCCACCCGCCATCATCCTGATACACATTTGGATTCCGGGCTTCCAGTCCTAACGTAAATCCGTTGCCAAGATCAACCCCAATTCCATAATTCAACTCAACCTCATATTTGGTCTCCACCTCCATTCTGTCTTTCACAGGTTCCCACTCCCACTCCGGTTCAAAAACCAGGTTTAAGGCCTGCGTAACTCTGCCTATCCGTTTGTCAAGGATCACCTTAGCTTCTAATTTAAATTCAGTGAGACCCACTGTGAACTCACCATATAATGCTGATCCGATCGTATTGGCAACAGGGTCGCTCAGTTTGAACTTCCATTCATTCGAGAAACTGAATGAGTTCTTCTTATCCACAATCATTAATGTATCTTCCAGATGACCGATCGCTTTGCCTTTGTAATTCAGGTAAAAGGCTGTTTGCACCCGTTTGCTCAATCCAACTTCAAATTCAAACCGGGCATCCATCCGGCGGTAATAGTCGTTACGACCGGTTCGGTAAGTAGTCCATATCTCGAGCTCTTTCTGGCCTTTGTTCAGCACAAGGCTTTGATAAACATAAGTGAAGATCCTGTCTTGTCCAATTGATTCCGGAACAACAAACAAGCATCCAAGTAAAATAACAAGTGCAATTCGTTTCATCTTTCTAATCATTATTAGTTGAATATTTTTTGACATTACAAATGTACTTATTTTTATTTATTCTAAGAACAAGTCTAAATTAATTTTTTTAATAATAATACTATCCTCTTTCATACCTTTGACTACCATTCGGATTCACTAAAACAAAAATCATATGTCAGAAAAAATACTTGATAAAGTAGCTCCCGGCGTGGTCTCAGGCGATGATGTACAGGAGATCTTCCGGATTGCCAAAGTGAACCGGTTTGCCCTTCCGGGTGTGAATGTAGTAGGAACCGACAGTGTAAATGCGGTGTTGGAAGCAGCCAACGTTGTGAACTCACCTGTTATAATTCAATTTTCAAATGGCGGAGGCCTCTTTTTTGCCGGCAAGTCATTGAATAACGAAAACCAGCGGGCAGCTATCAAAGGTTCCATTTCCGGCGCGCAGCACATCCATGAGGTCTCAGGCATGTATGGCATCCCGGTCATGATCCACACCGATCACGCCGCCAAAAAATTGCTCCCCTGGATTGACGGGCTGCTGGATGCAGGTGAAGCCTGGTTCAACACCCATGGAAAACCACTGTTCACCTCTCACATGCTGGATCTCTCTGAAGAGCCCCTGGAGGAAAACATCGGGATCTGCAAACGCTATCTTGAACGGATGAGCCTGATTGGCATGACCCTGGAGATCGAACTGGGTGTGACCGGTGGAGAAGAAGATGGTGTAGACCATACAGGCATCGACAGTTCCAGGCTTTATACCCAACCCGAACATGTTTCCTACGCCTATGAACAACTGATGCAGGTGAGTGACCGGTTTACTGTAGCTGCCTCCTTCGGCAATGTTCACGGTGTATATAAGCCCGGGAACGTCAGGTTGGAGCCGGTGATCCTGGCTAACTCACAGAAATACATCCAGGAAAAATTTGACACCGTTTCCAATCCTGTCAATTTCGTCTTCCATGGAGGATCCGGCTCAGAGCCCGGAAAAATCACTGAAGCCATCTCTTATGGCGTCATAAAAATGAACATCGACACCGATACCCAATGGGCATTCTGGGAAGGAGTACTGGATTATTACCGTCAAAAAGAAGGGTATCTGCAAGGCCAGATCGGCAATCCTGATGGGCCGGATAAACCCAACAAGAAATTCTACGATCCCAGGGCCTGGTTACGAAATGGAGAAAAATCGATGGTAGAGAGGCTGAAGATCGCTTTTGCTGATTTGAATTGCCTGGATCGGTGTTAATTCGTCGCAATCGTCATCAACTCCCTCGGATGAATACTCAATACGGGGATCGGTGAGTGGTTCACCACCTGCTGGGCATAAGGTCCCATCCAGAGATTAGAGGTGGTGGTCTCCTGTTCGGTCATGATGGAGATCAGGTTGGCGTCAACCTCCCTGGCATAATCAATCATGGCGTCAGCCAGATTGGTGACCTCCATTGATTTCTGACTGTATTTGATCTCCTCTTTTTCAAAATAACGGGCAATCTGCGAAGCATAGAGATCAACATCTTGCCGGATTGGTTTCACTTTTGAACTATATAAACTCAGGATGTGTACTTCTGCATCATGCATCTTCGCCAGGAAACCGGTAAAGGTAGCTTTCTGACGAGTATCCGAGGTGCTGTCGACAGGTAAAACAATCCTGTTAAGCGGACGCTTGATATCAATACCTCTACGGATTGTGATGACCGGACATTTACACGCCGAAACGATCCGGTTGGCGTTGCTTCCGATCCAGAATTCATCAAAGCCACTGGCCCCATGGGTGCCAGCGACAACAAGCAAGGCTTTACTGGCTTTTTCTTCTGCAGCAATCTCCTTGTATACTTTTCCTTTGCGTATCTTATAGCTGATCGTGTTCCCGGGAAGTTGAGGCTGGTACTCGGCAATCATCTTCTCAAACCTTGACTTGATGCTCCCTTCCGGATCACCTTTATGACTTTCTGATTTCTCCTGTTGGCCTGTTTGCTTGCTCACCCAAACTAAAATGAGATCAGATTTACATATAGTTGCGATGGAAAGCGCATGCAGGAATGCATTGATGGAGCAGTCCGAAAAATCGATAGAAGAGATTATTTTACTCATGACCTGTTGCTTTAATTGATTGCAGGCAATTTAATCTGGTCAGAAACCACATAGGCATTTGGATAGCGTGATTGTATCCGTTTCAGAAACCTGAATGCATCCAGACTGGTTCTGAAGTTACCTGCCCGTACTTTATAATTTGGTGAAATAAATGACAAATAGATATCTATTTCGGGATATCTCATGCGAAACTTATCCCGAACAGCGGTGGCTCTGATCTTGGATTTCGATCCGGAATCAAAAAAGATCTGTACCCTGAAGCCAGGAATGCCCTTGCGCGTTTCATTGACCTTTATATGCTTCCTGACAAGCTGCTCAATCTCCGGATCCTGGATAATCCGTATATTTCCTTCCCTGCTGTATTGCGAAAAAACAGCAGATGTACAGAAGAGGGTGACAGCTATGATCAAATACGTTTTCATTGCAAAAGAAAATCTTCCTGAGGATGAATACATAATACAGGAACAGGAGACTGGCTAATTACCTGTTGTGCCTGCAAACCCAATAGTGCCGAAGAGGGCGTTTCCTGTTCCTTCATGATAGCGATCAGATCAGCGTCAACATTGTGAGCATATTGAAGCAATCCTTTTGTCATATCATTACTAACGATGCTATCTTCTACAAAGTGTACCTCATTGGCAAAAAGATATGATGTCGCTTGCTGGATATATTTCTCGGCCAGACGTTGGATCGATTTCAGCTGGCTGGAATGGGTTGCCAGCAAATGCACTTCCGATTTAAACATCTTCGCCAGCCTGGCAACATAAGGCAGCTTCTGGATGGTCTCAACGCTGCTGTCAATCGGAGCAATAATTCGGGAGATACTCTTTTTGATCGGATAATCATGACGCACAGCGATAACCGGTGTGGTCGTATAGGTGACTATCCGGAAGGCGTTACTGCCGATCCAGAACTCTTCAAAACCACTTATCCCATGCGTACCTGTAATGATCAACCCGGCTCCCTCCTGCTGTGCCAGGTGGTCAATTTCATGATAGATCTTTCCCTTTTTCAGTCGATAGTCCATCTTCAATCCTTTCCCCATTCGCTTGCAGTACATCTTTATGATCTCTTCGAACCGCTTCTTGGCCTCCGACCTGTTCTGTCTCGATGTATCCGGATAAAGAGATTCCGTTGGACTGATCTTATCCACCCAAATCATCAGAATGTCTGACTTGAATTTATTGGCCAGCGGGATGGTATACTCCAATGCATGAAGAGAAATGTTGGAGAAATCTATGGCCACAACAATCGCTTGCATAATCTGGCATCTTTAAATGATTGTAGTAAAAGTAAGAAAAAAAAAGGAAATAAAATAAAAACAGAGAAAGAAGAGATAAATGAGTGGGACGTATGTGAGAATAGGGGCTGCCGGAATAGTGTATTTAGTAGAGGTTTAAAGAACGAGTAGAGACTAGCAAAAGAGGGGCGTTTTCCGACAGCCGCTCTATCTCAATTTGTCAATTATTAACCATCAATCAACAGGTACAAAACTACTTGTTTACATGAATAGACAAGGGTATGTTAAATGGTTGCACGTGAATGTTAATTTTTTAACAACTTTTTTATAACGTGCCAGTTTTCATTCGTTCCACGGAAAGAAATCAGGTAGATACCCAGGGGGAGATCCTGTATATTCAACACCTCATGAAACTGTCCGGCAGGCATTTGCAGTACCGAAGACAATACAACCTGTCCGGTGTAATTATAAAACTGTACCGTGATCTGTTTTGGATGTTCTACCGTTAGTTGGATGTTCAGCAGCCTGTCAGTCGGGTTAGGAAAGATCTGTACCGACACAGGCGCAGAACCTTCATCGATGTAGATGCCCGGAATCTCTGAATAGATCACCAGGGAAAGGTTGTCGATACTGTTGTTGTTCGAATCCAGAATCACATCAAGCCTTTGGGAATAACTGCCTGGATATTCTCCGAAGATCTGATATTCCCCGGGAGGAATCTTATCGAACAGAAACTCGCCGGAATCATCTGTATAATCACACAGGTAAGGATCTCCGTCAACATCAGCCAACACAACCTG
>JACNKI010000096.1 GCA_014382125.1 Bacteroidota bacterium | reverse complement strand
TGTCCAAACCTGTTAAAGTCCAAAGGGCTGCGTTTCCCATTATTCCAATACCTGCCCCAACACCTACCCCGATAGAAGTAACATTGTCCAAACCTGATAAACTGGTCAGGACATCGTTATATGAAATTCCAAGGCCCCACCCGATGGAAGTAATATTATCCAAACCTGTTAAACTGGTCAGGGCAGTGTTATTATCAATCAGGAGGTTTCCCCCGATAGCAGTAAGGTCAATTAACCCGTTTAAATTGGTGATATCATCTCCACCGATCATTACGCTCCCTGTTATATCTGTGCAGCCCGGGTGATTGATTTGAAAACTGTCTATTTGATTCTGGGTAGTAAACGTAATACCTTCAGACAGGCAGGGCAGACAGTTCTGAGATGATGCTGTAATTTGACAGAAAACCAGTACAAAAATGATTAATGATAATTTTTTCATGATTCCACTTTTTAAGGTTAATACTTGAGTATGTAGAGAAGCCGGCAATGGTTGTTGAGGGTTGAACCGGAAACAAACTGCTAATATACAATAAAGAAGTAGATGTGTCAAGTGGGCTAGCGGGCAAGTGGACCAGATATCCAGTAATCCAGTTATCTAGTCAACCAATTATCAACGTAAAATGGGATCGAGGAGATCACGTATGAAATCCTAAACAAAATCATTTAATAAGTTTTCCCCTCATTCTTTTATTCCCACACACCGCTTCTATTACATACAGCCCTTGCCGGAGCATGGAAACATCAATGGGTTAGTGTGCTGATTTGTGATGTAATACTTTTTTACAGATTTGATTGTAGATGACGATTTCATCTATTGCAACCATTGCACAAGTTTCTTCTACTTCTGTTTGGCTGTTGCAACCAGTTGCATTGTTGTAAATCTCAATCGTGCTGATTGGACTTACTCCAATAGAAGTCAAACAACTTAAACCGTTGAGGTTGGTAATATCATACGTTGTCCAAAAGTAAAATCCTATCCTTACATCTCCCACTATCTGTGTACAATCCGGATAGTTATTTTGAAAGTTGTCAATCTGCTCCTGGGTGGAAAAAGTAATGCCTTCAGGCAGGCAGGGTTGGGATGATGCTGTTAGAGGAGCGATAACTTTTTCATGGCATATAACGGTTAGGCATTCGTGCATTATCGTTTTAATATTTCAATCAATTCTCTATTTATATATAATATTTCTCTGCCAACTTTTTGAGATTCTACAATTCCAATGCTTTCAAGCTCTCTGAGGTATCTTGACGCAGCTTTTCTTTCAACATTCAGTTTATCAACTACAAATTCTATTTTGGAATACGGTTGCTCAAATAGTAATTCAACAAGTTCTTTTCTATATACCTTTGGTGAATCTGTCTGAACTTTTACTATAGTTTTATCTAGTTGATTTTTAATATTTGTGATTTTCGTAATGGTATCTTTTGATGTACTCTCAACTGCTTTAAGCATAAACAAAATCCATTCTTCCCATTCTCCTTTCCGATTAGTCCTGTTTATCAAATGGTAATATTCTGGCTTATTTTCAATTATATAAGAACTTAAATATAATATTGGGACATCAATTAATTCATGTATTATTAAGTATAGAATGTTCAATATCCTTCCTGTCCTTCCATTTCCATCATAAAATGGGTGAATGCTCTCAAATTGATAATGAAGTATTGCTAAGTTTATCAAAGGAGATAAATCATTCTCAATCTGATTGAAATGGTCTATGAAGTTTGTCAGTAAATCAAGTATTTCTGCTTTGTCTTGTGGGGGGGTATAAACAACTTCTCCAGTTTTATCGTTTTTTAGAACAGTACCTGGTGTACTTCTAATGCCCGCTTTTTTATCGACCAATTCTTGTTGGATATTCACGATGTTATTAACCCGTAAAAATCCTTGTTTTTTTACAAGGTCAAATCCGTGAAATATTGCTTTTCGATAATTAACAACTTCTTTCGTTTCAGGAGTGATTTTTGATTTGTTTACAGTCAATGCTTTATAGATCTCGTCCTGTGTTGTAATAATATTTTCAATTTCCGAACTATCTTTCGCCTCTTGAAGAACTATTGCATTAATCAACATTGCTTGATTGGGAATTGTTTTTGCAGTTCCTTTCAATTCAGCTAGTGCTGCTGTAGATTTGGCGGTCTGCCTTAGAATCTCCAATGTTTCCACTTTTTCTCTCAAAGGTGGAAGTTCTTCTAGTTTGAAATGTGGTGTATTTTGTCCCATATTCTTTTTATTTGTCCCAAAAATACAAAAAATGGTACAAATATCATTATTGATAGTGACTTTTTTGCATGAAGCTTACGACTGTCTTTACGCCACCGTGGTGTTTATTTCTCATTAAGCTGAAGGTATCATGCCGGTTATCTACCCAAAAAGGTATGCTAAACGCAACAGAAAACTGATCACCTCCTATCTTTATAATCCCAAGTTATTAATTCATGAGTGTAAGAATGTAATTGATTCGTTATGGTGAATATCTCACTATTCCGCTAGGAATACCAAACCACATATTACCTTTGCTATCCTCAAGAATAGAAACAATTAAATTTTTCGGCAATCCTGTGTCTTTATCAAAAAATGTCCACTCTGTCCCATCAAATTTTCCTATTCCCGCCCTCTGTCCAAGACCTAAACCTAATCCAAACCAGACATTTCCCTTGCTGTCTTCAAATAATTGTAAGGCCCCATCAGTACCTAATCTACCTGGCGTGAAGACTTCCCAGGAGTCTGCATCAAACTGTGAACATACTACTGTTGAATACAGGGTCAAGCATAAAAGGATAAGTAAAACTTTTTTCATGACTTTACTTTTAAAGGTTAATAATGGAGTAAGTGGAGAAGCCGGAAGTAGTGGATTAGTGTGAACCATTAACGAATTACTAATATACCATAAAGAAGTAGATGTGTCAAGTGGGCAAGTGGACCAGATATCCAGTAATCCAGTTATCTAGTCATCCAGTGATCAACGTATATTGGAAAGAGGAACCATTATTAAAAAAAGGGCTCCCGATCATACAACCAGAAACCCTTTAATTTACAGAGCCTCTCAGCGGACTCGAACCGCCGACCTGCTAATTACGAATCAGCTGCTCTACCATCTGAGCTAAAGAGGCGTGGTCGGGATGAGAAGACTCGAACTTCCGACCCCCACGTCCCGAACGTGGTGCGCTAGCCAACTGCGCTACATCCCGGCTATCTCCCCATCCATACCAAAAGCTATTGGATTGGGGGGGCAAAGATATAAATAATCGAAAGGATCAGACCTTCTTGCACACAAAAGTCCAGGCCTTATCCATATCGTCCACATCAAAATATTGTTCAACCAATCCCTTCTTCATCCGGTTAAAGATAGCCCCATCCATCCCGACAAGGATCTTTTCAAATTTACTGTGTCCAACAAATGCCAGATGGCCCAGGTTGTTAATATGCCTTAACGCATACACACCATCTTCCCAGAAAGCCCGGCAGGTAATATGGGTCAACGGAAGTTTGTCAACCTTTACCAGGAAATTAACCCTGTCATGTCCCTGAGCCATCTTCTCCTCAAACCATTTTTTACATTGTTCAACATCATCATGTACATACTCATTGGCAATTTCAACCGCCAGCACATAATCCCTTTTAGCATGTAGTTTGGTGATCATAATCATAGATTTTACGTGAATAACCTGATAAAGGTACGACATGAAATAAAAGAAATGAAATATTCAATGGATAAAACCTGAATTAGCTGAGGTCAGATAATCCGACGAATCTCATCCTCGAGTTCAGCAAAAGTTACTTCCGTTCTGATGACCAGTGCGGGTTTCAGATAGTGCAGGACGCCTGATTCTTTTCTGAAACGCTCCTCACCTCCACCGGTGATGTTGAGCATGACTACCTCATCGGGTTGAACCTGATTCTCCCGAACTGCTTTCATCAGAGAAGCAGTTGCAATAGCTGCTGCCGGGTGAATGTCAATCCCTTCGTTCACTTCAAACAGTAAAGCAGCTTCTGCAGCCTCTTCATTGGTCATGGAGACCATGGTTCCGTCTGTATCTGCCAGGGCATCGTAGAGGCCACCAACCAGGGAGTAAGGCGGTTTGCGGTTGGAGAGAACTTTGGCATCGATCTGCATGACCTGTTCTCGTGCCAGCTGATCATCCATAAAGAAAATATCTCTTGATCCGGCATCCCAGGCAGCTGTAATTGGTTCAAAAGGGAGGTTTTGAGAGAGATGAAGTTTCATTTTATGGTTGCCAAAGCGACCGTCTTCAATCAGCCGCTGGTTGGCTTCCCAGGCAGCTATCGCCCCGGTACCACTCCCGACGGCCTGAAAATAACTGTCCGGAATCTGTCCGATGAACGTGGTGGCAGAGAGAACGGTGGTAGCCATTCCATCTCTGCGGGCAATATTCTTCGCGCCCCCTTCAGGAATAAATCCTTCAAGCTGACAAACCAGGTTTGAAAGATGAATCGCATCGTAATAGTCTGATCCGGGAGGAGGAGAGATTAGTGTTACACAATCGTTCAACGGAGCATCAAACCAGAGGGCGTCGATCGTATCAAACGGAACAGAAAGAAGCAATGGTATCTTGTTATCGGAACAAACCCTGGCAAACGCCCTGGCTGTATTTCCTGCAGAAGCTACAACGAGGATGTGATCCTGCTCAGGACGCATCCGGGCGCAAACTGAGTATGCCTCTGTTTCCTTGAATGAGCAAGTTCTCATCAATGCTCCTTTTTCCGGCCAGTACCCACTAAATGTGATATAAAGATTCTGTAATCCGAGCAGATCTCCAAACCGCTCACTTTTATAGGTTACCGGTGCTGAAGATCCTTCCAGGATCCGGTGTATGGGTAACCAATCAGCAAATTGATAGATCCCAAACCTGTTATCTTTTACATCAAGTCGAGGCATGTCATATACACTGGAGAGCAGTGAAGGTGTTGGTTCTCCTGCTGCTTCAAGAATCCAGTTTTTATCTTCAAACTCGTTTCCCGTGACACGGGATTTCAGATGGTATGAGGTGGGGAGATGAATTTCGCTCATGTGGATAATGGATTAAGGTGTGGCAAAAATACAGAAAATAGAAAGACAGGATTTGGTACTTTTGCACCAACAAGGTAGTGAGGTAGTGAAGTAGTGAGGTAGCGAAATAATGTGCAATAATGACAATTGTTAAGAATCGGTTCGTCCGGATTTTATTATTGGTTTCCGGTTGGTTTTTTATCGGTCTGGCTCTTGCTGGTGCCATCATACCTCTGGTCCCTACTACACCGTTTCTGCTGATAGCTGCAGCCTGCTTCTATAGAAGTTCCTCCCGGTTTTATCAGTGGTTGATGAATAATAAACTTTTCGGACAGTATATCCGGGATTACAAGGAGAAAAAAGGAGTTCCGCTAAATGTTAAACTCGTGACTCTTATTTTCCTGTGGTCTTCCATTCTTGTTTCCGCTTTTATCCTGGTGCCGATTCTCTGGCTTCAGATTCTTCTGATAGCCATAGCAGTTGCGGTAACTATTCATATTGCCTTGATAAAGACAAAACGATAAATCGAAGGTCAAGGTTCAAAACTCAAAATTCAAGTATCCAATATCTAACATCCAACATCCAACATCGAAAATCGAGTAACCTCTTCATTACGGATTAAACGTGAAAAAAAAGTGTACCTTGCATTAAAAATTCCATCCCAATGAATTCACAGGAACTTTGTACGGATATTCGTACATTTTGCCGCCAACATGCCGATCCGGCTATTGTTGAAAAATATGCCCGTTACTTCAAAGAGGGATATGATGCGTATGGACTGCCAACCGAAGTCTTCAGAACCAAAATAAAAGAGCTGCTCGCTCCAGGGACACTTACGATGGAAACTGTAATTGAAGCCAGTTACGACCTGATCGCCAGTGAAAAATACGAGGAACCAGGTTTTGCTATGCAACTGTTGAAAGGCTTTTCCAAACAGTTTACAAAAGATACATTTAATGTGATTGAACAATGGTTTCCGATCGGGATCCGTAACTGGGCACATACAGATGGTCTTTGCAGTGAACTGCTCTCTCCGATGTTGCAAAAGGAGATCATCAGGATGAAAGATTTCTCAACCTGGCGGAAATCCAAGTTCCGTTTTCAACGCAGAGCGGTTCCGGTTGCATTGATCACGTCGGCAAAACAGTGTAGTGACATCGCTCCCTATCTTAAATTCATCAATCCCATGATGACGGATCCCGAACGGGTGGTTCACCAGGGACTTGGCTGGTTTCTGCGGGAATGCTGGAAGGTCTATCCGGAACCGGTGGAGGAGTTTCTGATGAGTTGGAAAAACGATGCTGCCCGCCTGATTTTTCAGTATGCTACAGAGAAGATGACGAAGGAGTATCGGGTGAAGTTTAGAAGGGAAAAGGGGTAAGACTCAAGGTTCAAAATTCAAGATTCAAGTACTCGGTATCTGGCATCAAGGATCCAGGATCCAGGATCCAGTTAACCAGTCATCCAGTTATCCAGCATCTAGTTATCTTCTTTCATTAACATCTCCTTCGCCTTCTGAATCCCCTTTCTCTGCTCCGGTGTCAGCTCGGGATAGTGCAGATTCAGGGTATCGAGAGTTTGGATGATGATCTCACATACGGCAATCCGGCAGAACCATTTTTTATCGGCCGGAATGACATACCAGGGAGCCCATTCCGTAGAGGTATTTTGTAACATCTCCTCATAGGCTT
>JACNKI010000208.1 GCA_014382125.1 Bacteroidota bacterium | reverse complement strand
CTGGAGATCGTTGCCCTCTGGTTTGTGCTTGAAAAAGCCGGTGAGCCTGGCTGGGCTGCCATCATCCCAATCTATAACTACCTGATGGTGATCAAGATTGCCGGAAAACCATGGTGGTTTTTTCTGCTGATGTTCATTCCAATAGCCAATATTGTGATCTACATCATCATTCTGAATGGCCTCTCAAAAAGCTTTGGGAAGGATGAAGGTTTTACTGTAGGTCTCTTCTTCCTGAGGTTCATTTTCCTGCCGATTCTGGGTTTTGGAAAATCGGTATATAGCGGAGATAAGTCAAACTTCAGTTAATTCGAAATCCACTTGATGGAAGAGCATCCTCAGCCGCCCCAGATACCATCAACGCCTAAGCGGCCTCAGATGCTATCGATCCTGTGCATTCTCACCTTCATCGGAAGCGGTCTGAATGTCTTTTCCAGTCTCTTCATCGCCTCCTTCTTCGATGCCTTCCAGGTGCTGGCTGAAGAGATTGGAGAGAAATACGGACTGCCTGGCATGGAGATATTTCTGTCTGCCACCCCTGGATTCTTCCTGATCACAGCGCTACTTTATTCAGGCTCTGTTACTGGTGCCATCATGATGTGGCGGCTCCGGAAAGTGGGATTTCATCTCTATACGATCGCTCAGATCTTATTGTTGATCGCACCGATGTATTTCCTGAATCTACAGAGTCCCTCTGTTCTCGATCTTATCTTTAGCGGGTTGTTTATCATATTATATAGTACCCAAATGAAACATATGCACTGAAATGACACAAAACGAAATCTCCGGGCGCCCGTTATGGCTATCTGCTCTTTGTATCTTCTCCTGGATCTATTACGGATGCCTGGCTGCTCTCTTTATCCTGGCTCTCTTTTATACCGGTTCAATTACAGAACTTATTGTTCAATATGTCCCGGATAAAAGCTGGGTATCGGGCGAGGTCATCCTGCTGTTTCTTGGTGGGTTCATGTTACATGTTATCGCTTTCACCGGCGTGATCTTCATGTGGAAACTGCGACGCATTGGCTACTACCTTTTCACCATTCCCTCACTCCTGATTGCTGCATTCCATCTGTTCCGGCCCGACATTTCATGGATATCAACAGCTTTATACGTCTTATTGGTGGTTCTTTTTGGGATATTTTTACGCAGGATGAATTAATTTTTCCTAATTAAATATCTGATAATCTTGGAGGAAAAGTGCAATTTTTACATTTTTGATCAAATTTTTATTAAAAAATTTTTTTTCACCGAAGTTAATCATTATAATTGCATTGGATTCATTTATTATCGCATAATATTTAGAGTTGATTAGTCTAAAAACAAACTCAATATATTGTCATATTGTGAGGTTAGGTCAGGAACCTTACAATATTCCTATTTGTAAATTTCACTGATTATAAATCGTTTATAAACCAAAATCAACAGTTATGAGAAAATTTACGATGATCCTTGCTCTCCTGTTTTTTATAGGGCTGCAAGGAGTTCTTGCACAGACACGTGTCATTACCGGGGTAGTGACCTCTGCGGAGGATAACACCCCGATACCAGGGGTGACCGTAGTGGTAAAAGGAACTACCCTGGGTACCTCAACAGATGTGGATGGGAAATACTCTCTTTCAGTTCCACCACAGTACAAAGTGATCGTTTTCTCCTATGTCGGGATGAAACCGCTGGAGATCACCCTGGGTGAATCCAACACCGTCAACATTTCGATGGAGACGGATGTCCTGTTTATGGATGAAGTCGTGGTCACTGCTCTTGGTATTCCCCGTGAAAAAAAGTCCCTTGGATACTCAACACAGGAAGTATCAGGAGACGATGTTAACATAGTCAAGACTGATAACTTTGTAAATTCCCTACAAGGACAAGTAGCCGGTCTGCAAATAACCACAACCACGAATATGGGTGGTTCTACCAATATTCTGTTAAGGGGAAACAAATCGTTGACTGGTAACAACCAGGCCTTATTTATTATTGATGGTGTTCCTGTAAATAATGAAGTGACGAACACCCGTTCTCAAGAACAGGCCAGAGGGACCAGCTACGACTTTGGAAATGCTGCTTCGGATATTAATCCTGAAGACATCGGATCCATTAACGTATTGAAAGGAGCAGCTGCAACTGCTTTGTACGGTTCAAGAGCTGCAAACGGCGTGATCATGATCACTACAAAGAAAGGCAAAAAGAAATTAGCAGCTGGCGAAAGAAGAGGTGCTGGAGTTACCTTCAACACCAGTGCAACCATAGGTTTTGTTGATAAATCAACAATGATTACTTATCAGGATCAGTACGGTGCCGGTTATGGAAATTACTATGATGAGATGCCGGGTTCTCCTTATTACTCTTGGTACAAGCGATACATAAATCCTGATAATACAATCACAACAGATCCGACAGGTCCAGGCAGTCAAGAAACATTTTGGGTTGTAACTTCTGAAGATGCTTCTTATGGTACTTATCCATTCGATCCTAACCTGATGGTTTATCAATGGGACGCTGTCGATCCTGAATCTCCGAATTTCCTCAAAGCCACACCATGGATGAATGCCAAGAACGGTCCCATCACCTTTTTTGAGAAACCGTTAACGTTCACCAATACGCTGTCCATTGAGAATGCGTTCAAAAACGGTAACTACAGATTATCCTATACAAACTTTACACAATCGGGATTGCTGCCTAACAGCAAGCTGACTAAAAACAATGTCATGTTGAGTGGAACCTGGAAAGTAAACAAACGGTTAACTGTTTCAGGATACGGAACCTATTCTCTTCTCAATGCGAAAGGGCGTAATTCAACAGGATATAATGACAACATCATGGGAATGTTCCGTCAGTGGTGGCAAACCAACGTTGATGTCCAGCAGCAGAAGGATATGTACGATCTCACTGAGCGGAACGTAACCTGGAATTATATCGACCCATCCGATGCGTTTCCAATTTACTGGGATAATCCTTACTGGACGCGATATCAAAACTATGAAACCGATAAGCGGAATCGTTTTATCGGCAATATGTCCGTCACCTATAAAATTGCTGAATGGCTGAACATTTTTGGCCGGTTTTCAGTTGACACATACGCAGAACTTCAGGAAGAAAGAAGAGCTGTTGGTAGTGTACCCGGTGGATTTGGCATTGGTACCGGACCTGATGGCAGTATAGGCAGAAGTACTCAGGGATCTGGCTACATGAGAAGGGACATCACCTTCAGCGAGTATAATTATGATGCCATGGCTAATTTTAATAAAAATTTGTCGAAATCCTTTAACCTGAAAGCGATATTGGGGATGAACATCAGACAGACCAAGTATAGCCGTTTGATTTCAGCAACCAGTGGTGGTTTGGCCGTTCCTGAGCTCTATTCATTACAAAACAGCGCCGGTCCCCTGCCACTTCCAAAGGAACTTGCTTCAACAGTGAGGGTTTATGGAATTTATGCAAGTGCCTCGTTAGGATTTAAAAACTACCTCTATCTTGATGGTACGATCAGAAGAGACCAATCTTCAACGCTGCCCGAAGATAATAATTCATACTATTATCCTTCAGTTACAGGAAGTTTCATTTTTTCTCAGGTTATACCTAATGCAAAATGGCTCTCCTTTGGAAAAATCAGGTTAGGTTATGCCCAGGTTGGTAATAGCCCGGGATTTGATCAGCTCATTGATAATTACCTCGTATTATCACCGTTTAACAGTTTGACCACAGCGGTTCCGACTACACAGAAAAATCCTGATCTGAAACCAGAAATAACCAAAAGCATCGAAGGTGGTCTTGAAATGTACTTTCTAGGCAGAAGGCTTGGTTTTGACCTGGCCCTATATAAGACCAATACGGTTAATCAGATTCTGCCGCTTCCGGTTTCAACCAGCACCGGTTATAACATCAAAATAATCAATGCAGGTGAAATTCAAAATAAAGGAATCGAACTTATCCTCCATGCAACACCATTTAAAAGTAAAAACTTTAGGTGGGATATAGCGTTGAACTGGTCTAAGAACTACAATGAGGTTGTTTCCTTACTGGAAGGTGTTGATAACCTGCAGTTAGGTAGATTCCAGGGAGGAGTTTCCGTCAATGCCATGGTTGGACAACCATATGGTGTGATTTACGGTAATGATTATATTTATCATGATGTTACCGGAGAAAAAGTAATCGATTCAACGAACGGTCAATACATGAAAACAGCTACAAATGATTATGTGATCGGAGACGTAAATCCCGATTGGCAAGGTGGTATACTAAACACCCTTACCTATAAAAACTGGTCATTAGGTGTCCTGTTTGATTTTCAAAGCGGTGGAGACGTCTTCTCACTCGACATGTATTATGGATCGGCAACCGGTTTACCTGAAGAGACTGATTTTATTAACGATCTCGGCAATCCGGTTAGAGATCCACTTACATATAATCCAGATGGAACATATGCTTCAGACTGCGGTGGATTTATCAATGAAGGTGTAAATGAGAATGGACAGGTCAACACAACCAGAATAGCCGCCTCCAACTATGGCGCTTTCGGGTATCGAAGAGGGCTTCCGAATCATGCCTTTGTTTATGACGCAAGTTATATCAAATTGCGATATATCTCCCTATCTTATACCATTCCTCCCAAGGTATTGAAGAAAACGTTCATTACGGGGATAACCCTTACAGCTGTGGCCTCAAACGTTGCAATCCTGTTTAAAAACATGCCTCATGCCGATCCTGAATCAGGTTTGGGAGCAGGAAACCTGCAAGGATATTCAACCGGGCCACTGCCTACCACCCGTGATTTTACTCTGAACTTAAAATTCACCTTCTAATATAAATAATTATGAGAAATATATTAGCAATTGTATTGATCCTCCTGCTGTTTTCTTCATGTAAGAAACTCGAGGAGTTAAATGTTAACACCAAAGATCCAACGACCGTTCCCGGAGAATCATTATTTACGGGAGCCCAGTTGGCTCTTTCCAACATCATGGTTACACCAAATGTGAACCGAAACAATTTCCGTTTGTTTGTTCAGCATTGGACGGAATGTACGTACACTGATGAAGCCAACTATGAACTCGGAGACCGGGCAATTCCCGGTAACTGGTGGAATGCTTTCTACCGGGATGTTCTGATGAATTTGAAGGAATCCGCAAAAGTGATCCAGGAACAAGGACCGATGGTAGGCGACGCACCTCAAGTCTTGCCAAATAAACTTGCTATTATTGAGGTCCTGACTGTTTATGCGTATAGTGTGCTTGTTGAAACGTTTGGGAATGTCCCCTATACAGAAGCATTAGATCCGGATATTATTCTGCCCAAATACGATGATGGTCTTACCATATACAAGGATCTGCTTGTCAGACTTAGTGCAGCAATTGTATCGATGGATCAGGCACAAGCAAGTTTTGGCGGTGCAGACAATATGTGTCACGGCGATGTAGCAAAGTGGGCTAAATTTGCCAATTCCCTGAAATTAAGGATGGGCATGCTTCTGGCTGATGTCGATCCCGCGCTGGCTGCCACTACGGTTGAAGCTGCTTATACAGCCGGCGTTATCATGTCTCAGGCAGATAACGCATTGATGGCTTATATGAGTTCTCAGCCCCATACGAATCCTGTTAATGAGAATCTGGTTCTAAGCGGCAGAAAGGATTTCGTAATGGCCAACACGCTGGTGGATTATATGAACGAATTAGAGGATCCCAGAAGGCCGTTGTATTTTACCCTGACCGGCGACCCTCCAGCATATGTCGGAGGAATTTATGGTGTACAGAACGACTACACTGCATTTTCGCATGTAGCCGATCCAATCACTGAAGCTACTTTCCCATTTGATTATTTTGATTTAGCCGAGGTTTATTTCTTATTGGCAGAAGGTGCCGAGAGAGGTTTCAGTGTAGGCGGGACTGCTGCAGAGTTTTATGAGAAAGCAATTACTGCTTCCATCGAGTTCTGGGGAGGTACTGCTGCAGAGGCTGCTGCCTACCTGGCAAATCCGAAAGTTGCTTATGCATCTGCCACAGGTACCTGGCAAGAGAAAATCGGAATGCAAAAATGGATCGGGCTCTTTAATCGCGGATTTGAGGGTTGGACTGCATACCGGATATTAGACTATCCTATTCTTATTCCTCCTCCTGATGCCTTCAGTGTGCTTCCGTTGCGATTAACCTATCCAGCTGCGGAACAAACCTTAAATCCTGCAAACCGTGCTGCAGCAGCTGCTGCTATCGGTGGAGATGATGTTGGAACAAAACTTTTCTTTGATAAAAACTAACTTGATTCTTCATCAACAAAAAGAGGCTGTCTCAAAACAAAGGGACAGCCTTTTTTTTATAGCCATTGGTGGGTATTATACCAGTTAAGGGTTTCCCGGATCCCATGCTGAAGATCATACTCAGCGGTAAATCCGAAATCACAATTCAAGGCTGAAGAGTCACATTGCCAGTTCATGCTGGTCATGATAGCTAGCTTTTCGTGGTTCAGATATGGGATTCGGGAAGAATTTAAGGGAAGATGTTTAACAGCGGAAGCTAACGTCCTGATCAGTTGGACAGGGATTACAAGTGACCGTGTTTTTGTTTGCAAAACGCTTTTTACGATCGAAGCAAACTCTTCTGACGTGTAGCTTTTTCCATCGGAGACCAGCCATACCTTGCGAATATGTGCAGAAGTCAGAGATTCAAAGATCAATCTTACCAGGTCTTTGATGTAGATAAAACTCAGTCGTTGCTCTTTGCTTCCGATATAGAGTTCCAA
>JACNKI010000185.1 GCA_014382125.1 Bacteroidota bacterium | reverse complement strand
TGCCAATATCATCGAAAAGGTTATTGAAGAGAAGGGAATCGATGCAGGATTGGAGAGATATCAGGAGTTGAAAGCAGAGAACCGGGGAGAGTATATCTTCAAAGAGGAGTTACTGAACAGGTTGGGATACCGGTATCTTGGGAATAATAAAATTCCTGAAGCCATCAAGATATTCCAATTGAATGTAAAAGAGAATCCCGATTCATTCAATGTTTACGACAGCCTGGGTGAAGCCTACATGAAAGGCGGTAATCGTACAATGGCGATTAAGAATTATGAGAAGTCGGTTGCATTGAACCCTGATAATGAGAATGGGAAGAAGATGCTGGAGGAACTCCAGGAAACTGTAAATAGTCAACAAAACGATACGCCGTGAGAAAAGGCAGTTTAATATACAACACGCTCTTCGTTCTCCTTGTCTGTTTAGTCGCCTCCTGTAATCAAACGGATAAGCCTCAGATCGAACAAGAGCTTGAGGAGGTTGGACAAGCCTTTTATGCCATTGAGATTCACGGTCAACTGTGCGGATATAAAGATATGACCTGCGACCGGGTCCTGACTGAACAGGGCGTGATGTGCCAGTTAAAAGAGACCAGCCACCTGCGGATGAACCTATTGGGGAAGCAGGTGTTCACAAAAGGGAAAAATGAAGGGTATTACGACACCACATTCCAGCATCTGATCTATTCGCAGGTCTCCATCGACCAGGGTGGACTTCGAGTAAGAAACAAGATTGTCGTGCAGGGAGATACAGCCCGAATTACCTCTTCCTCAGGGCAAGAAACCAGGAAGATTATTCTACCAAATGGCATCCATTTCGAAAATGGAATGTATAAGCCACAATTGGTCGCAAAACTCACACAAAATCCATTCAATCCACTGGATATTCAGGTTTTCGAAGAGATTAAAGCAAGGATGGTTGACAAATCTTACAGCTGGAAAGGGAGAGATACATTGCTACTGGCAGAGAAGAGATATAACACCATCCGTGTAAAAGAACTTAACCGAACCACAGGAGAGCACAGTGAACTATGGTTAGAAGAGAGTTCAGGGCTTATTGTGAAAGGAATATTTCATACCAGTAATTACAAATTCTTTATCGCCACCAGAGACATTGCCAACCGCTTAGTGTCGGCCCGAGTAGATGATATCCTTTTTTATCAGGTCCATGAAATTATTCCTGATTTCAAAGAATTATCCTTCATGAAGGTTAAAATGAAGATCAACTCATCCGGAGAGTTGCTTTCGGTGGAGAGTTTGAATTATCCCGGACAGAAATTTAACGGAACAGTAGAGAATAATATCATTGATGGTGTTTTTGAGATCAGTCAACCGAGATTTGACGGAGCAAACGCACCCGGCTATCCTTATGATTATACCGTGGATTCTGCCATGCAAAAATATCTTGAACCTGAATTCCTTATCGAATCGGATGATCCGAAAATCCTTGCCAAAGCGGAGAAAATTACAGGTAATGAAGTTACAGATTCCTGGGATGCTGTTAAAAAACTTAGCCATTGGGTAGGGACCAGGATTAAGGGAGCGATTCCCGGAGGGGGATCTGCAGTAGGAACATTGAAAACCATGAAGGGAGAGTGTGGAGGGCATTCACGTCTTCTGGCAGCATTTTGCCGTTCTTTGGGTATCCCTGCCCGGTTATCCATCGGGTGTATGTATGTTCCGGATAACGGAGGTTTCTTCGGCCAGCATGCCTGGACTGAGGTCTATATGGGAGAGGCCGGATGGATCCCGGTTGATGCTACCATCCAGGAGTTTGATTACATCGATTCCGGCCATATCCGCCTGGGCGAAGGAACCTCATTTCATCCAAAAGAGGTAAAGATTCTCGAGTACGAGACCAATTCAGGAGCCAAACAACCGGAATCCATGAATAAATAAATGCTGATGAAATAATGATTAAACAAAACAAACCGAGATGTATTATCCCAACAAATTAAAAAGTAACAATAAGTTCCACCCGATCATTCCTGCGCTCATGATGGTTACCCTGTTCGCATTTGCAGCCATCTTCATCGATATCAGTGCAGGATTATTTGTCATGTTTATCTGTTTTGCACTCTTTGCCGTATTCTCATTTACCCTCTTTTTGCGTACGCATAACAGCAGCTTTCTTGTAGGAGGCCTTATGCAATTGCTTTTTGCATTCTACTTTGCTACGCTGCCGGAAGGATTCATCCCTTTCCCGGAGAAAAAAATGGCCTGGTTCCTCTATTTCTGTGGCATCGTAATCGGTATCTGGATGATTATCCTTGTGGTAGTTAGACGGAAGAATAAATTTAAAGGCCGGGAGCTTTTTGAACTGGTTGCCAATGCCACAGAGCTGGCATCTGATGGCTTCACGGATCGGCCACGACCTGCTGGAAAAACAACCTACACAAAAGATGAACTGTTGGGATTTGCAGAATATATTCGCAGAAACCTCATTGCCTTGCCTTACATGGAAGAGGATCGGGTGGTATTGGTTCCGATAAGAATGGGAGATGAATATCACTTCAACTTCAGTCCTGAAAGTTTCAGGCATGGCCGTACCTGGATCGCCTTTGACTTTCAAGGGAACATCACGGTAAGTATGTCGAAAAGGGATTACCTGGCTTATAAGGAGGAGTTATCGTTCGACCAACTTTGCTCAAATCTCGGGAAACTTTTCATCGATTTTTTTGAACTCTTCAAACAAGGCGATGGGATTCGGATTATTGACCGATTGAATTCGTTGAAACAAAATCCAATAACAGAGTAACAGATGGACTTCAAGCAAGCAGCCATACTTGGTTCTTACATCTCGAAAGACTACGCCGAAGATCTTTTCCGGCTGCTCGCTACCTATACCAGTATCTCCGCATCCGAAGCTGCTTCGCGGCTGGACCTGCACATCAAAACCGTTCAGGATTTCCTGGAAGCGATGAGCGACCTTGGATTCCTGGTGAAGGAGGAGGTCTATGAAAAGAAACGCCCCTATTTCCGGTATATGCTAAAAAAGAAGAAGATATCCATGGATCTTGATCTGGTTCCTTTATTCCCGAAAAGCGCAACCGACCACCGGACAGATCTCCGGATCCGGGAGCGAAAGAATGCCGGAGCCCGTTTTACAACTTCCCGAAACAACCAGTATATTAGTAACGTAGTAATCTGGATTGGACAAGGACGTGAGCGCACGGAGAGGCGGATCAACCTGACCATTCCCCAGGGACAGTTTCTGTTTCACCTCCCCTTCCCCAGTGCAGATTTTCAATCCATCCATAAGATCATGGAGAAAGCAGATGTCGATTCTTCAAACCTGTCTGAGATCCTCGATATCGTAGATGCCCTGATTGAATTCAACGTAATTGAACAAGAAAAACAAATATAAGAACACAAATGACACAGATGGACACAGATTATCAAAAACGAAAATCATGAAAACAAGAAAATTTTTACGTGTAATGATCCCGGCTGGGATCGTATTGACAGCCATCTTTATCCTTGCCGGATGTGCATCCAAAAAGAACATCTGGGGGGATAAAGAAAAAGGCCTGATCCTGAGTTACCGTTTCCCGGAATCCAAATCCCTCAAGTATATCGCTACGGGTGATATGGTTCAGAACATGGAGATGATGGGGCAAAAGTTTGAAGTTACCCTGAAGAACTACCAGGTATACTCTCTCAAAACTGACGATCCTTCATCAAATCCTATAACCATGGATATCACTGTTGACACAATGTATCTCAACATGAAAACACCGATGAACGAAACCACCCCGGGAATGGAAGATGTAATCGGACGGAATTTTGCCATCAAACTTACACCAATTGGTAAGGAATCGGATTTCTCACAGGCAGAGGAGATCACCTTTCACCTGGGGGGTGAAACCCGTAGCCTGAGTGCCGAATTCCAGGGATTCTTCCCTGATTTCCCTGCAAACCCGGTTAAGCCCGGGGATTCATGGAGCTATCAGGATACGATCAAAGAGGAGTCCGGAGGAAACTGGTTGCACCTTTATATCAATTGCACGGCTACTTTTGAAGGGTACGAGACGCTGAGCGGAAGGAAGTGCGCCCGGGTCACAGTCCCTTTCAGCGGTACTTTATTGGGAGAAGGGACTACACGGCAAGTAGAGATGAAAACAACCGGCGATATTTCAGGCAGCGACACCTATTTCTTCGATTACAAGGAAGGGATTTTAGTGAAAATCAGATCAGAAGGAACAGCTACTTCTGTGACCAAGACCAGCGGTGAAAGAGAGATGACGATTCCTGCTACGAGAGAGTTTGTGAAGGAGGTGGTGCTGGAAGAGTGACAAATTAGACAAGTGACCCAGTGACCAAGTAATCCAGGCATGAAGGGAAGGTTTTAATTTTTCTTGACCTTCTTTCCCAAACATCCGTATATTTGCCCCCCAATTAAACTAAACCTCGAACAATGGATGAGACGAAGAAGCTCCACGTCTTATGGACCACAGGAGAGAAAGATGTTGCGATCCGGATGATATTTCAGTACCTGATGAATGCCAAAGCCAATGGCTGGTGGGATGAGATCAACCTGATTATCTGGGGGCCATCTGCAAAGCTTACAGCTGAAGACAAGGAGATCCAGGAAGAGATCCAGATGTGCCTCGACAGCGGGATGACAATTCAGGCATGCCTCGTTTGCACAGATTCTTATGGAGTTACAAAAAAAATAATCAGACTGGGTATTGATGTCCGGCTGATGGGAGAACCGTTTACAGAGTATCTGCGTGGGAAGGATACAGTGATTACGTTTTGATACCAAGTTATCCGGTTATCTAGTTATCCAATCCATATATCCTTCAATATCAAGCCCTTTTTTGGTGAACCGGCTGAGCTTCTCCTGCCAGTGGTAATATTCGCCGTCTTTGTAGAAGTACTCCTGCATCAGTGAAGCAGTTTCGGGGTTGAAAAGATAGTTAGATCCCAGTCTGCTCTCCAGTTCGTTGTGGATCTGCCACTGGATGATCTCGGCGAAGAGGTAGTTGTGATTGTAGATGGGATAGGATACATACATGGAGTTGGCTATTTTGTGCTGTCGCGAGGAAGGTGTGTCAACGAACAGGTATCGTTTCAACAACGTTGACCGAAGTGAATCCACGTCCAGTTCCGGATTGTTGAATGTTTCCAGTTCCAGCCACACATTGTAAAGCCAGAAGCGGATATTGACCGGAGCATATTTCTTGCAGGTCTTGATTTTCCCGGCAATTTCTTCCTCGGTGAGATCGGTATTCGCTTTCATCCATTCCGGGTTCTGAAGGATACCCGCTGCCCACTCAGCCAAACCTTCTGCCATGATCGGACTGGTGCCTCCTGCTATCCACTCATACCCCTTAAGTACCGGAGATGGGATCCTAACGTAAACACAGGCCAAACCATGTCCTACTTCGTGAAAGATTGTTGATATTCCTACGTTAGGATTCACAACCAACTTGAAGTTGTCGGGGATCCGTACAGAAATTCCCTGTCCACCCATCGGGGGCGGCAGTTGCATCTCACGCTGCAGGATCGGTAGCTCTTCATACTTCATTCCTAATCCGTTCAGGGTGGAGGAGAGGATGGCCTGACGTTCCTCTTTCGAAGGCTCTGGTGGTCCACATCGGAAATAGTTGAAATAAAGCTGGAATATATCCTGAATCTCTACTTCATCAAGTTCATTCTGCTCTTTTAATTCGTCAACCATCGCCCTGTAAGGCTGGATAGTAAGTGTATCCATTACATGGAGCCAGTGCTGAAGTTCCTCGGGCTGGATGCTGTTAACCATCAGGGTCATGTCGATGTAACCGGGAAATCCTAACGCTTTAGCCCAATCGTTACGTTTAACCAGCAGCATTTTAGCCATCTCCTCCAGATCTTTGCCGGAAGGTTTCCCTTCTACCGTATCAGATGTCACAAGCCATTTTTCAAGTTCCGACTGCAGTTCACTAATCTCTGAAGCATCATTGACTTGTGATGCTATCATGATATTGTACCACTGAATAAGCTGGCGTTGCATCATCGTATCGGAAATCTGATCTTGTCTCTGCATCCAGTATTGAAGAAGAGCTTCCATACTGTCTTTGTGTACGTATGCGTCTGCTTTGATTAACTCCAGTGTTCCCGCATCTTCCAAAACGCCAGAGTAATAGTCGTAATAAGCATCTCCCAGCGCTACGGAATAGGCTTCAAAAAGGTTGTCCTGGCGATCCAGGAAACTCCTGACCTGATCCTTGTGTATGATCCAGCTTGCCTCCTGAGCCGCAATACCTACAGAGAGACCGATAGTCATGGCAATAATCAAAAAAAGTTGTTTCATGAATGAATGAGTTTCGTTTTTAACTCATGCAAAGATGCGGATTAATTGGGAACCATATCACCATCCGTTAAAGCTTCTGTCTGAACATATGTTTATTATCTCCCTGGCCGGGTATATCGTAAAGGTAAAAAAGGAAGTTGTTGTGTACACGAACCTTTTGGGGAAACATATGCCTTGAGCTGGTTACCCGTTTCAGCTCGCCGGTATTTAAATCGACGCGGTAGAGGGTCATCCTGCCGTTTTTGATGAAGGACGTATATGCTTTCCTTTCGATGTCATCGATATAGATCTCAGTGGTCCACCGGCCCGCATTGGTTTCCTGAACCTGCAACTTCAGCTTGGATGTAAATTCGCCCATCAGCGTATATAACTCCAGTGTATAATCGGCTGTATTGAACACACAGAGCATATCGTCAATCTTATGGAGCGTGG
>JACNKI010000079.1 GCA_014382125.1 Bacteroidota bacterium | reverse complement strand
CGGGGGATCGGAATGACAACTAACGAAGTTGAGAAGTTTATCAACGAGATTGCTTTTTCGAGTGCAGAAGAGTTTATCAGCCAGTTCAAGACCAAATCGGAAACGGAACTGAATGCCATTATCGGCCATTTCGGGCTGGGTTTTTACTCTTCGTTTATGGTCTCGGATAAAGTAGAGATCAAGACAAAAAGCTACCTGACCGGCGAAGGAACCGGAGCAGTTCACTGGAGTTGCGACGGAAGTCCGGAATACACTATGGAAGAGTTAAAGAAACGGGGAAGAGGCACTGAGATCATTTTGCATATATCCGACGATTCGAAAGAGTACCTCGAAGACCAAAAGATTCTCGAGATCCTGAATAAATATTGCAGGTTTCTTCCAGTTCCAATCCAGTTTGGTACAGAGAAAGTTAATGAACCGACAGGGGAAAAAGATAAAGAGGGCAAAGAAAAAACAATAGAAGTTGAGAAGCCACGGATCATCAACGACACCGATCCTCTCTGGAAACGGAAACCATCGGAACTTAAAGTCGAGGACTATAAAAAGTTCTATCGCGAACTCTATCCCTATTCATTCGATGAACCCCTGTTTCATATCCACCTGAATGTGGATTATCCGTTCAACCTCACCGGGATCCTCTATTTTCCTAAGCTAAAACGGACAATGGAGGTACAAAAAGATAAAATTCAACTCTATTGCAATCAGGTCTTTGTTACCGATTCCGTCGAGGGAATCGTTCCCGATTTCCTTACACTGCTACACGGGGTGCTTGACTCTCCGGATATCCCTCTGAATGTATCACGCAGTTTTCTGCAAAATGATCCCAATGTCAAGAAGATCTCCAATCACATCATGAAGAAAGTGGCCGATAAACTGGAGGAATTATTCAAAAAGGACAGAAAGAACTTTGAGAAGAAATGGGACGATATCAAGGTATTCATTGAATACGGGATCATTTCGGAAACTACCTTTTTCGACAGAGCGAAAAAGTTCTGCCTGTTGAAAAATACGGATGGAAAATATTTCACTTTCGACGAATATAAAAAGCATATTGAGAAGGTTCAGAAAGACAAAGACGGAACGCTGATCTACATCTATGCCACCAACACAGAAGAACAATATAGTTACATCCAGGCTGTAAAAGAACGCGGATACGATGTACTTATACTGGACGGTGTGATCGACAGCCACTTCATCAACACGCTGGAACAACGTTTCGAGAAGTCCCACTTTACCCGGGTTGATGCAGATACGGTAGACAAGCTGATTAAAAAAGAAGAAGCACAACCATCCAAACTGAATGAAGACCAGCAGAAATCATTGAAAGAGCTGATGGAGAAACAGATCGATTCCAAGAAGTATACGATCAGTTTTGAAAGCCAGAGTGAAAAAGATGCACCTTTCATGATCACCCAGCCAGAATTTATGCGTCGTATGAAAGACATGTCAGCACTAGGTGGCGGGATGGGCTATATGGGAGAACTTCCTGATCAATTCAACCTGATGGTAAACTCCAATAACTCCATTATCGGCAAACTGTTGCTGGAGACCGATGGCGGCAAACAGGCTTCAACCATCAAACAACTCTTCGACCTGGCCTTACTGGCCCAAGGTATGCTGAAAGGGAAAGAGCTGGCTGATTTTATCAGTCGGAGCACGAAGATGGTGAAGTGAGGTGAGAGGTGAGAGGTGAGAAGTAAGAGGATTAGAGTTTGCAGAAGCTGTTTGCTTTTCGAATCATTGTTAGAAGCTGTGCGATAATTTGTTCATAGTTTGTATTTAACTGTGTGTATTCTTCTTGTGAGCAATATCGACATGAAAGCGTAAAATCAAGCCAGGTTTGAGTTTCGCTTGCTTCTTGAAGTGAATCTGTTAGTTTATTTACAAAAACTGCAATATATCTTCTCTTTTGCCAACTTTCAGATAAATTACTACAAACCGAACGCGAAGATCTCCGGATTTGGTCAGTTAAGGCATATTTACTCATGATAATTAATTTTAGCAGGTTTTTTCCTATTAATCCATTTAAATCATAAAAAGTAATACCCAGAGATCTATTTTTTTCAATTTTCCCCCTTTACCTCTTACCTCTCACCTCTTACCTCTCACTTTTTTTCACTATCTTTACACAAACTTTAAAACCATCACTCCTATGAAACTTTCCAAAGGATGGATTATCCTTATTGTGATCATTGCAATTGTAGTGATCGTGGTTGGCTGGGGATCCGGAGTTTACAATAAAATGGTTACCCGGGATGAGAATGTTGGCAAAGCCTGGGCCAACGTCGAAAATGTATACCAGCGCCGGGCCGACCTGATTCCCAACCTCGTAGCTACCGTCAAAGGAGTCGCCGATTTCGAAAAGTCGACACTAACCGATGTTATTGAGGCCCGGGCGAAAGCCACATCAGTGACCGTGGACCCAACCAATCTCAATGCGCAATCGATGCAACAATTCCAGGCAGCCCAGGATGGGCTCAGCTCTGCCCTGTCGAGATTGATGGTGGTTGTTGAACGTTATCCGGAACTGAAAGCAACACAAAATTTCATGGAGTTGCAGGCGCAACTTGAAGGGACGGAAAACAGGATCACGGTGGAACGAATGAAGTTCAACGAAGCGGCACAATCCTATAATACATACATCAAGCGTTTCCCGGGCAGGATCTTTGCAGGAATGTTTGGATTTGAGCCGAAGAGCTATTTCGAAGCGCAGAAAGGAGCGGAAACAGCTCCAAAAGTAGAATTTTAACCGGAAATCTTGCATCATGTCTGAAACGGCAAAGCATTTCTTAACACCCAGTGAGCAGCAGGAGATCATCAGTGCAGTCAAAGAAGCTGAGCTGGATACATCCGGAGAGATCCGGGTACATCTTGAAAACCGTTGCAGAAAGGAGGTCCTGGATCGGGCGGCATATCTCTTTAAACACCTGCAAATGCACAAGACCAAACTCCGGAACGGTGTTCTCTTCTACCTCTCTGTTCATGATCATAAATTTGCGATCCTGGGGGATATCGGGATCAATCAGGTAGTTCCTGAAAACTTTTGGGACGAGATCAAAGATGGGATGCAAAAACAATTCCGGGATGGGGACTTTGTGGAAGGCCTTTCAGAAGGAATCATCAAAGCCGGAAAACAGCTGAAAGACCATTTTCCCTACCAACAGGATGATGTGAACGAGCTGGCAGATGATATTTCGTTTGGAAAAACGTAAATTACCCCCCCCGGCCCACTAAAGGGGGAGTAAGGCCCGCACGTGCGGGATCAGGGGTAAAAAAAGATAGTATGACCAATTTCAAGTATATATTTCTGACTTTCATCCTTCTCCAGGGATTACAAGCAATATCGCAAAAAATTCCTCCCAGGCCGGATCCTCCAAGGCTGGTTAATGATCTGGCAGGCGTGCTTACACCTGATCAGGTTCAACAACTGGAGCAAAAACTGGTAAACTTCAACGACACCACCTCCACACAGATCGCAGTTGTTACCGTGAAATCACTTGACGGATACGATAAAGCTGACTTTGCATTCCGGATTGGCGAACAATGGGGTGTCGGGCAGAAAGGAAAGAGTAACGGGGTGGTCATCCTGGTGAAGCCTAAATATCGAAATAAAAGTGGCCAGGCCTATATTGCAATCGGCTATGGGCTTGAAGGCGTGATCCCCGACGCTATCGGAAAGCGGATCGTGGAGTTTGAGATGATTCCTCAATTTAAAGAGGGTAATTACTACCGTGGCATCAATGCTGCTGTAGGCACAATTATAAGTCTTGCAAGCGGGGAATTCACAGCCACTGCATATACGAAAAAAAGTCAGTCGAAACCCTATGCGATCTTCATCCCGATCCTTGTCATGCTGGTCGTATTCTTCCTTATCCGATCCAGCAGAGCACGTTCACACTCTGTTGGTAAAAGTATTCCTTTCTGGACAGCCTTCTGGTTAATGGGAAGTCTTGGCGGACACGGACACAGTGGTAGCTGGAACAACTTCTCTTCAGGGGGAGGCGGCTTCGGCGGGGGTGGAGGTTTTGGCGGTTTCGGCGGAGGCAGCTTTGGCGGTGGCGGCGCAGGAGGAAGCTGGTAAAATGTGGGACGTGGGACGTGAATTATATTTGAATTTTGAATCTGATAAAAAAAATATATTTTTTTTACTACGACGGGTTCCGTTCCATGACTGTAGGCCGAAAACTCTGGGCTATTATCATTATCAAAATCTTCATCATCTTTGCGATCCTCAGACTCTTTTTTTTCCCTGACTTCCTCAACTCCAAATCAGACACTGACGAAGGAAAAGGAGACTACGTCAGGGAGCAACTGATTAACCGCAATTGATGAATCCGATCAATTCGTTTTAGTTATTTCTTTCGTATCTTAGTTGCTTCATAACCAAAACCACACTATGATTGATCAAATTGACCTTAGTATGGTGGACTGGGCACGGGCGCAATTTGCCCTTACAGCTATCTACCACTGGCTGTTTGTGCCCTTGACACTTGGGTTATCATTTCTTGTTGCTATCATGGAAACGATCTATGTGAAGACAGGGAATCCGGAGTGGAAAAAGATCACCAAATTCTGGATGATCCTTTTTGGGATTAATTTTGCCATTGGCGTTGCTACAGGGATCATCCTTGAGTTCCAGTTTGGAACCAACTGGTCAAACTACTCCTGGTTTGTCGGAGATATTTTCGGAGCTCCATTGGCTATCGAAGGAATTATGGCGTTCTTCCTGGAGTCAACGTTCATAGCTATCATGTTCTTTGGGTGGAACAAAGTGAGTAAAGGCTTTCATCTGACTGCCTCCTGGCTCACTGCGATCGGCGCCAGCCTCTCAGCACTCTGGATCCTGGTAGCAAATGCCTGGATGCAGTCTCCAACAGGAATGGAGTTCAACCCCGATACAGCCCGAAACGAAATGGTCGACTTCTGGGAAATTCTCTTCTCCCCAATGGCCTTTAACAAGTTCCTTCACACGATATCAAACGGCTATGTGATAGGGTCCATCTTTGTGATCGGAATCAGTTCATGGTTCCTGTTGAAAAAGAGACACATTCTGATGGCTAAACGAAGCATCCTTGTCGCTGCCATTTTCGGGCTCATCACATCCATCTTTCTGGTGGGGACAGGTGACGGATCTGCCTATACCGTCGCACAAAGCCAGCCGATGAAACTGGCAGCGATGGAAGGCCTTTACGAAGGAGAAGCAGGCGCTGGCCTTGTGGCCTTCGGAATACTTAATCCGGATAAAAAACCGGGTGACGGAGAAGATGCTTTTCTGGTGAAGGTTCAGATTCCCTCGCTGCTGTCCATTCTCGGTTATCGAAATACAGAAGCATATGTGCCTGGTGTGGAGGATATTGTGAATGGAGGATACAAACCGTGGTTTGAAAAAATCCCGGTGGAAGAGAAAGAGATGACTTACTCAGTCGCCCAGAAAATAGAGAAGGGCAAGCTTGCTATCTCCGCATTACGAGATTATAAAACAGCAACCAGAGCGGGTGATTCCATCCTGGCTAAGATCTCACAGAAAAAGCTTCAAGAGAACTTCAACTATTTTGGTTATGGCTACCTGAACAACCCGGAATCAGTGATTCCCAATATCCCGTTGACCTTCTATAGCTTCCACATTATGGTCTTCCTCGGATTCTATTTCATCCTTCTCTTTATTGTGATGCTATTTTTCGTTAACCGAACCACACTCGAGAAAAAACGATGGCTGTTGTGGATCAGCCTTTGGACAATCCCTCTGGCATATATCGCAAGCCAGGCAGGATGGGTGGTTGCAGAGGTGGGACGACAACCCTGGGTGATTCAGGATCTGCTGCCCACCGTGGCAGCTGTGTCCATGATCGATACCAATTCCATACGCATCACATTCTGGATTTTTGCCGGACTGTTCACAGCACTCTTGATCGCAGAGGTGATGATTATGGTAAGGCAAATTAAGATTGGGCCTAAAGAGGGAGGAAGTAAGTAATGTTTGAAACGATGTCGTTGCTAACCTTGCAACAATACTGGTGGATGATCATCTCTCTGCTGGCCAGCCTTCTTGTGTTCCTGATGTTCGTCCAGGGTGGTCAGACCATGATCTATACCCTTGGCAAGACCGATCTGGAGCGTAAAATTATCGTGAATACGCTGGGTCGGAAATGGGAGTTTACATTCACCACACTGGTCACATTCGGAGGTGCCATTTTTGCCTCCTTCCCGCTATTCTATTCAACCAGCTTTGGAGGCGCCTACTGGGTCTGGATGGTGATCGTGGTTGCCTTTGTCATCCAGGCTATCTCTTATGAATTCAGATCAAAACCAAATAATTTCCTGGGCCAGCGAACGTTCGATCTGTTCTTACTGATTAATGGCGCCCTGGGTACCTTTCTGATCGGCGTAGCTGTCTCCACCTTTTTCACGGGTTCTGAATTCTCTGTTAACCTGCTGAATCTGACAGATATTATCAGTCCGGTAATCTCGCGCTGGGAAGGTCCGGCTTACGGATTGGAAGCAGTATTGAACTGGCGGAATGTGGATCTGGGGCTGACGATCTTTTTCCTGGCACGGGTGCTGGGAATCCTCTATATCCTTAACTCCACCAATCATGAGGCCATCACAAGAAGAAGCCATAAACAACTATGGATCAATTCATCTCCCTTTGTGGTTCTCTTCCTGGCCTATGTCATTTCGCTACTTCTTTCAAAAGGGTATGCCATTGATCCTGTAAACGGAACGATCTTCATTGAA
>JACNKI010000207.1 GCA_014382125.1 Bacteroidota bacterium | reverse complement strand
GCCAGGTCGAGGATCTTCACTGAACTGCCCATGTCGAAGATAAAGATCTCTCCACCTTCTCCGATAGCTCCAGCTTCCAGCACCAGCCGGCAAGCCTCTGTGATGGTCATGAAAAACCGGGTAATCTCGGGGTGTGTGATGGTGATCGGCCCTCCGCTTTCGATCTGTTTGCGGAAGAGGGGGATTACTGAACCATTAGATCCCAGCACGTTCCCGAACCGGGTGGTGATAAACCGGGTCTCTCCACGTCCATTAAGTGATTGCGTGTAAATTTCAGCCATTCGTTTGGAGGCTCCCATCACCGAGGTAGGATTCACTGCCTTATCCGTAGAGATCATGATGAATTTCTTCACATTGCCGGCTACGGAAAGATCCGCGATAATGCGGGAGCCTTTTATGTTTGTCAGGATAGCCTCCACCGGGTTTGCCTCCATCATCGGCACATGCTTGTATGCAGCAGCATGGTAAACTACATCCGGGGGATCTTTTTTAAAGATCTCAGACATCCGTGGTTCGTTGGTGATATCTCCCAGAATAAACTCCACTTCGATGTTGCCGAATTCGTTCATCCACTCCAACTCCAGGTAGTGCAGTGGAGTTTCAGCCTGATCGATCAGGATCAGCTTTTTCGGATGGAAACGGGCCACCTGTCTGACGATCTCACTTCCGATCGACCCGGATGCTCCTGTTACAAGGATTTTTTTCCCTGTGATCTCGTTCGATACCTTCTCTTCGTCCAGGTGGATCTCATCCCGCTCCAGCAACTCCTCGATGTTGATCTTTTTGATCTGCTTAAAACTGAGTTCTCCGTTAATCCACCGGATCATCGGAGGGACCGTCAGCACCTTGGTATTGTATTTAAGACAGAGATCTACCAGCTCCTCTTTCTTGTCCGGATCGAAATTCTGGATCGCCAGGATCACATGGGCGATCGTATGCGTTTGAAGAAGGTTTTCCAGTTTATCGGACAGTATGATGTCAACCCCTTCCAGTTTCTTCCCAGCTTTAGCCGGATTATCATCTATAAAAGCCCTCACTTTGTATTTGGTGCCTGCATCCCTGGCCAGCACTCGTCTTGCCGTTATGCCTCCCTCACCGGCGCCGTAAATAATCACATTCACTTTGGCACGAACAGGATTCTGGAACTCAAGAAACGCAATCTTAACCACCATCCGGAACGTGATGAGTCCGAATGTGCTGGCCAGCAGGTCGATGATGATGATCGAGAAGGGGATGAAAAAAGTTCCGTTGTAAAGGTATGTACCGATGTTGGTCAACCCGAAGATGATGCTGCCGACAAGCAAGGTGAGGAGTACGCGAAGGGCATCTGCTGTGCTGGTGTGACGGATGATACCTGTATAAGATTTGGTAATCAGAAAGGAGATCGCTCTGACGCCAATCATATAAGCCAGGATCTGTGGTAACGGGTCCAGCTCAACCTGGGGGATTTTAAAATTGAACCGCAACAGATAAGCAACGAACACAGAGCTGAAAACTATCACCATATCGATCAGGAAAATCAGCCATCGGGGTGTGTTCTGTTGCAGGTTTATCATAGCCGACAAAGTTATCATATAAATATGAACAACCTCACTATCCCTCGTTATTTTTTCTAATTTTGCTGCGATTTTTCCTCCCTCAGACCGACTAATTTTTCATGACGATGAAACATACTGCTTTTACGAAATTTCACGAGGCGCTTGGAGCCAAAATGGTTCCTTTTGCCGGTTATTACATGCCTGTCCAATTTGAAGGGGTGAACGTCGAACATTTAGCTGTTAGAGAGGGCGTGGGCGTATTCGATGTATCCCACATGGGTGAATTCCGGGTGAAAGGACCCAACGCACTGGAGTTTGTTCAATGGGTGACATCCAACGATGCATCCAGGCTTGTTGATGGAAAGGTGCAATACTCTTGCTTTCCTAACGATAAGGGAGGTATTGTTGATGACTTGCTGGTTTATCGTTTCAATGCGGAATCCTATCTCCTGGTTGTCAATGCAGCAAATATCGATAAGGATTGGGCCTGGTGCAACAAACAGAACACAGTAGGAGCAGAGCTCTATAACGCTTCCGACGAGATCGCCCAACTTGCCGTTCAGGGGCCAATGGCTCTCCAGGCGATGCAGAAACTGACCGATACCCCGATCATGGATATGGAGTATTATACATTTAAAGAACTGACTTTCTCCGGGGTAAAGGATGTGATCCTTTCAACCACAGGATATACCGGTTCAGGAGGATGCGAAATTTACATGGCCAATGCCGATGGTCCCCGGATCTGGGAAGCGGTTTTTGATGCCGGAGCCGAATATGGCATCAAACCGATCGGGCTGGCTGCCAGAGATACGCTGAGGCTGGAAATGGGATTCTGCCTTTATGGAAACGATATCAATGACACCACTTCACCCATTGAAGCAGGACTAGGGTGGATCACAAAATTCACTGACGAGAAAAATTTTATCCAAAAGGCTGCGTTATTAACACAGAAGAGTGAGGGCGTATCCAGAAAACTGGTTGGTTTTGAGATGGTCGACAGAGGAATTCCGAGGCATGGGTATGAGATTGTGGATATAGATGACAACGTGATCGGAGAGGTGACCAGCGGAACGATGGGGCCGGCCGTGAAGAAGGGAATAGGAATGGGATATGTTCCCAAAGCGTTATCTAAAGAAGGAAGTGAAGTCTATATTAAAATCAGAGAAAAAACGTTAAAAGCTAAAGTGGTAAAATTCCCGTTTTATAAACCTCAATAACTGTAACATGACAAACATAGCAAATAGGGTAAGATCGGTTAACTGGCAGCAAGTTGTCGTCATCATTATGATCGCAATGGTTGCGGTTAGCTTCGATGCCTGTAAATCATCAGGCAAACTCGCCCGGAAAGAGAAGAAAGCTCAAATCGCCTTGTATAAGAAACAGATGCGTGAGATCATTGATGGCACGACCAAACTTACTATTGAAGAGCAGGATCAACTCATTTCCGAAGCAATCAACAAGAATTTCGGAGATGATGAATTGAATCAGCTCATCCTTGAAGCATCTGAAAGGAGTAAAAGTTCCTATGCAGAATTCAATAAATTACTGGAACAGAAAGTGGCGGTGGCACGAAATAAGCTTTATGACCTGATTGTGAACAAAGAGAATCTCTCTGCAGATGAACTCGAGCAGGAACTGAATATGATCAAGGAGGAAAACCTGGAGAATGGAGAGATCGATGAATTGATTGGACGCCTTGAGAAAAAGATCAATGATATGCGTCAATTTTCATCGGTGGAGATGACACTTAAGAGCAAGCTGGAGAGCTCTTTCCAGACCATTGCTGACGCCTCTAAAGCTGGAAATCTGAGCATGGCAAACAGCCTGATCGAATCGACACTGAACTACTTCACAGCACCGGATATTCCGGTTCTGATCGTCATCAGCAGGGAGGGATCTATTGTAGATTATGATAAGCCAACAACCATCATGGATTATCTGAATTTTGTGAAAGACCAGAAAGAGAACCGCAACACGGTGGATTCGTACCAGCTTGATACAGCCGGGAAGATCAAAGAACTTGACCTAATAAAAAAGTAGAATTATGAAACAAGCAGTTGTAATAATCATTGGCCTTGTCCTGCTGTCAACAGGGCTGTTTGCCCAGGGAGATGATGACATTTCTCCTCAACGGAAACAGGCGATTGACAGCCTGGCCCTGGAAAAGGTCCGGGATCTAAGTAAATATATCAGTATCATCGGGAATACAGACACACCCTGGTCGGAAGCCCAGCGAGTCATTGAACGGGCTGTCGAACTCTTTATGCCGGGTAGCGAAATGGGTGTATCATCCCTTTCGAAACCTGAAGTACACTATTATAAAGTTCGTACCTATTTCGACCGGCTGATGCAGTTGAATTACGATCGGGTAGTGATCGAGTGGTACAAGATCCAATATGTGAGTGACCTCGAGAAACAGCCCGACGGAACATATGTAGGAGTGATTACTGTCTTCCAGCGTTTCCAGGGATATGATAAAGAGAAAGGGCTTGTATACGAGGATACGACGAAGAAGGATATCACAGTATATGTTAAACGGAAGGAAACGCAGATCGGAGGCCGCCTGATCGGGTTCTGGGATGTCTTGCTTGGCGATATCCGGGTCAAAGAAACCAGCAAATAATGTTCCTTTTCGAAGAAAATGCAGAATGCAGAAGGTTATCAACCGGCTGTGTTCTGCATTTTTCTTTTTACCTTAGTACATTCAGAAGATGAAGATGAAGCTTATTCTGTTTTTCTATCTCATTTCCATGATCTCTTTCGGGCAGGTCAGATCATTTACAGGCGATGAATCGATGCTTTATGCCCAGACGAAACAGGTAAATCAGTTTTTCCGGCGTTTTAACGGGGAAGAGGATGCAACTGGTAAACGACTCTATAAGACAGATCCCAGATACCGTGGAGTAAAACTGAGAAAAAAGTATTTGAACATCCTTTTTGACCTATCCAGTCCATTGATTCCGAACGATACCAAAGAGGTCTTTATCTTGGAGATCAATAATAAGAAACATCCGATATACCTTGATTTTCATGCCAATAGCTGGTTTGCAGAGGTAAGTTCAGTCTTTACTTACAAAGGCCAGAATGTCAGCATGATCCTCTATTTTAAACTGGAACAAGAGCGCCAGGGCTACAAATGGGTGCTCTCTAACGTGCACTGCGGATTGTTCGAAAGATATTTCAACCATGTAGGGGAGAGCAATAGCGGAAATCATTTCCTTCACCCCATGAGTCATGAGTTGGATTTTATGAATCTCCGGAAGGTATTCAAAGATCCGAAAAATATCGGTTTCTACCTGGAAAAAGACTACCGTCCCGACCAGATGGCGCTCTTCCTGAAAGAGTTTCAGGAAGGAAACATGAAGTTCGTTTCATCCAATCATGTGAAGTTTCACTTCTTCCAGATCCCTCAATGGTATTTTGAAGTGACCTATTTCAACCGAAACCGGAATAATTCAGGCTGGCTGATCTCCAACCTGGTTCGGGTCAAAGAAAAAGAGAAAAAGGAAATCATCAGGAATTATACCCATGAATATTAAACATCTACTGGTTTTTACTTCCCTGGTTGTGGCTATCTCATGTTGCCTGTCTGTTGATCCGGTATTTGGTCAGAAGAAAAATGGCGATAAGGGGGAAGAGGATAAAGATGAGCTGGCTTCTGCTTCAATCCCGGAAGAGGAGATGGAGAGCTACAGGAAACAGGCTTCCCAGATTGTGAAATTTCTGGAGAGTACATTGAATTTTCTCGCCGATAAATCGAACACGGTAAAGGAGAAAGAGACAATCATCAACGAAAGTTACAGCAAGTTTTTCTGGGATGATGAAGTTCAGGTGGAAGATGATCTGGATGAGAAGCGCCTGGTACCCTTATATAAGGATGTTCAGGCTTATCTGACCGATGTTGACTTTTTCTTCAAAGAGGCGAAATTCAGTTACCAGGTACAGGATGTTAATGTGATGAGTACATCCGCAGGAAAAACATTTTTTAAGGTGACGGCCAATCGGTCATTGAAAGGGCTTACAGTTGACGGTGACTCGGTAAACTCCAATATGGTCCGTTACATTGAAATCAATTACGACGAAAATAAGAAACAGATCAAGATCGTCAGCATTTACACTACCAAGCTCAACGAGAAAGAGGATCTGAGGAATTGGTGGAATGGGTTGTCACAGGGATGGAGGGAGATCTTTGGCAAGGATTTGAAGGTAGCTCCCGGTTTGATGCTGAGCGATGTGAAGAACTATAACGATACGGTTGCGATCGTCGACAGTATGCCGATCATGATCCAGGATTCACGTATCTATGGTTTATTTCTGAAGATCGTCGACAGCAAATCGATCGATCTCTCAGGGAATTTGATGGTCAGCGACCTGGAACCATTGACAAAACTCTCTCACCTGACTACAATTAACCTGTCCAATGCACCGGTATCAGACCTGATGCCACTTCGGAACCTCAATGCTCTCGAAAACCTGGATATCTCAGGCACACAGGTCTCCTCCCTGAATCCGCTCAAGTATTGCAACTACATCCGAGAACTTCAGCTGAGTAACACCGGGATCACCGAGATCTCGATCGTTTCGAGCTTTCCGGGTTTGGAGGTACTGGATATCAGCGATACCGATGTATCCGACCTTGTACCTCTGGCAGAGTTGACCAACCTGCAAACACTGCTGATCAACAATACACCTGTCCGGGATCTGGGGCCACTGCGTGATCTGAGGAAATTGCAGATATTGAATTTCTCAAACACAGCGGTCACCGATATTAAGCCGCTTGAGGATCTTGAGGCGCTGCAGGCGGTAATATTTAATCAAACGGATGTAAATACCCTGAAGCCTCTCGCTGACCTGCCCGTCCTTGAACGGATCTATTGTGACCAAACCAAGATCAGGAAGAATAACGCGGTTCAGTTTATGATTGATCATCCTGGTGTGGTAGTGAGTTTCGCCCCGACTCAACTGGAAAGGTGGTGGGAATCCATGTCGCAGGAATGGCATAAGATTTTCTATATTTATCGGGAACTGGATACGAAACCGACATTGGAGCAGTTGCATTCACTGATGACGATCGACAGCCTCAATATCAGTGGCCGGTCAGAAATCAAAAGCCTTTCTCCTTTGACAGAACTCCCCCGCCTTCATTGGCTGGATTGCTCTCTGACGCCGGTCTCTTCGCTGGATCCGCTGAATGATCTGCTCGATCTCAGCTATCTCAATGCAAAGTCTACCGGGATCACTTCCGTGGGACCACTTGC
>JACNKI010000206.1 GCA_014382125.1 Bacteroidota bacterium | reverse complement strand
CCTCCTTCTACCCACCCGTGTCCCACATTGGTATTCTCGATCAGGTGATCCTGGTCGGTATCGGTTGAGAAACAGAAGTCAATCGCTTTCTTGATTTCTGGCCAGTGTTTTTGCAAAAATGCGGTATCACCTGAATGGCGGAAGTATTTGCCAGCCAGTACAATAAAGAGAGGGGTGGCATCGGAAGCATCATAATGTATCACTCCTGAAGTGGTCGCTTCGTGAAAGACCTTTCCACTCAAATCCTGGTATTTCAGGAAAAACTCCAGGTTCTCCCGAACTTTCTCAAAATCCCCGTAATCAAGCAAGGCTAAACCACTCCATTGGCCATCACGACCAAAATACCAGGCATATCCGGGCCTGCCACTTACCTTCTGCACCCCATTCCAACCCCGCCTGGATGTAGCGTAACCAGCTACCAGGGCAGAACCCATCCCCGGTGTATGCACAAAAAACCGGTCTGACCCAAGGAGTGCCCAGCGATACCCTAAATTGAAGTTTTCATCGGGCGTTGTGACAAGCAGACTTTGCTGAAAGAGATCCTTCACGTGAGTTTGTGCCCGGGTGTATATCTCCTGTGGCTTCCTGATCGCATGATCAAATTCATCAAGAGCACGCGTATACCCCTCATTACCAGCCACTACAACAATATCCAATGACTTTTCAGAAGAAATCTGATAGGAAAAATCCGCTTTTATGATAAATCCATCTCCCTGTTCAGCATGATGGGATTCAGGCTTCATATTGCCGCCTACAATGACATTGAAATCCCTGGATTGATCCTGCAATAACCATGCATGATAATCTGCATCCCAACCGTAACAGATTGATCCGATGGATGTTGCCGGGTATGGCCACATCAGCCTGAGGTTGCTTTTGAACCTTACATGCATCGTCAATGTGTCAGTGCCACTATATTGGTAATGAATAATACCAGCTGGTTTCTCCGGGTCCACAGTGACTAACTCTGTCAGTATTCCTCTTTTCATTTTATACATCCTGATGAAGCCATCCATGCGGATCTCAATTTCAGGAGTTATGGTGCTTAGCCAGAGGATGGAATCAGATGCCGGATATCGAAGCGAAGCGGAGATCACTCCTTGGCGTGACCGGATGCCCGATTGAAAATCTCTGAGAGCCATAAAAGGGTGTGCCCAGATCTCTTCAATTCCACCGGTTTCCTGACCCATAATCACCATCCGCTCACCTGCAGCTTCACAATAATTTGATGTAGCCTCCCGCAAGGGAAAATCCATCGGGTCATTCGGAATAACCCAGTTTTTGCTCTCCGGAATGGCGGCAAACAACACATCGCGGTTTTGTAATTTCGGCGGACAGGGGAGGATCTCTGCAGCAGCATAGTCCCAGTAAAATCCAGGATCAATATCCTGTTTATCAATTAGATAATCGAAGATGTTTTGCGTAAACCGCTCCAGGTGAAGATGCTGTTCATTTGGCCTTGAATAGTAAGTATATCCACCAACAGCAAGAACTTTTCCTGCTCCGACATCATATTCGACTACAAGCTTTGAATTTTCCCGGAAGAAGATATAATCCCAGTCAATCGCTACAACTTTCCCCTTAGCAGGAATTGTATCCCCGAAAAAACCATGGATCCGTACTGTGAGATCTTTCTCGGGCTTATAGATATAAGCTCCCCCATGAAGTCCTTCAAAAACCGGGTGTTCCCTGAATGCATGAAATCCAAGCTTCCTGCCATATCCTTTATCGATCGAAGCTTTGAACTTTGTTGAAGGGGGAGTGGGCTCAAGTCCCAGCAAGGTAAGGTATTGGAAGCCATCGAGAGTCAGAAGCAGGTTTCCGCTGCGTTCAAGATACGTTTTCAATAAGGTGATCACCTTACTATCCGACTCCTCAGCTGTAAATCCCAGTGTATCAGGTCGATGAAACCAGACCACTGCGGCTTCTTGAAGCAGTTCCGGATGTTTCTTCAGCTCATTAAAGGGGAGGTATTGCACTGTATAGTTATCCAGAGATTCGATAAATTCCATTGCTGCGACCAATTCCGTGTCTTTCTCATTGAATAGATGTTGGCCGACAAACATGATAAGTTTTTGACCCTCGATCCCGGATCCCGGATCCCGGATCCTGGATTTCTTTGACTTGGTTAACGAAATTTGGTGGGTTGGCTGGTCTATCCCTTTTATTCCTTGCGTATATCCTTGGTATTCAGGAACCAAAAAGGATATAAACAAAATTCCGGAAAGTAAGTTTCGACAGTTCATAATTGGCTGGTAAATTCCGTTAACGATTCAAAAACAAGCATTCCGGATGATCTGATCCGCCACTCGGATTGATGTCCGCTCGGGATCAGAATGCAGTCGATCCCGATCTCTTTCGCTACTTCTGCATCATGCAGGGTATCACCTACAAAAAGCAACTCTCTACGGGGAGTTGTCAGATCCCTGATCAACCTGAATCCTACATCCGTTTTTCCGTGAGCGTAATGATCGTCAAGGCCGTAGACCAGTTTAAAGTATGGATTCACCTCCAGGTCCACTGTTTCCTGAAGTAGTTCATTCTGCTCTCTCGCAGATAAAATGCTCTGACTGAGACCTTTCAGCTGACAATAGGGAAGAAGGTGTTTGACTTCAGGATGGAGATTGGCCTCCTTTTGCCGTTGGTTATAGAGGACCATAAACTCCATGCCAACCTCCTTAAAAGGCTCTTTATCAAAATCATATCCCAGCGTCAGGTAGTAATCTTTAACCGGAAAATCGAAGATATCTCTGTAAATTTCCAACGTTATAGGAGAAAGGTCGCGTTTCTCAAGCATCCCATTCATCACATCCACGCATAGCCAGGCATCATCCAGCAGAGTTCCGTTCCAATCCCAGATAATGTGAGAATAACGGGTTAAATCCATATCTTTGTTTGAATGCCACGAAAGTAACGAAAAACTGATGATTTAGCATGGACTTTTCTTCACTTCTTTCGGAACTTGAAACACTCAGAGATTGTACCCTCTGTCCCCGCAACTGCCATGCCGACAGGTTCTCTAAAAGCCTGGGCTATTGTCAGGCTGATGCAGGATTCTGTATCTCATCGATCTGTATCCATAGGGGAGAGGAACCAGTCATCAGCGGCTCCATGGGTATCTGCAATATCTTCTTCACAAACTGCAATCTCCAATGCATTTATTGCCAGAACTACCAGATTAGCGACAACAGCAGAGATCACACCTTCGAGGAGATGCTATTAAGTACTATAATCCGAAAGGTCACAGAGATTCTGGATACCGGGATCAACATTGTGGGATTTGTTTCGCCCTCTCACTTCGTACTCCAGATGAGAGTCATCATCTTGGCCCTCGAAACAGCCGGGTATCATCCGACATGGGTCTACAATACAAATAGTTACGATACAGTAGAAACACTCCGATCATTAGAAGGGATCATTGATGTTTACCTTCCTGATTTCAAATACATGAGCTCATCTATTGCGAAAGAGCTATCGGATGCATCCGATTACCCGGAAGTGGCATCTGCCGTCCTGAAGGAGATGTACAGACAAAAAGGTTCTGCACTTCAGGTCAATGAACAGGGGTATGCCGAATCCGGGATCCTTATCCGCCACCTGGTATTGCCCGGGTATGTCGAGAATAGCCAGGATGTGCTGCAATTCATAGCCGAAGAGGTATCTCCAGACCTCCATATCGGCCTGATGTCACAATACTTTCCGACCAATCGGGTAGCAGGTGACTCATTGTTGAAAAGAACCCTTAACAGCAGCGAATATAACAGGGTGATCGCTATGATGGAGAGATTAGGAATGCGCAGAGGATTTATCCAGGGAATGGAAAGTTTTGCCCATTACAGACCTGATTTTAATAAAAATCACCCTTTTAAACCGGATTAATTTCTACTTTTGAGCGGTTTTTAATGAAGTACAGAAATTAAGAAATTAGGAAATTAGGAAATTAGGAAATTAGGAAAATAAGAAATAAGAACAAATCATTCAAACTAATACATGATGAAAAAAGCAATTGCGATTTTGGCCTTGTTCTTCTTGGGATTCACTATCAGCTCATCCGCTCAGGATACAGTAAAAGAAGAGAAAGCCGACTCCGGATATGTCTTCAAAGAAGTCATTAAACTCCCGGCTACATCTGTCAAAAGTCAGAACCGTTCCGGCACTTGCTGGAGCTATTCAACAATCTCATTCCTGGAGTCGGAACTCTTGCGGACGGGAAAAGACACCTTTGATCTTTCTGAAATGTTTATCGTATATTATACCTATTCAGACAAGGCGCCACTCTATGTTCGCTATCATGGGGAACACAATTTTGGCGGAGGAGGAGCTGCCCACGACGTAACTTATGTGCTTGAGAATTATGGCATGGTCCCGAATGAAGTATATGATGGCCTGGTTATTGGCGAAGATAAACCGGTTCATGGAGAGATGGATATAGTGCTAAAAGCTTATGTTGATGCCATTATCAAAAACAGAAACCGGAAGATCACACCTGTATGGCATGATGGGTTCAATGGAGTTCTTGATGCATACCTTGGCGAAATCCCTGAAGCATTTACTTATGACGGGGTCGAATATACACCGGAATCATTCCGGGATATGCTGGGATTGAACCCGGACGATTATGTGGAGATCGCATCATTTAACCACCATCCGTTCTATGAGAAATTCATCCTGGAGGTGCCGGATAACTGGTTGATGGATGAGGTTTACAATGTTCCAATGGATGAGATGATGGAGATTCTTGACACTTCTCTTAAAGAAGGCTACACGGTTGTGTGGGGAAGCGATATCAGCGAGAAGGGATTCTCCTGGAAGAACGGCGTGGCTATTGTTCCCGATAAAGAAGCACCTGAGCTGGCCGGCCTGGAGCAGGCAAAATGGGAAAAGATGACTGATAAAGAGAAGGAGAAATTGCTCTATAAATTCAATGGACCGGTTCCGGAAAAAATGATCACCCAGGAGATGCGTCAGGAGGAGTTCGATAATTACAAGACAACAGACGATCATGGGATGCACATCATAGGGATGGCAAAAGACCAGAACGGTAATACTTATTACATCGTAAAGAACTCATGGGGAGTAGGTACCCAAAAATACGATGGGTATTTTTATGCTTCCAAACCATTTGTAGAACTTAAAACCATGGATTTAATGGTTCATAAAGATGCTATTCCGAAACACCTTCGCAAAAAGCTTGGCTTATAACTGGATGCTGGATTCTCGATACTATTTTCTGAGGTTTCATCCAGGATCAAGCATCCAGCATCCAGGATCCCTTTCTTGTGGGGTGTTTGATTGCCTGGATCAGCATCCTCAAATACTTTTCTCTGTCGGTTAATTCCGCTCCAAGACGTCGGAAATGATCAGTATCCGCCTGACAATCAATGAATGAGAAATCCCATTTCATTAGCCATTCTGTCAGATGAGCCAATGCTACTTTTGAAGCATCCGGCATACTGAAAAACATACTCTCCCCAAAAAACGCCTTTCCCAGGGAAACACCATACAATCCGCCAACCAATTCTCCATGGAAGTAACTCTCTACGGAGTGAGCAAATCCTTTCTGATGCAATTTGGTATAGCCTTGTATGAACTCTTCACTGATCCAGGTGTCCGGCTCATGAGATCGTTTCATCCTTGCACAGTTTCTGATAACTGCCTCGAAATCATGATCAAACCTGATATCGAATTTTCCCGACCTGACAATGCGATCCAGCGACCGGGAAATTTTCAGCTTGCCGGGAAACAATATCAGTCGTGGATCAGGTGAGAACCAGTAGATGTCACTGTTATGGATAAACCAGGGGAAGATCCCCGAAGCGTAAGCATTCAATAACCGGTCGACAGAAAAATCCCCGCCGATAGCGAGCAGCCCGTCATCCTCCGCTTCGCCCGCAGGCGGAAACAGGGGTTCCGATGGTAAAAGATAAACTGACAAGGTTTAAGGTTCAAGGTTCAGCGCTTTGATAATTCGTTTACAGGCTCCTTCAATCTCTTCAAACGTTATCGTTAAGGGGGGTGCAATCCGGAATGTAGCCGGCTGGAACAAGCTCCAGTCTGTGATGATTCCGTTTTGCAACAACGCTTCATGAAAAAGCTTCCTTTGTCCAGGATCAGCAAAATCCAGTCCAATCGCCAATCCTTTCCTCCGTATTGACTTTATAGCCTTATGACCTGTTAATTTCTTTTCAAAAAGAGCCCCTTTCTCCTCAACTGATCCAAGCAGGTCTCCTTTCATCAACACATCGATCCCAGCTAACGCCGCAGCACAACAGACAGGGTGTCCGCCAAACGTGGTTATATGCCCCAATTCGGGATTATATGCCAGCGTATTCATGATCTCTTTCGATGCGATAAAGGCCCCCAATGGCATCCCAGCGCCCAGCGCTTTGGCTACAACAAGTATATCAGGTGTGATCCCGAAATGTTCAAATGAGAAGAACTTCCCGGTACGACCGAAGCCCATCTGTATATCGTCGATCACCAGGAGGGTTCCCGTTGAATCACAACGCTTACGGAGTTGAAATAAGAAACTCTCATCGGGGAGGATCACTCCGGCTTCTGCCTGTATGGTTTCAGCTACAACACATGCTGTTTGACCGGTGATCTGTTCCAGGTCACAATGCTGATTAAACCGCAGGAAACGAATTCCCGGCACTAGCGGGCGGAACGCATTTTTCAGTGTTTCATTACCCAGGATACTGAGCGCTCCATGTGTAGAGCCGTGATAGGCATTGTTGAACGCGATCACTTCTGTACGGCCTGTATATCGTTTGACCAACTTCAGGGCTCCTTCGATCGCTTCACTGCCGGAATTCACCAGGAATACCGAATCG
>JACNKI010000174.1 GCA_014382125.1 Bacteroidota bacterium | reverse complement strand
GAATTATCATGGGAGAAAGGACACACGGCCATACACCGGGCGCAATCAGTGCCGGCTTTCAACCAATAAGAGAAGCACTTGTCACTATCAATTTTCCAGCCGGTAGTTTTCGGATCCTGGCTATAGGGCTGGTCAGAGATCGCCTGAGCCGGGCAGCATTGGGCACATTTTTTACAGATCCCGCAGAAATGTAATATGTTAGGATCGGTTGCAGCGGTAAATGGTTCAAATGGAATGGTGGTCGTGACAACACTGAGCCGGCACCGGGGGCCCGTTTTTTTATTCATCAGAATTCCCATCCTGCCGATCTCTCCCATTCCTGCATCCCTGGCAACAAGTGAACAGATCACCTCATAGTTAGAGTCGATGTGCGCTCTGGCGCCCCACCCCAGGTGGCGCAGAAACTCCGCCACCTGGATGGCAATGAGTCCTGCTTCAAGATAGCGCTTATACGACTCCAGGACCACAGGAGCCTGAGGAGCTGTTGAGATAAAGGATCGATCCATCTCCACTGCGAATACAATGGCATGAGTATGTGTCGATTCAACAGCATCTCCATAATATTGATGCCTGCCTCTGGTGTGATAGAAATGTTCCGGCTTCAACTGACAAAAACCAGTTTCGAGTGCTCCCATCCGCTTCGCCTGCCGGCGGATATCAGATTGAAATGGAGTGGGTGGAATCTGGTCCTGATGCGGTGCAACCGGACCGTCAACCTTAAACCGGAGCGCCTCTATCATCTCTGTTGTGGCCTCAGCTGAGGCAAAAAAGAGTGGATGATATTGGCTGGAATGATCTGATAAAATTCCGGGTAATTCATGAAACTGATCGTCAATCTTCTTTTTTTCAGGATGACGTTTATAGTACTCCTTTTTCTGATCAGGTGTCAGATAGTATCGGGAAAACTGGATGTCGCGTTCATCGATCCGGTTGATTCGGCTGCGCGGAAATTTATCAGACGATCTGACGGGGATTACGAGGAAGATCAATGAAAAAGCAAGCAGAAACGCAAAGACAACTGCTATTATCTCTTTTCCGTGAAAGAGAGAGAACTGCCAGAGAAGTGCAAGAGCCAGGAGAATCAAACAAAGAAGAGCCGCCACCAGGACTGCTCTTCTCTCTTTTTCCACTATAGATATGATTGCAAACCAACCTGACAGGAAAGCCAGTAAACAAATAATGATGGTTACCACATGTGACAATACATCCAATGGAGTCTATTCAAGTTCTTGCAATGATTTCCGGATAATCTCAATAGCTTCACGGATTTGTTTCTCGTTGATAACCAAAGGAGGAGCAAACCGGACGATATGATCGTGAGTAGGTTTGGCAAGCAAGCCATTTTCCTTCATTCTGATGCATACATCCCAGGCTGTTTTGCCGTTATGCGTATGAATCACAATTGCATTCAGGAGTCCTTTCCCACGAATCAGCTCAATGAATGGAGACTTGATCTTTCTGCACTCTTCCCGGAAGATCTCACCCATCTTCATTGCATTCTCCGCAAGTTTTTCCTCTTTTACCACCTGCAGGGCTGCGACAGCCACTTTACATCCAACCGGATTCCCGCCAAATGTGGAACCATGTTCTCCCGGATGGATTGTAAGCATAATATCATCGTTAGCCAGCACAGCTGACACGGGGTAGACGCCCCCGGAAAGCGCTTTCCCAAGGACCAGGACATCGGGCTTGAACCCTTCCCAATCGCAGGCCAGTAACTTCCCGGTGCGGGCAATGCCGGTCTGAACCTCATCAGCAATGAAAAGCACATTCTTTCCTTTGCAGAGTTCATAAGCCTTCTTCAGATATCCATCATCAGGCACAAAAACGCCTGCCTCCCCCTGGATAGGTTCAACCAGGAAACCGGCCACATTAGGATCTTCCAATGCGTTTGCCAGGGCTGTAAGATCGTTATAGGGTATGGTGATAAAACCAGGGGTAAAGGGTCCGAATCCTTTTCGGGCAACAGGATCGGTAGACATGGAGACCACGGAGATCGTGCGGCCATGGAAATTATTCTCACAGCAGATAATCTTCGCCTCGTTATCGGGTACTCCCTTCACCATATAGGCCCATTTACGAGCCAGTTTAAGAGCTGTTTCATCTCCCTCAGCACCCGTGTTCATCGGTAACACGCGATCGAATCCGAAATATTCGGTAATGAATTTCTCATAGGCGCCCAATACATTGTTGTGGAAAGCACGGGAAGTGAGTTCAAGGGTTTTTGCCTGCTCGATCAGAGCATTGATAATTTTCGGGTGGCAATGGCCCTGGTTCACAGCGGAGTATGCAGAGAGGAAATCATAATACTTCTTCCCCTCTACATCCCACATGAATATTCCCTCACCTTTTTTGAGGACAACGGGTAACGGGTGGTAATTATGAGCTCCATATTTATCTTCGAGCTCCATCGCCATTTGTGAACTGGTTACATCAATCATGATCAGGCGGGATAAAAATGATTATTTCGAGATGATAAATTGCCCGGAATTCAATCCGGCAGATCCATCCGTGACTTTGTAGTAATAGACTCCATTGATCAGCCGGCTTACATCCAATGTAGTGGTTTTCCCATTCAGGATAGAAGTTTGCAGTAATTTCCCTTGTGCATTATAGACTTCAAACAATCCGTTTTTTATTCGTTTGTCCAGGGTGACAACCATCTTGCTTGAAGCAGGATTCGGAGCAAGTTTAACATCTACTTCCGGCATCAGGATATATTCCAATCCGGTGATATTTGTCAGGGTGACATCATCGAATAATGCCTGGCTGCCGACCTGACCAACCGAGGCCATCATAATGGTGGCATTATACCCACCACTGGATAGCAGGAGGAGTGTGATAGAATCGGGCATAGTCGAGTTATCCCAATAATCGATCAACACATCAAACATGGTCCAGTTGTCCTCAACTCCATGGAAGATCAGTTTGTTGTAGGCAATGGTATCACGTTTCATGGTTGTTGAATTCCATTTCGAAAGGAGAATTACCGCTCCTGTTGAATCACCATTCAATGGGTAGGCCTTGTAATGTCCCTGAAACCGTTCGGCTTTGGTGGTCCAGGTATAGGGTGTTCCCAGTATGGCACCCAGGGTCGCCCAGTTAATGGTAATAGTCCCAATGACTCCTGGTATCAAAATACCCATTAAATCAATCTTACGGGTGAATAAACGAGCTGATTTATTCCCGGTAAATGCTGTATCACATGGATAAGCCGTAATACCCGGAGGAGTGGGAATCGTATCCAGGATATTCAGAGTTTTAAAAAACCCTCCATCAGGTTCCCAGTATCCATGGACCGGATGTTGTGTCCATGATTCAAAACCTCCGTTTGGCAATGTCGATTGGCCAAAAGAGACCTGTACGAAACATGCCAGTGCGATAATTGTAAAAAGTTTTTTCATAATGATCTGTTTTTTGTTTGTTAATCTTTTAATTAATCAAATGGTCATAACAACCTGTAGCGAGGTTGATCGCGGAGCCTCAATAGTGATGGGGCGAAGCGAATATTCGGTATTAAACACATTGTTCATCATCAGGGATATCTTGAAATCCTTGATCAGGTAGCTTACCCGAAAGTCGACGATGAAGTTTCCCTTGTTGTGCTTTTCACGATACTCAACAATTCCCGAATGCATCGCGTTCGGTTTATCCAATTGGTATAAAAAAATATCAATATTCTTCATATAGCCGTAATATCGGCCTGTAATCCCTGCGGAAATCCTCTTTTTAAAGGTAAACTGAATATCTGATTTTCCCAGGTGCTGAATTCTGTACTTCAGTGTATAGCCGGTGGTATCAGAGGACGTATTGATGTATGTATACTCCCGGATCTTCTGTGTAGTCTGTTCAAAGTGTTCGTAATAGACCAGGTTTGGATCCAGGGCAATCGGGTTAGAATAGGTATACCCGAGTATGACTGAAAGATCGAGGATTCTCGTTAATGCGCCCTCCCCCATCAGTGCAAAATCGATACCATAGATCCGGGCAGGGCCAGTATTCAGAAATTTGAATCCGGTACTTTTATCTATAGTGGCATTGCCCCAAATTCCGAAATTGAACTCTACATAGTTTTTGTAGTTCTGGAGAAATCCTGCCAGATCGACCATACCGGTAAACTTGCCTAGTTTAAAGAGTTGCTTGACACCCAATTCGTAAGAGATACTTGTCTCTGATACGAGGTTGGGATTTGGATAAAATCCGAATCCTCCCGAATTGGTTGTAATGTAGCGTTCACCGATACTGGGTGCCCTGTATCCCTGGCCTACAGAAGCACGGATAAATGTTCCTCGGGCCGCCTGCAAATTGAATCCTGCCCGGAAGATAGGTTTGTTCTCAAAAAATTTATCGATCTGGTAATACTCCCATCGTCCACCAACCAGAATTGTCAGGCGATCTATGAATCTTTTCTCGAATTGCATGTAAACGGCAAAATTCTCTGACTCATAGGTGCCAAATTCCCCCGCAGTCGTGGTACTATCGGCTGCCAGAATCCCGGAAAAAACCTGGCCGTATGAGTGTGAAAAAGTATTCATCAGTCCGGCGACCAACACCATACCACCCAATCTCTTGAATTTCTTTGTGTACTGGTATTCACTGTATAAAGTCAGATAGCTGTTCGTTTGATCGTTGTTGGCCTGCGTATTTCCGTAGTAGACCCTGTTTTTGAAACTATGGCTGTTTCCGTTTTTATTATAGTATTTAATGTAAGGATCCACGAAAAATGTGAACTCCTTGAAATGTGATAACGCTCCGGGATAGGAACGATAAATGTTGGTATCAGCATCATACCAGAAGAAGGTCTGGGAATTGTCGCTATACATGAAGTTCCCGTTCAAACCGTATGTCAATCCATCCACTTTTTTATTCCGGATACGTGTATTGAAGTAAACCTTGGCTCGCCGCTCAAATTCGCCTTTATTAAATACCGAATCCGGTACCGTTTCCGGTGTTCCTCCAATATACCCCTGATCAGTATAGTAGTTGGCTCCCACGCCGAGGTCAAAATTGTCAAACTTTTGGAGGTGTGTCACAGAGACACCATAGATAAGGGGATTCAACCCCGACCAGGGCGTGGCATATTTCCGGGAAGGTTTGCTATACATGCCTAAAAACGCTTTCACCTTGGTGATCGGTTTGTCTTTCGGAAAGGCTGTCCGGATGTTGATGGCACCTGTAATTGCTGAGGAGCCATAGATCACTGAAGCGGCGCCCTTTACCACCTCGATCTGTTCTACATCATCTACCGGTAAGAATGCCCAGGCAGGCCGGCCGGCATCGCCCCGTAGAATGGGTATCCCATCTACCATCACCATCACCCGGCTTCCCAATCCGGAGCTAAATCCACTACCGCCGCGAATCTGCGGTTCATTATCGATAATGGTAATCCCGGGGATTTTGTCAATGGCTTTATCGATGCTGGGCGGATTGGAAGCGTGAATGGCTCCGGCTTTTAACACCTCGATGGAAGCGATCGCTTCCTGTACTTTCTGCTCATATTTTGAGCCGGTAACCACTACCGTGTTGAGCTCCTGTGTTTCCGGCGACATGATAAAGTCCAGGGTGATCTCCGTCCGCCCATTCACTATCACGTTTCGTTCCTGCTTTTCATATCCTATGCATGAAGCCACCAGCACATGATCGCCGCTGGAAACTACAATACGGTAATAACCATTGCTATCACTGAAGGTCCCTGAGGCTTCCCCTTTGATCCCGATGTTCACGAAAGGCATCAGTTCTGATGTCTCTTCATCAACCACTTTTCCGGTGATAATACAGTTCTGGGCAACTAGGTTAAACGAAAAAAATAACCCTGTGAAAATAGCAAGAAAAAGGGGTAAAAATTTTCTCATAGGCCTACTTTGGAAAACAAAAATAGGAATTTCTTTTTAACAAGATGTTTAAGAAAGTTAAGATATAGGTCCATCCTTAAATACCAATGACTTATACTGAGTAGACGGGGAGGGGATGTTAGGGCCAAGCCCTAATGCGGGCCATTTCTTATCAACCATTAGGATCGTTTCATGATCCATCACGATTACATTCGGCCACTCCCGTTTAAAATCGTCCAGTTTGCCGGTTTTACGGGTCGCATCAATGAAGAGGCACGGAAAAAGTTTACCCTCATGATCCACATAAAAGCAATCCCGGAGCGGGTCAATGTTATTGGCTCCAAGCCATACGACAGTTGACAACTCTTCCGGATTCACAAATTCATCCATCAATACCACAAACCGAGTGTTAAGGATGATCTTGTTGTCGACGAGCTTTTGTGCCAGGTTCCGTGTTTGCCCCTTATCCGTTTTCTTAAACGTGACAATCAGCACACTGATCTCCTCTTTCAACAAGGAGTCGTTGATCTCAACTATCTCCGGTAACATGGCTACCAGTTTCTCACGGTCTACTGTTCCTGCTGTTTCTGAAGAAGTGTTCCGATCTTTGCCTGGTAACTTTTTTGTTGCATCCAAACCGATCTTGCTGCCGGATGCATATTCCGTACTGGAGTGATCGAGGATATCCAGTGGACCTTTACTGAAGAGGATATCCTGCAATGGATCAACATGCCTGGATATCGCCCTGCCTACAGCCCGGTAATCGGTTAATTTCACATCCGGGTCTGTCACTACCATAATCTTGTTAAACATCATCTGGCCGGCTCCCCATAATGCATTCATCACTTTTTCGGCTTGTCCCGGATAGGTTTTATCGATACTGGAGAGGACGATGTTATGAAAGACCCCTTCAAGGGGCATATGCATATCGGTAAGCTCAGGCACCACACTCATCTTCAATGGGGTGATAAAGATCCGTTCGGTGGCTTTTCCGATCCATCCATCCTCCTGGGGAG
>JACNKI010000224.1 GCA_014382125.1 Bacteroidota bacterium | reverse complement strand
TATACCCGTTTTGTCTTCCTGGTTTGTATGAAATATCTGAAAAATGAAGAGCAGGCAAAAGACATGACGATGCAAACCTTTGAAACTCTCTTTCATAAATTGAAAAGACACGAGATCAGGGATTTCAAGCCCTGGCTGCATACAGTCACCAAAAATCATTGTCTGATCCAGCTTCGCAAAAGGAAGGAGATCTTTCTCTTGAAGGAGAATCGCATCCATGAAATTCCTGACACTGTGGAATCTGAACACATTCTGCATCTCTCTGACGAAAAAGAGAAACGATTAAGTAATCTGGAAGATGCCATCCTTTTATTGAGTAAAGAACAGCGCTTATGTATTGAACTCTTCTACCTCAAAAAAATGCGCTATCAGGAGGTTTCTCAGGAAACCGGATTCACTTACAAGCAAGTGAAGAGTCATATCCAGAACGGGAAACGAAATTTACGGATCATTTTGGAACAAAAAGATGAATAATAACCTCCATACAGTATTTTCAGGATCTGATTGCCCGACACATGATCAGCTGCTGGGATATGTTTATAACCGGCTTCCTGATAGTGAGAAGCATCGGATCGAGATCCATCTGATTGATTGTGAAATGTGTTCTGACGAGGTAGAGGGATTGACAGAGATGAGGGATCCTGAACAGCTTTCTGCTATCGTAGAAGAGTTGGAGCAGCGGGTAGCAGTCAGTCAGAGCAGGCGTTTTAGGTTGAACACCAAAGTGATCCTGGCAGCCGCTGCTGTAATCGTTCTTTTAGTGGGAGCCGTGTTTATATTTCGATTTGTGGTCTGGCAGAACCAGGAGCCCCTGATTTCTGAACAGGCAACTACCCCCCTAACTGAACAAGAAGATGATCTCCAACAGAAAGCAGATGATGAAGCTCCCCCCCCGCCTCCTGAAGCCAGTAAACAAAAACAACAAGAGATCAGAAGCCGATCGGATGCGATACCTGAAATTACTCCAAAAAAAGTGGAGGCTCCTGTTGCAATCGTTGAATCAGTATTTGAAGTAGGTGTAGATGAGACAGAGGCTGAGATTGTGGAAAAGCCGGCAATTGAAGAAAAACTTGCTGTCATTGCCGACACGCAAGCTATTTCGGGCATGGGTGGAGTTGTTGATGGAGTGGCTCCCAAAACACAAGCCGGCTTCCGCAAATCTGTCCAGGCTAAACAGGTTCCTTCTCTATCAACCATGAAATTGGCCAAAGTCTATTTCGACGCAGAAGACTACAAATCAGCATCAAAGATGTTTCGGGATATTATTGCCAGTGATTCATTGAATTATGATGCGATTTATCATCTTGCGTTTTGCTATCATAAGCTGAGCCGGGATAAAAAAGCGCTAAAAGAACTCACGAAGATTTTAACAGATCCGGCGAATGATTTTTATCCACAAGCACACGTGTTACAAGAAAAGATCCAAAATCACTGAGCTGCTTTCCTTTTTTTCCTGCCAATCATCGCAACAACAATGATTCCAACAGGCAATAACAGCAGGGAGACTTCCCAGTAGCTTGTATTGATTAAAGTAACTACTGTAGCCAGGACGGCAACGAGTGGTTCTACGATCATCTCCCTGTTTATGGCTGTGATCTGTCCTCTTGTTACCTCCTTGTGTATCAGTCGGTGGTTTTTAGAGGCATAAAACCACGCCAGGTAACCAAACAGTCCGATGAAGAACATGTCGATATTGAAAAAGAGCTGGACGTAAAAGTCGTCACCAAACTGCATGCTCAACGCATTTGGGTAAGGAGCAAGGGCAATGAAAAAGAGAAACAGAAGACTTATCCATGTATAGGTATTATCTACTTTTACGATGTACTTGGACTGATTGGCGTTCGTATACCAATAAAGCGCTATGAATAGAAACACCAGGAATGCGGTAAAAAGTTCACCGGCTCTATTTAATACAAACTGCCCGGGATCAGTCTCATAATCAGCCCAGAATGTTGCATCGTTGAACGTCAGCATCCCTGAAACGATAAACAATACCATAGACACTGCGAAGACAATGTCGGTGATCCGATTCAGCCGCTCAGGTGTCTGAATGATCTCTTTGGGGTTCACGGAATTCATATGTTTAATTATTGGTTGTCTTTTTCATTTGACTTCAGGGGGCTAATTCCAACCAATCGACCGATCATGATGGCGATGTATAACACACCCATCACCGCTTCCACCATGACAACTACTTTGGCTATTTTATTTATCGGAAGGATATCCCCAAAACCCAGTGTAGTGAGTGTTACAAAGCTGAAATAAATCATATCTCCACTGATTTCTTTGCCTTCATCAAACTGATATACGATTGATCCAGGCTGGATCACCTCAAGGAAACTATACAAAAAGCCAAATGCAATGCCAATCAACAGATAGACTGAAATGGCATGGCTGATATCTGATATTGAGATTCGTTTCAGGGTCACAAGCAGGTAAAAAAGAAATGAGGCATATAAAAAGAAGAGGAGAGACATGGAGATGTATTGGACTGCAATTAAGGATTCGGTAGGGAAGAGTAACGCGCAATAGTTAAATCCAATAATTGGAGTGCTGATAATGATCATGGTCCAGAAAACACTCTTATTGTTCGAAAGCACATAAATACATAATCCGATACTTAAGGTGAGCAATAGCAGAGAGATCAATGTGCCGAAAGCGTAATCTTCAAGGAACGGATCAAGGACCATCACCAAAACCAGGGAGAGTAAAAAGAGATGGTTTTTTATAAATTTCATGAGTTGATCAATTATCGTCTTTGATCTCTACTCGTTTCTTCACCTCCCGCATGAGGTTTAGAGGAGTGTCGGTAATGATCATGTTATAGAGCCATGCCGGGACGATCCCGCCGGGATCGACAAATCCTTCAAGGATTAAACGAAACATTCCCTTTCCAAGTGGTTCGATGGTCCAGCACTGCCAGTAGTTCCTGATCCGGATGATATTTTCTTTTTCCGGGACCTCATCAGGAATTGGGCGAGCCAGAATTATTTTTTTCCCTGTAACAGAGTCAATTGTTATCTGTGCTTCCGCACACAGGTCACGGTCTGATAACGGCCAGGGAACATCATAAATTAGATAGTACTGAGAAAAGGTATCCTTTTCATAGGCCAGCACTTCGACACTCTTGATGCCATCGTCCCACCAATCGAAATTCTTTACGTTCCCAACAACCGTTCCGATCATCTCCATAGTGGAGTGAATCACCATCTCCCCCTTGAACGATTTCAACGAATTTCCTTTCTCTTTCCGGGTAAAGATCTTAATCCCGTTCCGCTCTTTAATGAAATTCCAGGATTGCGCTGTCAAATTCAGGGAGAGCAACAACGAAAGCAGGATAGCAATAGTTCTCACAATATAGATCTTGACATTTCCAATTGCAAAGTAACATTTTTATTTTGAAATATAATAACCTGGAATTAATGTCTAATTTTACTTTACCTGATTTCTATCGTATAATAATTGACGGACAGCAAAAACAGATGCTGAAAAACATACAGGAAATAACAGACCGGGTAAAACAGGGCGACCAGGAAGCATTCCGGGCCCTTGTAGAAACTTATCAACAATATGCTTACAGCCTGGCATTCAGAATCTTGCAAAACGAAGAGGAGGCCAGAGATGCTGTACAGGAGAGTTTCATTAAGATATGGACGAAGATCTGTGACTTTCGTTCTTCACAGAAATTTACCACCTGGATGTACCGGATTGTCACAAATAGCGCTCTCGACCGGCTCAGAGCATTGAAGCGTAGAGGCCAGGTTGGCCTGGATCAGATCCCTGAAATGTTAGTACGTTCCAATACCCTGAGACCTGACAGTCAACTTGACAATAAAGAGATCGCACACGTAATCCGGATACTGGCGGGTAAACTCTCTGAGAAACAACAACTGGTATTTATCCTCCGGGATATAGAAGGTCAGACTTCGGAGGAGGTTGAACAAATACTGGATCTAACAGCCAACATGGTAAAAAGCAATCTCTACCATGCCCGAAATGCTATCCGCGAAAAACTATTAACCTTATCAGCAATCGAACGGAGGACAATATGAAAGATAATCTGAAACAAATAGTAAAAGAGTTGAGGCGGAATGAACCTGAACTTCGAGAACCTGAAAAGCTCACCGAAGATATCATGCTGGCGATTCAGCATGAGGAACAGGATAGGTCTTCTCTTCACCCGATGAAATCCAGTCGGTTGCCCCGGTTGATTCTCCTCCAACGATTACTGACTGCGGCTTCCGTTTGCCTGTTCCTGATATTTGGCATTGAACAGTACATGGTGGTGGATAAAGTCAACCAGTTGGAAAACCAAAACAGATCTGTTACCTATTTCTCTTACGCTCAATTTGCTTCACGAATAACGAGGAGTGGAATTCCAATTGCCGAACTACAAAAGAGATTTCCTCTTCGCAAGAAATTCTTATCAGTTGCTACAGGGCTGACCATGAGAAAATTAAATATTAATCCTCAATACAATAAAAAATGAAAACACGAGAAATCCTAATATTGATATTCATTGTTCTTCTTGTTATCAGTGGGTGCAGGGAGATCACGGTCTCCACGCAAATTCATAAAGATGGAACCTTCACCCGTACTATCAGGATTACCGGTGACTCATCGGATGTATTTCGGGGTGACCTGCCCTATCCGGTTGATTCAACCTGGCATAAAGTAGCCACAAAAGATACGAGTGGAGATGATGATGATTATATCCTGACCTATATAAAAATATACACGAATTGTGATGAACTAAACGGAGAGATCAATGCAGACACTAGCTGGAGAAGACAGCTGAAGCGCAAAATTACCGTGGAATACCGGTTTGGCTTTTTTTACTCCTACCTGAGTTTCCTGGAAGTTTTCCAACCCACAAATCCATTTACCTTTCTTAACTATAAAGATTACCTCTCTGCTGATGATATTCTCTGGCTATCAGGGAAAAAAGATATTGTCAGCAAATCTGATACGGTCCGACTTGAAAAAGCAGAAGAGCGTGCAGAAGTCTTTCTTGCTACTACCATAACAGCCGAGATCTCTCATATCCTGGAGGAGGGGCTTGCAAAACTTGAGAGTTCGAAACAGGCTTCTGAAGATGTTGCCAGGTACTATGACAGCATCTATCAAACAGTTGATAAATGGGAGATTGAGAAACCGGAAAAGTTCATCTCTCTTTTCGCTGATTGGTCAGGTAATGATGCAGTGCTTAAGCTTGGAGAACTGGATCCTCCTTTGTTTGAAGAGTTCGCCAAAAAAGTTAGCTTTTTTGAATCGCTGATTGATATGGAGAGCTATCCGGAGATGGTTGAAATGCCTGGAATCATCACTGAGACCAACTCGTTCATGCTGAAAGGTAATCAGGTGAGCTGGGAAGTTCAGCCGTTCTCATTATTATTTGAGGAGTATGAGCTTTCTGTGGAATCCAGCGTGGTGAACAACTGGGCATTTATCGTAACCGGTTGTGTTCTGTTACTCCTGATCATTGTGATGATTGTGAAAGCGATTAAAAAGTGATGTTAATTATTCGGGGGAATTTTCTAATTTAGCATCTCATTAAACCGACTATCATGAGATCTACAAAATTCGTTAACTGGTTGCCATTCATTCTGCTGGCAGCTATCATCCTGACATCCTGTGCTCCGGGAAATGAAAAATTTGATATCGATCCCGCCGGTTTCTGGGCAGGCCTCTGGCACGGTTTCATCTCATTAATCACCTTCATTATCAGCCTCTTTAATTCTAATGTGGGTATTTATGAAGTGAACAATTCCGGATGGCCTTATAATCTTGGCTTTATCATTGGAATCATGATCTTCTATGGTGGTTCTACGAAGTCAGGCTGCCGTAAATGGTAACAATCAGGCGGTATCCTGGTATTCGATGATGGCCTCGCTTACGTTGATGATGTAATCCCCGATCCGTTCGCTCTGGGAAACCATTTCACTGTAGAAAGCGCCAATTTTATGTTTGTATCTCTTCTCTTTCAGATCTTCGACGTGTAGCAAACGAAGCTGGTCTCTTTTTTCGTTTATCTGATTTTCAAGGAAATATGCACGGTCTACGTTCACATCACTGAATCCTTTTTCAAGGTTCAGATTCATCTCTGTGAAAGCCTGCTTCAAGAGTTCAAACATCTCATTGAGTCGATCCTTCTGCTCCTGGGTGAACCTGGATTTGGCTTGGTTTGTATTATCTATGGTTTTTGAGAATGCGTAAATGACATCTCCGATACTTTCCAGATCATCAATGATCTTTAACATGGCTCGTATTTTCTTCGAGCTCTCATGGCTGATCTCGCCTTCGGATACATTTGTCAGGTAAGAAGCAATTTCCAGTTCAAGGTCATCGGTTATCTCTTCATATTTTTTAATTTTATCCAGCAACTTATAGTATTTCTTCGGTTTTGGCTCAACCATCATGCTTTCCAATAACTCAAACATTTTTTCGATACGAGTTCCGAAAATAAATACCTCTTTGCGTGCTTGTATGATGGATAATTCACTGGTGGAGAACAACCCTGAACTAATATATTTCAGGGTAAACTCTTCATCATCTTCGCTTTTATCCGGGACCATTTTTGTCGCCACTTTGGCAATAAATGCAGCAAATCCGATAAGAAGGAGTGTATTAATGATATTGAAGCTTGTGTGGAAAATAGCGAGTGCAACCGGATACACACTGTGAATACTCTCAAAATCTTTTGTAGTAAGATGAGTATTTAAAATAGAGACACCATGTTTCTGTTGCAGGAAGTAATCTATCCCCCTTAAAAAGTAATGGAATACAGCAACCATCCAGATCACTCCGAACAAATTAAATATGAGGTGGGCCCGGGCCGCTCTTTTGGCTGATACATTGGCCACCATAGCGGCAAAATTCGCCGTAACGGTTGTTCCGATGTTTTCACCCAGCACCATGGCTGCAGCCATTTCAAATGGGATCAACCCATTGTAACACATTACCAGGGTTAACGCCATGGTGGCACTCGACGATTGAATGAGGATGGTCAGGATTGTACCAATCAAGATGAAGATCAGTACAGACAAGAAACCCAGATCTGTAAATGAGGATATAAAATGCAGGGATTCGGGATCGCTCTGGATGTTGGGAACAGACTCTTTCAGAAACTGAAGGCCAATAAAGAGGATGGCAAATCCAATGATGAACTCGCCCCATGATTTTCGCAGGCTGTTTTTGGAAAAGAACAGAGGAAAGCTGATCCCAATCAGTGGCAACGATAAAAAGCTCAGGCTGATTTTAAATCCCAGGAGGGAGATAAGCCAGGCGGTTACCGTGGTCCCAATGTTTGCCCCCATGATCACGCCTACTGCAGCAACCAGTGAAAGCAACCCAGCGTTGACGAAACTTACCACCATCACGGTAGTGGCAGAGGAGGACTGGATGGTGGTGGTCACCAGCATCCCGGTGAAAGCACCTTTTATCCGGCTGTTGGTCATGGCAGCCAGGATGTGTCTCATTTTACTTCCGGCCACTTTCTGGAGCGCTTCACTCATGAGCTTCATACCAAACAAGAAAAGACCCAGAGAGCCTACCAGGGTGAGGATTTTCCCAATAATCGTGATCCACGCCATCATAATTGTTCTGTATTCGTTAAACAAGCAAATTAGAACAATTCAGCAATAAATCAGGATCTGAAAGAGGTGGTTTTATGAAAAGTTATTTACATTTATCCGGTTTCATCGATTAAATTAAGTGATTAGCAGATTCGTCCAGAACATATCAAAATAACGGGCTGTATTTTCTTCTTTTTTAGTAGTTTTATGAGCTGATTTTTCCTCAGAAAGTCAAGCACCTAACAGCTAATGTATTATGATGAAGATACTCAACCACTTGTGGATGATTACATCCGTGATTTTCATCTACACATTAACAGGTTTGTCGCAAAACAGTAACTCCGAATCCTGGTCACAATTCAGAGGTCCGCATGGAGATGGAGTTTCAACCGAAGACCTATCGCAAATTAACTGGGCTGAAACACAACCCACACGTTTATGGAAAAAGGAAATAGGTCCTGCCTTTTCTGAACTCATTGTTTCTGAAGGGGTAGTTTTTACTATGGCAAGTGAACAAACGGATAGTATCTCCGGTTTCGAGTTTGTGGCGGCTTACGAAGAGGATACGGGTGATGAATTATGGAGGTCAAATGTAGATTCAATATTCATCGAGATAGATGGGTGGGGACATGGTTCCCGATCAACTCCTACCGTTGACGAATTAAATATTTATAGCTTAAGTGCGAATGGAAAACTCACTGCCAATTCAAAAAAGGATGGCAACCGGATCTGGCAGCTTGATCTTGTAAAGGCGTTCGGAAGTACCTGTCCCCGCTGGGGGTATTCTTCATCACCTATCCTTGTTGACAATCAACTTATTATGGAGGTAGGTGGTACAGATTCAAGCGCTTTTATGTCGTTTGATAAAACGAACGGAAATACGATCTGGGCCTCAGCTAATGGAAATGCTTCGTATAACTCGCCCCTGTTGGTTACGATCGATGGCCAGGAACAGATTATATTTGCTAACGGCCAAAAGTTGGTTGCCTACACTTCGCAAGGAGATACATTATGGTCTTATACGATGCCTTTCGGAAATATTATCGCAAGTCCTGTCTTTATCGGCCCTAACAAAATTTTTCTCTCCGGCATTCGCAATCCCGGATTTATCATCGTTCAAATTGAAGAGAACAAAGCCACGGAACTGATTCATGGAAACAGCATGAAAAATGACTTTAGTTCATGTTTATACTACAACGGATATATTTATGGATTTCATGTGGCTTCATTGCGTTGTATTTCAGCAGAAACAGGTAAAGTAAAATGGACAAAAAGAGGTTTTGGAAAAGGAAGTCTTATCCTTGTTGACAACAAATTGCTCGTTCTTTCGGATCAGGGGAAGCTAGCTGTTGTTGAAGCAACACCCGATTCATATATCGAAAATGGATCCATTCAGTCCATTTCCGGTAAATCATGGACCGCTCCTTCATTTCAGGATGGGAAAATATATGTAAGAAATCTTACAGAAGCAGCTTGTTATACGTTGAAGTAATCATTCACAAATAAACCGGATTACCATGAAATCAGTAAGACGCCTAATTTTCGTTATTCTCAGTTTATTTTGTATTTCATCGATCATGCATGCTCAGGATATAGATGAAATTATAGCGAAACATATCGACGCACATGGAGATACCGATAAATGGGATGCGATTCAATCGATGGAGATCAGAGGCCGGTTTATTGCCTTCAGCGAAGAGGATGACTTTTATGCCCTGAAAACAAATTCGGGAGCCTACTACAGCGAACTGCATCTGGGTAAACATAAAGTTACAGAAGCGTTTAACGGCACTTCCGGGTGGACCATTGATCCCTGGCATGATTTCAGTTTTCCGAGAGCATTAAACAAAACCGAAGTCAATGTTTTTAATCAAAAAGCTGAATTTTTCACTCCATTTTATAAATGGGAAGAGAGAGGTTTCACCGTGGAATTACTTGGCAAACAAACTGTTGACGGGATAGATGTATTTGCCATTAAATTATCCCGGCCAAATGGTAAATCAGAAACATGGTTCCTGGATGCGAATACATATTTAGAATATAAATGCGAATCGGAATGGGCTGATTTTGGTTATGGCGGTCCTGCAGAGTCCTATTTCGATGATTTCAGGACAGTTAACGGAATTGTTATTCCCTTTTTCATTGAGCGTACCTTCTACCAACGCAACAGGATGCTTCAAATTGAGGATATAAAATTTAACATAGAGGTTGATGAGGAGCTATTTGAATTTCCCCGGAGTGCTGAAATGAAAAAGCTGGCATTTTTGGAAGGAGAGTGGGATGTGAAAGTGGACGTATGGTCCAGGCGCGGGTCCTGGTATCGTCTTGATAGCACTTTTTCAATTATTCTTTGGGAGTCAACCAATAGGTTGTTAGAGAAAATCATATACGACAGAATATATGTGCAATCAAAATGGATAAACTACTCCTATATTTCCTCAGAAAAAAAATACAAAATTATTGTTTATAACGGATTCTCATCTGATTTTGAACTGTTTGAAGGTAATTTTAATGACAGCACCTTTATCGCAGACCAGGTTTTTATTAACAGGGAGGATTCAACACAACAAAATGCTTTTTCCCGTATTATTCTTCGGGATATGGAAGGTGATTCGTTTGTATTTGAAGTCAAGACAACCAGGGATGCCGGAGCCAACTGGCGACCACAAGATAAATTTACTTATATTCGCAGGAAGGAGCTTTTTTAGTAATATTGTTTTTGATAACGATTGAAAATGTCTGCTAAAAGGAGAGATAAACCTCTGGACAAGGATAGCCCGAGCAGAAGTGTTTTAAAGGCTATCAGTTGGAGGTTTGTGGCCTCCGGAGCAACATTTATCATAAGTTTCGCCATTTTTACTCAGGCTACGCAAACAGCTTTTAGGGATGTTCTGGGTGCAGTATCGATAATTACTTCCATTGATATTCTTGCCAAACTGGTGTTGTATTATTTTCACGAGAGGCTTTGGACAAATATCCTTTGGGGGAAATACTGGAGAAGGCAGGCAGCAAGAAAGAGGTACAGAAGGATTCAACGAGTAAAAAAGAATAAAAATAGGGTGTGATTCTGAATAAAATGATAGTTGCTACTTTCTTTGTTATGGACCCGCCAGGCTTTATATATTTTGTAATATTGAATAATAGATATAAAGAGATTTTCCTGTATCCACTATTTTCCTCGTTACACGATGGACACTCTCCGTATCCAAAATAAATTGCCTTCTTTAATTTACTTAGATTTTCATATCCGGAAATTTTCTTAACGATATCGCAGGTATGTGGTAAGTGTTGAACAAAACCGGAGAAATTTGTATCTTTGATCTTATCCAAAAAATCTCTAGCGTATGGAACGGGATATTCCCAGCGCCAATCGAAAAGCATTAATCATAAACCTGGATACATCAATTTACGGTACCATTGCAGAGATTGGCGGGGGGCAGGAGGTAGCCCGGCAGTTCTTCCAGGCAGGGGGCGCTTCCGGGACCATCGCAAAATCAATCTCTGCTTATGATAAATTGTTCAGTGACAGGCTCTACAATCAGAACAAACCAGGTAAATACGTATCAGAGGGCAGGTTATGTAAAATGCTGGATGAAGAGTACAATGACCTTGTCGGGCTGCTGACGGGAAAGCGGGAGAACCCAACGAAATATTTTGCCTTTGCCAACACGGTGACTACCCTGAATTACCAGAAGGACAATTACAGCAATGGCTGGATGGGAATGCGATTCCAGCATGATCCTGAAACAGAACCCAATGAAGTACTGCTTCATGTGAATCTCCTTGAGCAGGATACCTTGCTTCAGCAACAAACGCTGGGCATTCTTGGCGTTAACCTGATTTTCGCCTGTTATCATTTCATCAAACACCCGGTTGAATTCATCCGCTCGCTGATGGATAATATCTCAAAAGATCGCATCGAGATCACTATGATGAGAATGCGTGGTCCGGATCTTGACTATGTAGATAATCGCCTTCTGGGGGTTCAGCTGGTGAAGAACGGCATGACATCAGCGATGATCTTTGACCGGAACGGCGAGGTTCAACAACCCTCTGATATCCTATATAAAAAAAATGTTTTGCTCTTCAGGGGAGCATTCCGTCCCATCCATAAGGTAGGATTTGATATGCTGAAGTCCAGCTACCGGATCTTCAAACGGGATGAAGATTATACCAGGGAAAATACATTATCACTTTGCGAAATATCAGTCAACAACCTGTTACGAAAAGGGGAAATTGATGAACGCGATTTCCTCGAGCGGGTCGATTTGCTGAATGGATTGGGGCAAAATGTGATGATCTCAAAATTTCGGGAATACTACAGGCTGGTCAGCTATTTTTCGCAGTTTGCTATAAAAAATCTGCGAGTTGTAATCGGGATTCCCACCTTCCTCAAGGTGATCAACGAGAAGTACTATACCGATCTCAAAGGGGGGATTCTGGAAGCGTTCGGCAAACTTTTTGTGAATAACATGAAGCTTTATATTTATCCAACCATCCCCTCGGTATCCATCAAAACCCGGGAAGCTGCGGGAGAACTCCTGACGTCAAAAGATATCCACCTTTCAGATGAAGAGGAAGACCTCTATCATTACCTGATAAAAAGCAGAAAGATTCTCGACATCACAGACGTTAGAAAGGAATGGCTGTATATCGACTCGGCCAACGTGCTGCGAATGATCCGGGAGGGTGAACCCGGCTGGGAGGAGATGGTGCCAAAATACGTTGAGAAGGAGGTTAAGGAGAAGCGACTTTTTGGGTATCAGGGGAACAAGGTGAAGAAATAAGTTACTTTTAAGGACTTATGAGCTAATATTTACTCAGAAAACCGGGCATTCTATAGCTAAATAGTATTATGAAGAAATATTCAACCGCTTGTGGATGATTACATGTTTGATTTTAATGACAGTACATTCATTGCAAACCAGGTTTTTATCAGCGATGTGGATTCAACACAAAAAAACAGCTATTCCCGTATTCTTATCCGCGATATGGAAGATAATGATTTTATCCTCGAAATAGAGTCCACCAACGATAATGGAGCCACCTGGAGATCCAGGGATAAGTTGAGTTATGTTCGCAGGGAGAGGAAATAAATACTGATTATCCTGACATTAAACTTATATTTGTTTAATGTCGCTATTGCCATTGGATAAACGATATAAAATTGCCGTGATTGGTGCTGGCATTTCAGGACTTACCGCTGCATATATTTTACGGCAAAAACATGAAATCACCATATTTGAAAAGAATTACTATTCAGGTGGAAGTATTCATACCTATATAACCGATGATGGCATTCCAATTGATACAGGCGTCATTATCTTTAATCTCAAAAAATACCCTTTATTTGTAAAGCTACTATCACAACTTGACGTGAAACCCAGATTTGTTATCAATTCGCTTACTATGTACTATGATAACAGATTGAAGTATTGCATTACTAATAATTTAAAAGGGTTGGTTGATCAGGGATTTGATTTATTCAATCCTGAGAATTTAATGCTATCTCGTGATTTATTGGTTTTTAAGAAACAAACCATAAAAGATCACAGCAATGGGGAATTACATGATATTACGTTGGAGCTTTACTTTAAAAAAAAGAGATACTCTGAAGCATTTCGTGACTTATTTTTTTCTGAGATTAATGCAGCCTGGGGCCCTTCATATGAAGAGGCGCTGCAATATCCGGGAGAATTTGCACATTTTGTCGGGGAGTATAATTTAATCAGTCCGTTATTTGCTTTTTATTGGAAAACCATTCAAGGAGGATGTATTGACTATATTCAAAAGATAACAAGCAAAATAGGAAATGAGAATATTAAACTCAATTCTGGTATTCGTAAAGTGTACCGTAAGAAGAACGGGATTATTTTAAAAATGCAGAATGGGGAAAGTCATTATTTTGATAAAGTCATCATTGCCACACTTCCACATCAAGCACTAACATTACTCGATGATCCCACTGAAAATGAACTGAATTGTCTTAGCATTTGGAAGGCCCATAAAATAAAATCCATTATGCACACAGATACATCACGGCTGGTTCAAAATGAAAATTTATGGTCAACTTATAATTTCCATCTTGAAAAGGACAAGAACGGTTTTATTCAAGCCTCCATAATGAATTGGGCAAATAATATTACAGGGAAGAAATCGAAGAATCCCTATTTTGTCTCCTTTAATCCTTTTTTTCCTATTCGGGAAAATACAATTGTAACAGAAATGGAACATTATTTTCCTCATTACACGCTGGACACTCTTCGTATCCAAAATAAATTGCCTTCATTAAATGGTGTCAATCATTCTTATTTTTGTGGAAGTTATTTTGGAAAAGGTTTTCACGAGGACGCCATTGCCTCTTCTAATCAAGTTACAAAACATTTTGGAATGGAATTGTGAGCATTTATTTTGATTTTCATGTGGGCCCAACAGGACCAGCCCAAAGTTGTAATAACACTTTATGTGGTGTTATTTCAGATGCAAAACTTTAGCCGTGTATATTTTACTGTCGGTTGCTAATCTCAGACAGTAAATACCAGTAGGTAAATTATGACTTTGCCACTGGATTTGGTTCTGCCCTGCACCAAAATGTTTGTTGGCTATTGTTTCAATCGTTATACCGGATGAATTGTACACTTCCAGAATGCAATATGATGGCTCATCAAGATTAAATTTTATGGTTGCATGATTAGTAAAAGGATTTGGATACACCAGCATTGAAATTTCCTCTGACACGTTATCTGGCCACAATCCTACAGCATTAAAACATTCATCAGCGCCAATATCAATTCCGCCATACATAGGGCGATCTTCTCCGTCAATATCTATAATGGGACTAGTAAATAAAAACTCATTATATGTAATAGTTTCCGTCCCCTGGTTATAACATGGACTGATATTATTGATATGAAGTGAATCTTCTTCTAAATCGGGATCTTCAATAAAGTTATTGTTGCCTTCCCATGTTCCCTCAATACCATCAGTATCAATATCAGAATATGCCACGAGTAATGGTAATTCGCTTGAAGTGAAAATATCATTATAGTAGTATGCATCGTTTTGCCAGAAGATATTGTTAAATGTCGCCACGGTTTCTGTAGTATATCCATTATATATGGCACCAGCCATAGTTTGGGCCTCATTATTAATAAACGTATTGTTTGCCATGGAAGACATTGTTTCTTCGCGTAATCCGCTCCGGGTGCCAGATTTCTGTGTCATCTGTTTCAGGTAAACTGCTCCCCCGTATTCAGCATTATTACATAGAAATAAGTTATTTGTGAACGAAAAATTAAAGGAATTGTAAACACTAACCGCTCCCCCTGATTTTGTTGAATTATGCTTGAATATATTTCCATCGAGTATGATCTCTGAGTTTTTTCCGATATAATCATCGGAATAGAACCAGGTGGAAACCGTTCCATAGGAATAATCGCTTTCTGTTCCGTCATTTGCGAAGAAAAGGTTATTCCTGATTTTAACAAGGTGATCAACATTATCCAGATGAATTGCTGTTCCAAGGGATACTCCGTCTCCCACAACCTTATTTCCAATAAATTCATTATCCCGGATGGATACAACATTCCCTAATGATAGCCATCCAAGCAGATTTACCCCTGCACCTAAATTCACTATATCACAAATCAGCGTATTGTTGCTGATCTTGTTATTGGTTATACTCATTTCAGTATTGTATATACTAACTCCTCCTCCGAATGCCATTCCGTCTCCCAGGGCAGTATTAAACTGAACATTGTTATTTGCGAATTGTACCAGGAACGGGCTCCCGGATGGAGGAGACTCAAACTCGACTCCTGCACCATCAGCTGTATGGGTGGAAAAACATGTATTATATTGAATGATGTTATTGCAAACCCTTGCATTGGAATGAGCATACATTCCCCCTCCGGCAGCGCTGCGCCAACCAGTGTCACCGATTGCGCTGGATGTGTTGTCAAAAATCGTATTATTAACAACAACCAGCCATTCTTCTCCTGTATCTGTATAACAACCAATACCTCCTCCGAGTTGGGCACCACCATAAACGTTCACTGGTGTACCTGTTCCACCTGTAATTGTCAGTCCAAAGAGTATTGAAGTTGTATCTTCACCGGAACCAAAATATACTGTAGAACTTAACACTGGCTGACTTCCATCAATAATGGTATTCCAGATATGACTGCTATCACTGTCCATTAAAAATTGACTTGCAACCGTGATCGCTTTGCCGTTAAAAGTTATGTTTTCAAAATAATATCCATCAGAGATCAATACGGTATCTCCATCCGTGGCTGCATTTATCCCCATCTGAATGCTGGGTTGATCAGCCGGGACATAAATGATTTGCCCGCATAATGTAATTGTGCAAATCACCATTCCGATAAAAAGTGTAATTTTTGTTTTCATGATCTAAGGTTTTGATTAATAAATAAATTCATGGGGATAAAAGTACCTTCGGGGGAGGGTCAATTACAATCTCATATGTTTCATTCTTTTGCTGAAATGTATCAATTTCCATTTTCAGCGTAAAATGTGGACAGGAATAGAAAAATTTTGTTTAAGAGAACACCGAAAACAAGTGGCGCGTGATGCGTGATGAGATTTCCCTGAGCTGTCAGTTGTGAAGCTACCTGGTTTTATTCTTTTGAACAAAGGCCGAAGGTGTTGAACCAAACTGCTCGGTAAAACTGCTTGTAAAATACGAAAGGCTGCTGAATCCAACCTCATAAGCTATTTCGGTTACATTACCTGTTTGGCCTTTCAGAAGGCTGGCTGCACGGTTCAAACGAAGGGTGCGTATAAATTCAGTAGTAGTTTTATTTGTCAATGCTTTTAATTTACGGTGCAGTTGTACACGGCTCAAAGCCATTTCACGGGCAAAAGTGCGGGCATTAAAACCATCATCAGCTATGTGCTCCGTAACCACATCTATGGCTTTCTTGATGAATTGCTGGTCCATCGAAGGCAGCCGGGAGTCTTTTACCAGGTGCAAATCAAGACTTTCAAGCGTACGACTGAAATACTCCCTGAGTTTCTGACGCTGTTCGATAAGTTTCTTTACCCTGACCTGTATTTCTCTTGCATTAAAAGGTTTTGTTACATGTGCATCTGCACCTGTTTCGAGGCCCTCGATCTTGCTTTCCACCGAAGCACGTGCTGTGAGGATAATCACCGGGATATGGTTTGTCCGCGGATCGGTTTTTATTTTTTCGGTCATCTCATAACCGTCCATCTTAGGCATCATCACATCGCTGATTATCAGATCGGGAATGTTGTCTATGGCCGCCTGAAGACCGGTTTCTCCATCAATGGCTTCTATAATTGTATACTTTTTTTCGAGATGCGATTTAATGTAAGCCCGCATATCTGCATTATCTTCAATAATAAGGAGAATAGGTAATTCATTTTTCTTTTTAACTTCTTCTTCTGTCACATATCCTGAAATTTCCTTATCAACGGCCCATTCTGTTTTTTCAGCTTCCTTTTCTTTTGTTTGTTCAACAAAGATCTTTTCTTCTGAAAAATGTTCATGACCAAAAGGAATAAAAACAGTGAATGTAGTTCCCTTACCCGGTTCACTTATCACATTTATAGTTCCATGATGTAATTCAACCAGCTCTTTAGTCAGGGCCAACCCGATCCCTGTACCTGCATGATGAGCTTGAGAGGATTCTCCCACCTGGAAAAAGCGGTCAAAAATATGGGGGAGCTTTTCTTTTGGGATCCCAATGCCTGAATCCGAGACAGTTATATATACTCCGTTTTTGAATGTTGTCCCATTCTTAAGTCTCCTATCTTTAATCGATTTCATACCAACTGCCGACTGCTTACTGCCAACTGTAATCCTGATCTCCCCCTGGGGTCTGGAAAAGTTAAATGCGTTTGATAATAAGTTCGCAAGGATCTTTTCAAATTTCTCTGAATCAATCCACGCTTTGTATTCTTTTGCGTCTGATTTAAACTTAAGTTTGATTCTGCGCTGGTCTGCCAGGGATTCAAAAGATTGAAGGTAATCTTGCGTAAGTTTTACGATGTTTTCTTCCTTGGCCAGAAGCTTTACTTTCCCGAATTCCAGTTTTGATAAGTCAAGTAACTCAGTGATCATATCCTGCAAACGAAGGGCGTTACGCTGCATAATTTGCAGTCCGGGTTTAATCGTATCATCGGAAGTTTTTTCAAGAGTCTCATCAAGCGGCCCGAGAATTAACGTTAAGGGAGTACGAAATTCATGGGAGATATTATTGAAGAATATCTCCTTGGCTTTTTCTGATGCTTCAGCCCGCTCTTTTTCCTTTGCAATTATTTCATTTCTTCTGGCCAGTTCCCTATTGGTTCTCCTGACATATACCATGCGGCGAAATATACCAAGCGCTAATAATAAAATTCCAGAGACCGCTCCAGGAAATTCAGGGCCAGGATGTTGTTGCCCATCGCCTTATGAGCTTTGTAAAGGCTATTAGCTGCTTCTTGTTCCAGTGTTAATACGCCCATCTCAACTGCAATGTCATATCCATTTTTGCACCAATCGATACCATTACTTAAATTGCCCTGCAGAAAGTTTAGATCGCCTAAATCGATACAGACTTCTGCCAAACCTTTTTTATGTCCAATTTCTTCATAAATTTCTTTACTACGCATCAGATAATCCTTTGCATTTTTATAGTCACCCAATTCTTTAAAGTAAACTCCCAATTTGTTATATACAGCGGCTATTTGACTTTTCATTTCCAGTTCAATAAAAATGGAAAGGCTCATCTCATAATATTTGTAAGCTTGTGAGTAATCGGCAAGCTTAAGATAAATTCCTCCCATCAAAGAATATACTTCTGCAATGAACCTGTTATTTCCAATCTCCTCAAAAAGTTCAAGAGCAGTTTGCAAATAACCCAGGGAAACAGTGTAATCTTCAAGATCAGCATAAAATTCCCCGTATGAAATTAAACACTCAGCAATTCCAAGACTATAATTGATTTCTGTATATGCAATCTTACTTCTTTTCAAATATTCTAATGCTTTTATGAAATTACCCTGTTTTTTATAAACATCACTTATAGACCCAAAAACCCATGCTATACCAAGCTTATAATTTATTTGCTGAAATACTTTTAAACTTTTCTGGTAATAAGCCTGCGCTGAATCATACTTTCCTTGATTAACATATATATTACCTATAAACTCATTTCCAATGCCCACTCCCTCGTAATATCCAACTGTTTTAAAATAATTTAAAATTCTAATTTGTATGGGTAGTGCATTCTTATAATCACCCTGGTCAGCTAAGATACTCGCGATATTACCTTTCACTGCTTGAAACAAGAAGTATTCATCCACAGTATCAAGCATTGCTATACCACTATCATAATAGGATCGGGCCAAAGTATAATCGGATAGTTGGTGATATGCACTACCAATCCGATTTAAGCAATAGGCCATTTGGGTACTATCAGAAATTTCTTTATACTTTTCCAGACCTTTTTTATAGTAAGTTAAAGATTCTTTATATCTCGCTTCAATGTCAAGCATGGTTGCAATGCCTTCATAAGCTAGTCCAATACCTTTTAGGTAATTAATTTCTGTAGAAAGTGAAAGACTTTGTTCAAAATATTCCAACGCTTTTTGATTATTGCTACCATATCTGTAAACAAGACCTAAATGCAATAAGGCATCTGACTGCGGCTTTTTTAGCCCTGCATCTACTGCCAGATCATACATATTTTGCGATATGATCAAAAGGCTGTCATCACTAATTTGAGTTTGATAATAGCGAGTCCAAATAAAACTGTTAATAGCCTCAAGCCGCGCCGAATCAGGTTGACTGTCATCATTCCAAACCGTCCAAAGGCTGTCCAGGTTTTGAGAAGAAACTACTATAGGAAACATCAATAATGTGATGATTACATTGCTGATTATTAAGTGTTTGATGAGTTTTTTCATTTTGCCGGACAAAGTGGACACGTATTCGTTTTAGGATTTACTAAGATACGTGTTTTATGACAGTTAAGGGGAAAAGGGACATTTAACAGATAACTTATGTATAACCTCAAAAGCAAAAAAGGCTTGTATATTATTGTGATACAAACCTTTATAAGAAATTTCTGTGGGCCCACCAGGACTTGAACCTGGGACCAATAGATTATGAGTCTACTGCTCTAACCAACTGAGCTATGGGCCCTTTTTCGATTTACGATTGACGATTTGCTTTGTTTATTCCAGGCCGTCAAGCTAACATCCGGGCACCGCAAATGGGGTGCAAAGATAGGAATTATTTGCTTTTCACAATCTTGTGACAGGCCATATTCCCGTTCTGCCGGAGTTTGATTATGTAGACTCCAACATGTAGATCGGTGCCATTAAATGTATACCTATAGCTCCCTGGTTGTTGCTCTGCTGAGAAGAGCTGCCTGATCTCTCTCCCAAACAGATCATATAGGGAAATTTCAACGTTGCCTTCTTGTTCGATTTCATATTCTACATTGAAGTTATTATCAAAAGGGTTTGGATAGCATGAAACCATGAGATTGCTTATTGGATGCAACTCCCCGATATTCAGAGGACCCAAAGTCCCGTTGGTTCTGATATTCTGGGCATAGATGCCTGTCTCTTGTATGGATGCGGGATTGCTACGGCAATCCTGCCATACCGCGATCCATTGTCCGTTATTCAACTCACTCAGGGCCATGCCATACTTTGCTCCGGTTGAATTTGCGAACAGTGTAGTCGTATCCCCCCACACCGTGGCGCCCTCCCTGTTGATCCTGCAAGCATAGTAATCATTGTTCAGTGTTGTATCGCTACCTGATATTGCAATGAATTCATTTTCAAAAAACATACAGATATCATCCTCACTTGCACTTTTGATATCGGCCAGGGCGATAAGGGTGTCAGTCATCCAGCCGGTGAAATTAATTCCTCCAGCTATCCATAGGTTTTGTCCGTCAATGGAAAACTTCTGGCCGTAGATCGCTTCTGTCCACACGAACGGATACATGATGTTCCAGAAAACGAACACCTCTTCATGCTGAGGAAGCCAGACAAGGGAGGGATCGGTATGCTGATACTGGAGGGAGTCGGAAACAGGAAGTCCATTGGCAGCCCATTGCGGAGTCCCGTCGGAGGATACATGCTGAATGTAAGCGTTTAAATATTGGCCAGCCGGAAATGCCATCCATCCCACAAAAAATCCATTGTTCCCATCGCTGATCAATGCAACCTCAAAAAATGCCAGGGGCATGTTGTCAAGAGTATCAAGGGCCGTGGGCTCTGCCCAGAGTACTTTCCCATCCTTATCTATTTTCTGCGCCATGGGATACATGTTCGGCCAGTTCCCCACCATGGAAGTATCGGTAGAATGGGTATTTACCCAAACCACTATGACGCCCGTATCTTCGGTGGCGATCATCTGGGGCATCATGCAATGCATAGTGTCTTTGCTGATCACCGTATTACCTGTCCATAAAGACTGACCATCCAATGATAGTTTTTGGAGGTTAATACGAATGAAGTCAGTCGTGTCAGCGGGTTCTTCGGCCCACATAAACACGATGTTTTCATCCGTGGTGACAACAGTCTGTGGAGAAGGATCAAAATTATTGTCATTAGTCAGTGCGATTCCATCTGTTCCCCATTCGAACGTCCCATCCGGTGAGATCCTGTATGCAAAAACATCGCTAAAGCCTGTTCGGGCATCCTGGGTGACAATAATGGCATCCCCTTCAGAATCAGCAATCATATCGTAATCTGTAACCCAGCTCCAGGTTGGATGGTTACTGATCAGCAATCCTTCATCATTCCATAATTTATTTCCAGAAGCATCCAACCGCTGTAAATAAATTTCAAAATTCGGGTTGGCTTCAGTTTTATTAAACCAGGAGAAATAACTTTGGCCATTTGTTGGATTGACAGCCACTTTGGGTATTGCCTGGGTCCCGGTGGTATCAATGATTTTGGTGTTGAGTGATGGATTGTTTGACCATTGACTAAGTACAGCCAACGGTGCAAAAACGAAAAGCAGAATGATTGAGCGAGTTTTCATATTTCCAAGGATTTAAAATTATCGCTCGAAATATAATAAATTATATAGGAAAAAACAAGATGTGAGACGGGAATTTTCCTCCTATTTCAGGTATATCCCCGAACCGATGAAATAGTCAATGCCCTAGAAAATACAACAATCTTTGCTTTCTGTTCCCTCATTCAAGAGAAAATTCCCACCTTTGAAGCAAAATTACATACAATCCAAGAATATGGCAATCAAAAATATCATCTTCGACTTTGGAGGGGTGATCTGCAACATCGATATTTCGTTGACCGAAAAAGCGTTTTATGACATGGGACTGAAAAAGTTTGACAAATCCTATTCGGTGACCGACAGGGATAATTTTTTCGGAGCATTTGAAACGGGAAGAATTACGCCTCAGCAATTCAGGGATACATTAAAGGAATATGTTGACGAAGGGGTAACTGATGATGATATTGATACGGTCTGGAATGCATTGCTCCTTGACATCCCAAAACAACGAATTGATCTATTGAAGCAACTGCGATCAACATACAGGCTATTTTTATTGAGCAACACCAACGAGATCCATTACAAATACTACCTGTCAGACCTGCAACGAATCTATGGATTTCGTGATTTTAATGACCTGTTTGACAACGCATACTTTTCACACCGGATAAGTTTGCGTAAACCATTCCCTGAGATCTTTGAATTTGTGATCAAAGATGCGGGGATCAAAGCTTCGGATACGATGTTCATTGACGACTCCACTGAGCATGTGGAAGGAGCCCGAAAAGCCGGGCTACATGCCTATTATCTGAAACCGGAGGAAGATATCACGGAGCTATTCAATGCAGAAATGCAGTTCCTTCGACCGTTTTAACTGTTGTTCCCTGTTCCCGGACAAAGAGCAAAAAGATTATAGCCAGAAAACATAAACCTGCTCCTGCAAAATAAGCCCATGAAAATCCATACATCATCTGGTCGACAGGAACTGATTTCAGTGTAAAACCTGAACCTTCTGAAGGATGAGTAAACGATAGGGAAAAGATCATCTCCATAATAATCAAGCCGAACATCTGGCCCATGTTTGTGCTCAACTTGAATACACTCGTTGAGATTGCTTGCTTCTCGGCCGGAGCTATCGACATCACCTGGTTGTTGTTTGGTGTAATAAAGAGGGCATAGGATATTCCAAGCAGAATCATAAATCCGAATAAGATCCCAAGGTGAAGCTGTGGGAGAAGAAGGGCAAAAGCGATGCAACTTCCTATTGCAAGCAGCATTCCGAGGATTGTTAGCCGGACTTTTGAAACCCTGTCCGATAATCGGCCTGTTACCATGCTTGACAGACTGAATACCACAGCAAAGGTCATCAGGATAAAGCCAGCATGGGTTACGTCTATCTTGAGTCCATAAATGAGATAAAAAGGCAACAGCACATTACTTCCTGCCATCAGTCCAAATCCAAAAATGGATGCCAGAATAGCAAACGAGAAACTGCGGTTTCGGAAGATCGATAAATCCAGAATAGGTTCTTTGACTCTTTTCTCCCAAAAGACAAAAGCCACCAGTAACAGAATTGATACAAGCAACCCGGTTAAGGTCATCGTTGAAGTCCAGCCCAGCATCCGTCCTTTACTCAGAAAATAAACCAACAGGGCCAGGCCTGCAAAGCTCAGAAATGATCCCACGTAATCGAAACGAACACGTTTTTTCGACACCACCCGGGGATGATCTGCGGGAATCGTACGGAGGGCAAAGATTATTGCCAAAATCCCTATCGGGATATTGACAAAGAAAATCCATTGCCAGTCCAGCATTCCTGTTATCAGTCCGCCTAAAGGATTGCCAATCAGCAACCCCAATGCAGAAACCGGGGCAAAAATACCAAAAGCCCAACCTCTCCTGTTGGCCGGAATGAATTTTGTAACCAGGGCAAGAGCTGTGGCAAATAGCATAGATCCTCCTAATGCCTGGAGGCCTCTTGCAGACAGCAAGAGAGGGTAGTTAGGTGCCAATCCGCAAAGCAGAGAGCTGGCTGTGAAGACGATGAAACCGCTGATGAATACTTTTTTTACACCATATTTGTCTGCCAGCTTTCCGAAAATGATCATTGAACTTGAGAGCATCAACAGGTATATCAACACGATCTGAACGACGGTTGATGTGGAGATATTGAAACTGGATGCGATATTGGGGAGAGAGATGTTAACAATGTTGTTATCCAACAACACCATGAAGCCTGCAAGGGATCCACTGAAGATGATACCGATCTGTTTACTTCGTTTCTGTACCGGTTGATCCATAGAAAACAGAAGTTTCCTCAAAGGTATAAAATAGACACACAATATCTGTTTTTTGTAGGATTGTCATCCTGTTCCCTTGACAAAAGGCTAAAAAAACATTACCTTTGCACCCCCCGATACAGGCAAAACTCAACTATGAAACTTTCACAATTTCGCTTTCATCTACCCCCGGAACTAATTGCCAACACCCCCCCTAAGCAGAGAGATGAAGTGCCCATGATGGTATTGAACAGAAAAACCAAGACCATTGAGCACAAGCATTTTAAAGATATTCTGGACTATTTTGGAGATGGTGATGTTTTTATCCTGAATAACACCAAAGTCTTTCCTGCCCGTCTTTTTGGTGAAAAGGAGAAAACCGGAGCCAAAATTGAAGTATTCCTGCTTCGTGAGTTGAACAAAGACTCCCGCTTGTGGGATGTTTTGGTTGATCCAGCCCGTAAAATCAGGATCGGAAATAAACTATATTTTGGAGAAGAATGTTCCCTGGTTGCCGAGGTAATTGACAATACCACTTCCCGTGGCCGCACGATCCGATTCCTATTCGATGGCTCATACGACGAGTTCAAACGAACCATTCAGCGACTGGGACAAACCCCACTACCAAAAATTCACGACCGGCCGATAACTGAAGAAGATGAAATCAGGTATCAAACCATTTATGCCAAGCATGAAGGCGCTGTAGCAGCACCTACAGCCGGACTTCATTTCAGCCGGGAGATCATGAAGCGTATGGAGTTACAGGGGATATCTTTTGCTGAGGTCACGTTGCACGTTGGATTGGGAAACTTCCGTGCTATCGAAGTAGAGGATCTGTCAAAGCATAAAATGGATAGTGAAGAGATCATCATTGAGCCGGAGACCGCTGAAATTGTCAGTCGGGCAAAAGCAAATAAAAAGAAGGTGGTCGCTATCGGTACAACCACCATGAAAGCAATCGAATCATCTGTTACCATTTCCGGTATGTTAAAGCCCTATCGGGGGTGGACCAATAGATTCATCTTTCCTCCGTATGAATTCAACATTGCCAACGCGTTGCTAAGCAATCTGCAGCTCCCTCAGACTCCGATGATGATGCTGGTGGCCGCTTTTGCCGGACACGACTTCCTGTTGAAAGCCTACCAGGAAGCCATAAAAAAGAAGTATAAGTTTTTTACATACGGCTATCCTATGCTGATCATCTGATGAATTCAGCTATTATTGTAGCAGGCGGGAGCGGAACCCGCATGAAATCAAAAACCCCCAAGCAGTTTCTTTTACTTGCAAAGAAACCATTTTTACTCTACTCTCTCGAAGCCTTTACGCAGTTTGATCCTGATATTCAGCTGGTTCTGGTGCTGCCTGAAACTTTTTTTCTCCGATGGGAAGAGATCGTTGAACAGTACAATTGCTCTATTCCTCACACAGTCATGGCTGGTGGAGAAACTCGTTTCCAGTCTGTAAAGAATGGCCTGGAAGCCTTGAATCAGGATGGCCTGGTTGCCATTCACGACGGTGCCCGCCCTCTCCTGTCGCAAACGTTGATCAGCCGGACATTCGATACTGCCACAACATTTGGAAACGCAATACCTGTGGTGCCGGTCTCTGAATCGATGAGGATTCTGGAAGAGGCTGAGAGCCGGCCGATTGACCGGGCTCACTACCGGCTTGTTCAAACACCACAAGTCTTCAAGATCCCATTGATTAAAAAGGCTTACCAGCAAGATTTCGACTCCGGTTTCACCGATGATGCAACAGTAATCGAAGCAATGGGTGAGACAGTACACCTTGTTGACGGAGATACCATCAACATCAAGATTACCCATCCATCCGATTTAGCTCAGGCTGAATTCCTGGTAAATCATATACCAAACGTTGATTAAATTTTCCGCCCCTTCCACTTCACCGGAATTATGAATGCAAGGGGGGCTGTTAAAGTTACATAGAGGATTTGAAAGATCTGTGCCGGAATATACCATGGCCAGAGTCGTTGTTTTCTGAAAAAGCGACCCATAAAAAATACAAGTGGAAAATCAACAAGGATCTTAAAAAGGAGTAATCCAACAGAGAGATAGAGAAATATTGGTGAAAGAAATCCCAGGAAAAACCCGGCCAGGAGCGCTGCCTGAAATAGATATGTGACCACACCCGTAAAGAGGACAAACCCATCACGATACCCCCGGCTCTTGGATACCCAGCGGAGTCGCTGCATGAAGAAAGTCCGTAGATTGTCTGCACCGGGAGTTGTGACAATGGCATCCTGATCCAGCAGAAACCTGATCGACCTGTTATCATATTTCTTTTTGATTGTCCAAAGTAAAAACTGGTCGTCGCCGGAAGCAAACCGCTTATTCTCTCCAAATCCACCTGCCTGATGAAATACCTCTTTCTCATACCCCAGATTAGCGCCGTTGCACATGACTGCCATTCCCTGGTTTGCCAGACCGGCAGTAACTCCCATTATGCCAAGAAACTCCAACGATTGCAGCTTCTGAAAGAGCGTTTGTTCCTGGTCGAATGCCACCGGCCCCAGGATCATTTTAGCTCCTGTTTCCTTGTAGTACGTCATGATAGAAGAGAGCCATTGTTCACCTCGATACGTGTCAGCATCCGTAGTTATCACAAGGGCTCCCTGCGCTCGCAGGATCGCATGGTTAATCGCTCCTTTCTTCCCTGACTGAGCAATTTTCCCTTCATCTCCACTGATGATGACCCAGTTGTACTGAGGCCATTCTGCAATAAAACTACGAATAACAGCCACCGTCTTATCTTCTGAGAAATCATCGCTGATGATCACTTCAAATTGTTTTGGCGATATCGTTTGATGAATGATCGATTTCAGGCATTCGGTGATGGTATCTTCCTCATTTCGCACGGGGATGATGATGCTGGTAAAAATTGAAGGAGTATGCGTCCCGGCTGCGGGGATTTGCAGCCGAACAATACCCGACATGGCCAATATCAGGATGAAAGCATAGAGTATGGCCAGAAGGATCATTGTACCGCCGATGATCACCAGCGCCATCATGAATGATAATTGTTCACCTTTTTCCGGAAAAATTTCAGGTGAAATACAAAAACACTCCCCACCAGTGCAGGAATCCCCAGATTGATGGCCCATAGCAGGGTGCTGGCAGCCAGAATACCTAAGTTCATCGTTTCGCTCATAACCTGTTGGTTAGAAAAATAGACCCCGAAGAAATAGAGAGCTACCGACCCCCTGATTCCCAATTCAGTGAGTGCAATCGTTGGGATGACCGCCATCACAAAATAGATCAGGGAGATCAGCATGAGGGCGTCCAGGTATGGGATCGGTATGGAAAAAATCCGCAACAGCAGGAAAAACTGGGTTGAAAAAACCATGTAACGTAAAAAACTGTATAACAAAACACTCAACAACTCTTTGTTGTGGTAAAAAGCGAATATCCTGAAGAATTTTCTGACCCGTTTCAATCCGTTTCGGAGGATCTTTTCCTTAAACGTGGAGAGGAAGGAGACGTTCAGGTAGAAACCCAGTAAGAGTGCATTGAAGCCGATTACGACAGCTCCGATAGCGTATAAAAGATAGCCGTTATAACTCCAGTAATGGGCCATGAAGAGCGGAATAAATGCTAACATAGCAAGACTTCCGGTGAAGATCGTGATCAATAACTGGCTCATGCTCCCGAGGATAGTTATCAGGATCCCTTCGATCCGGCTACCGGTATTCAGGATAAAGACACGGCCAAAATATTCACCGATCCGGTTAGGTGTAAATGAGCTGACCGTAACTCCTGTTAGCACGGCCTGGTAAGATCGCCAAAATCCGATCCGTTCAATCTTGGCCATCAGGTATCGCCATTTGATTGTTTCAATGGCCCAGTTCACAAACATCATGAACACCACAAGGCACATCAACCAGATAACATCAGGTTTGGAGAGATCTTCCCGTAATTCCTGAAGAATCCGAGGCAGGTTCTTTTTACCAAAGATTTGATCATAAATAAACCAATATGCCAATACCAGGATAGCCAGCTGGATGATTAAGTTGTATGTTTTCCCTATTTTTGTTTGGTTTTTCATAAATGTAATGGCCATTGAACGAATCATATTAGGCATTGATCCCGGAACCAATATCATGGGTTACGGAATCGTAAAGGTTTACGGAAGTAACTTGGATCTGGTTACACTTGGGGTTTTAAAATTAGTGAAAACCGATGATCATCCGTTAAAGCTGAAGCATATTTTTGAAAAAACGATTTCTCTGATCCAGGAGTTCAAGCCTGACGAACTGGCGATCGAAGCTCCCTTTTTTGGAAAAAATATTCAATCCATGTTAAAGCTCGGTCGGGCACAAGGGGTGACGATGGCAGCAGCTTTATCCCGGTCAGTCCCAATTTTCGAATACTCTCCACGCAAAATCAAGCAATCGATCACCGGCAAAGGAAGCGCTTCTAAAGAGCAGGTTGCTGCCATGCTACAGAATATCCTCTCGTTGAAAGAGGCCCCCGAACAACTCGATGCCAGCGACGGACTTGCTGTAGCTGTCTGTCACTATTTTCAAAAGGGGAACACCGGAAATGACAAGAAGTTTTCGGGATGGAAGAGCTATCTGAGTGCAAATCCAGACAGGCTCACATAAGTTTTTGGTATACCATCCACCAGCGGTCGGGGATCTCTTCTTTGGTAGCTTGCTGGTAATCTTTGTATGAACAGGGCACGAGATAGTGCCGTTCGTATTTGATCCGTTGCTCAGCAGGGAGTGGGATTTCCATCCACCAGCGATCCGTTTTTTTGCTCTTGTAAAATGTGATATCCTGCTTGTGATCACTGATGGTTACATGGTACTTGAGGTAATCATCTTCATCCCGGAAGGGGAAATCATTCGGCCGGCTGTAGTATCCCTCCATGAAATACCAGATCATCTGAGCAATCAGGTGAGCCGTTTGGCCATCGTGGTCAAATTTCGGATTGTACTCATAAAAGCCAAGCGATGTCAACTTGTCGCTCAACCCGGCATACCGGATGATCTGACAGGCTTCTTCGCCATAGAATCCGTTTGGGGTGGTATTCCTGTTCCCGGGTGCATCAGAACATCTGATCGAGGAGACATCGAAACTCAGGGCATCCGCATTCCGGACAATCGGCTCTACCTCTTCGAGATCCTGTCTGACAATCCCTAACCGGTACGTGTCGAAAAAGAGGTTGCTCATAAGTTTCAGAGCTTCCTGATCGATGAAGTATGTCTGGTATCCGATGTTGGCAAAGTTAAAAAGGTAATTCGGCTGGTGGAGGATAATGCTGCTCAACCATGATTGCGAGTTGAGCTCTCCTTCTGATTTGCCGAGATCAAACATATTGTCAATACTGACGATGTTGATGATTTGTCCGAGGCTTTGATATGCCTGGTAGTTAGCATAGGTCAGATCCTGGCTTCCCCCAAGAATGATCGGTATCACATTGGCGTTTAATAGCTCTGTTATGATTCCTGTAAGTGCAAAATAGGTGTCTTTTGGCGTGTGGCCCCGTTTCAGGTTTCCAAGATCAATGATCCGTGGAACAAACGAGCCTGGAAAAAGCTGATAAAGGTATTTACGGATAAAATCTGCACCTGTAGCGCAACCTTCGTTATTCACTGCGTTACGCTCTTCCGGGGCTCCAATAATTGCCAGATCACAATTCTCTAAATCCGGGATTGCCCCGGGCTCTGCAAATGCCCTGATGAGGTCGCCAATACGGCGATGCCCTTCTTCCTCGCTGGAAAGAAAACTTTCATTCAGGTCAACAGGATCAAAAAACTCTTCCATGAGTCAATGGATTTTGTCTATTTGGATTTCCGTGATTTGCTTGATTTGGTAGGTTTGGTGTCAGTGACAATCTTCCGGCACTCCTCCAGAGTCAATTCGTCAGCTTTTTTTCCCTTTGGAATTTTATAATTCAGTTTGTTAAAGGAGATATATGGTCCATATTTGCCCTTCAGGATCTTCAGGTTCTTCTCCTCTGAGAACTCCATGATGATCCTCTCTTTATCCAGTTTTCTCTTGACAGCCATGATCTCCTGAGCTCGTTCCATGGTGATTGCTAAGGGATCATCTGTTTTCATTAGCGAAAAGAACTGGGAGTCATGACGAATGTATGGGCCAAATCTTCCTGCAGCCACAATCACCTCTGAATCTTCGAATATCCCCAGGTCTCGTGGTAATTTGAAGAGGTCCATTGCTTCATCGAGCGTGATTGTTTCCATGCTCTGTCCTTTTTTCAGCGCGGCAAACCGGGGTTTGTTCTCCATGTCAGAATCTCCCATCTGTACCATGGGGCCATATCGTCCGATCTTAACAAAAATATTTATCCCGGTTTGGGGATCTGTTCCAAGCAATTTCTCGCCGCTGAATTTCTTCGTTCCTTCCAGTGTTTGTTCTATCTGCTTGTGGAACGGGCCATAAAAATCTTTGATCATGGCATTCCAAACCAGTTTGCCTTCTGCGATCTCGTCAAACTCCTCCTCAACCGTAGCTGTAAAATTGTAATCAAGGATGTTTTTGAAATGGTCTAACAGAAACTGGTTAACCAGTGCTCCGATATCTGTAGGGAAGAGTTTTGCTTTTTCAGAGCCCACTTTCTCGGTCCTGTCATCCCGGGAAATGGCATCTCCTTTTAATGTCAGGATGATAAAGTCCCGGTCCACACCATGCCTGTCTTCCTTCACAACATATTCTCTACGTTGAATTGTAGAGATCGTTGGTGCATACGTGGAGGGACGTCCGATACCAAGTTCCTCCAGCTTTTTAACCAGCATTGCCTCCGTATAGCGGGCCGGTAGCAGGGAGAACTTCTGTTGTGCCTGTATCTGCTTCATGGAGAGAAAATCTCCTTTTGTCAAAGGAGGAAGCATTCTTTCTTCGCCATTTCCATTTTCCTCATCCGTCGATTCCAGGTACACTTTCAGAAAACCATCAAACTTTATCAACTCTCCCCTGGCTATGAATTTCTCGCCGGCAGTTGTGATACCAATGGTTGCAGTCGTTTTCTCAAGGATAGCGGCAGCCATTTGAGATGCGATCGTCCGTTTCCAGATCAGATCATACAACCTTTTATGTGATTTATCGCCCTCCACTGACCGGACATTCATATAAGTCGGCCTGATCGCTTCATGTGCCTCCTGAGCACCCTTGGAACGCGTGGTATATTTACGGGTTTTTACATAATTCTGTCCAAACGTATCGGTGATCTCTTTTTTAGCCATCCCGATTGCGAGGTTGGAAATATTCAGGGAATCGGTACGCATGTAAGTTATCTTTCCCGATTCATAGAGATCTTGCGCAATTCGCATTGTATTGGCGACAGAAAAGCCTAGCTTTCTCGATGCTTCCTGCTGAAGTGTTGAAGTAGTAAAAGGAGGTGCCGGAGATTTCCTGGCAGGTTTCGTCTCAATATCCTCAATCTGAAATTCAGCTCCTTTACACGTCTCAAGGAATTCTTCAGCCTCTTTCTGCGTCTTAAATCGTTTGTTTAGTTCCGCTTGCAACACGATACTTTTTGATTCATGGTCAACGATAAAATCACCTGCAATACGGTATGATGAAACCACATTAAAGTTCTTTATCTCTTCTTCCCTTTCCACAATCAATCGAACAGCCACCGACTGCACTCGTCCGGCTGAAAGAGCCGGCTTGATCTTTTTCCAAAGCAATGGGGAAAGTTCAAAACCAACGAGCCGGTCAAGGACACGCCTCGCCTGCTGAGCGTTGACAAGGTTCCTGTCAATGTTTCTCGGGTGTTCAATGGCTTCCAGGATGGCTGTTTTGGTGATTTCATGAAAAACGATCCGCCGAACTTTCAAATCCTCTATCTCCAGTGCATCCATCAGGTGATAGGCAATGGCCTCTCCCTCCCGGTCTTCATCAGAAGCGAGCCAGACAAGCTCTGATGATTTCGCCTTTTTTTTCAGATCTGCTACAATCTTCTTTTTTTCAGGGGATATGATATATTTTGGAACAAAGTCATTATTAATATCTACACCTAAATCCTTTTTCGACAAATCCATCACATGTCCGAAACAGGACTTCACCTGGTACTCCTTTCCCAAAAATCCTTCTATCGTTTTGGCTTTTGCGGGAGACTCAACTATCACAAGGTTTTTCGTCATCTTTCTATCTGTTTTGAACTCCAAATCAGGCTACAAAAGTAAGACAATAAAGTTAATCCGTACCTTTGCACCTCTTTTTTCCTATTAATCGGGTTCAACCTCAAAAGGTTATATGTTTTGACCGTGGAAAGTAAAAAAATCTATATGGAGACCTATGGTTGTCAGATGAATTTTTCTGATAGTGAGATCGTTGCATCCATATTATTCGATAAAGGTTATTTCTCCACAGAGGAGATTACGCAAGCGGACATCATTTTCATCAATACATGTTCCATTCGTGATAACGCTGAACAGCGTGTAAAAAAACGGTTGCAACAATTCCGTTCTTATAAAAAGAGGAATCCGGCACTGATCATTGGTCTGCTGGGTTGTATGGCCGACCGTATAAAAACCGTGTTACTGGAAGAAGAGCAATTACTGGATGTGATTTCAGGTCCTGATTCATACAGAGATCTCCCCCGGTTACTGGAGCAAGTTGAATCGGGTCAGCCCGGGGTGAATACGTTGTTGTCGATGGAAGAGACCTATGCCGACATCACACCTGTCAGATTAGGCAGCAATGGGATCTCCGCTTTCATCTCCATCATGCGGGGATGTGAGAACTACTGCTCCTATTGCGTGGTTCCCTCCACCCGCGGCCGGGAGCGTAGCCGGGAAACAGGTTCTATAATTCATGAGGCTCAAGACCTGTTTTCCCGGGGTTACAGGGAAATCACCCTGTTGGGCCAGAATGTCAACTCGTATCGCTGGACGGAGGAGGAGGAAGAGGTGAACTTTGCAAAACTACTTATCCGGATTGCGAGAATTGATTCCCTGTTGCGCATCCGGTTTGCCACATCCCACCCCAAAGATATCTCTGATGAACTGTTGGAGGCCATTGCAGCTCATCCGAACATCTGTAAATCGATCCATCTTCCGGTTCAATCAGGAAGCAGCCGTGTGCTGGAGTTGATGAACCGGAAATATTCCCGCGAACAATACATGGAGCGGGTGGATGCAATCCGGCGGATCATTCCCGGATGCGCAATTTCCACCGATATCATCACCGGATTTTGTAATGAAGCCGAAGAGGACCACCGGGAGACCTTATCATTGATGGAGTGGATCGGGTTTGATTATGCATTCATGTTCAACTATTCAGAACGACCGCAAACACTGGCAGCAGAGACCCTGGATGACAACATCCCGCAGGAGGTAAAAGAGCGACGTTTGAAAGAGGTGATCGACCTGCAGCAGAAACTCTCTTATCAACGAAATTCAGAGGATCTTCATCAGGTTTTCGAGGTACTTGTTGAAGGAGAATCCAAACGCTCGGGGGATCAATTCATGGGAAGGAACTCACAAAATAAAGTAGTTGTATTCCCAAAAAAAAGAAGTAAACCAGGTGATTATGTTCGGGTAAAGATCCATCAGTGTACTTCGGCCACATTACTCGGAAAGATCATTGATTAAAACCTGCTCAACATAAACCCCCATTTCTGGTAATTTATCGCTATTTTTACAGATTATTTAGACAGAATATGGATTGAATTTTCCCGATTCTTGAAAATAATCTACCTTTGTCCGGCTTTATTCACGCAACCTATATGAAACACATATACATTCACTACAGTCGATCTCTGGTTCAGCTCTCTCTCATTCTGTTGATATTTGCCT
>JACNKI010000204.1 GCA_014382125.1 Bacteroidota bacterium | reverse complement strand
TTCTATTTTCTGTAAAATTACACAATTCATCTTTGATATTTTTGAACACGGATGATATGGATAATAAAAATTTTCTATCTTCGTCCAAGGAATTTAAATCAATGAGGCCAATGACTGAAACAGTTAAAAAACTATACCGTTCAACCAAAGACAGGGTTCTTGCAGGTGTATGTGGTGGACTTGGTGATTACCTGAATGTAGATCCCGTGTTACTCCGCGTGGTGTGGGCGGTATTTTTCTTCGCCGGCGGAATGGGGTTGCTGGCTTACATCATCGCATGGATCATCATGCCGGAGCAGCCGGGTAACTAGATCCTTCACTCATATTTCGTTTTAAACACCACCGCATAGAGTTTCATCTGTTTGATCATGGAGTTGAGGCCGTTGGAACGGGTGGGTGAGAGGTGTTCCCGAAGACCAATTTCATCCAGAAAAGAGAGATCTGCGTGAATGATCTCATCCGGAGAATGGTCCGACATCACCCGGATCAGCAGGTTGGCGATTCCTTTGGTGATGATTGCGTCACTGTCGGCCCGATAAAACACCTTCCTATCCTTGTAAGCAGCATGAAGCCAAACTTGTGACTGGCATCCGGAGATGAGATATTGCTCGGTTTTGTATTTTGGATCGATCAGGGGAAGGCTTTTTCCCAGATCAATGATGTAGTTATATTTATCCATCCAGTCTTCGAACAGAGAAAATTCAGAGACGATTTCAGCTTCTATTTCAGGAATGGTCATTGAGGTTGAATTTTCCGGGCAAAGATACGGTTTTTTGGATGCCGGATGCCGGATGCCAGATGTCTGGATTGTTCGATTGTTAAATCCGTTTCACGATTCACGTTTCACGTCTTACGTCAAATACGTGGTATCCCCATGCAGCCATATCGAGGAAGAGACCGCGGTTTACCAGGTCATTATCATCATGCTCATAGGTTGAATCGGATAAGATGTCGTGGAATCTCCAGGTTAGGTCCTTCAATTCAGAGAAAGGAACTTTGACCAGGCACTGTCCCTGACAATCAGCATAGTTGACAACAACCAGGATGAAACTCTCCAGGTATTTCCAGCTAAATGCAATGAAGTTTTCATGTGTCTGGTTTCCATCCCATGCCGGGTGGCAAGTGAGAAGGTTCCACTCCCCTACATGAATTTCAGGACAGTTGACAATCTCTAAGAGTTTTAGGTAGAACCCCGATATCCTGGGATCTGAAATCTCTTCAGGTCCTCGTCCGAGGTGAGCTGTGATTTTCTTCTTCCATCCCTGCATCTCACCCCGGTGAAAAAATTTCAGTCCCGGTGTCAGAAAGGTAATGATCGATGCGGCCTGATGAGTTTCCCAAGTCAGAATGGATGCGATCCGTTGTTCATCGTGGTTTTCCAGAAAGCGGGCCAGTTTTTCCTGATAGTTCAGGTTTGCCACCAGGTGCTCCCTTACAGGTCCGGATTCACGTTCCAACAATCTGTCATATAATCGTTTGTCATAAGTATAATCGAATCCCTGTTGCTGCATCACCCATTCCATATCCCAATAGACTTCTCCCATCAGGATGAAATCAGGATATTGCTCCTTCACCAACCGGATCGCTTCAGGCCAGAACGGCTCAGCCTCCATCTTCCAGGTCTTCTGAAACACATCCGGAAGTAGCAACATTGCCATATCGCACCGCACGCCATCGCATTTTGATGCGATGTTTGCAAGTTCATCCGACATCGCTTTTTGGAGATGAGGATTGCCGTAATTCAACTGCAGTGTGTCAGGCCATCCCGGGTAGTAGGGATCCCGTCCATAGGCCAGGATCCGTTTATCGTGTTTTCGTTTGATCCGGGTGTAATGATCAGGTGTGCGTTTCAGATCTTCTTCCGTTCCGTGAATAAAAAAGCCGGGATGGCTGTCTGTCCAGGGATGGTCGGGAGCCGTGTGGTTGGGCACGAAGTCGAGCATCAGCTTCATATCATGACTGGCCAGTCGTTTCCGGAACCGTAACAGCGCCTCCTCACCTCCTATCCTGTCAGATACCGTATAGCCGGTTATAGCAAATCCGGAACCGGCAATGTCTTCCTCCTGAAGGTCAGGGAGGGTCTCTTCATATTCCTTTCTCCAAACCGGATTCTCCTGCGAGATCCGTCTTCCGGCCTCACCAGTCTGCCAAACACTTAACATATAGATCCAGTCGAAACCGAATTTCGCCCACTGTTCCAGGTCTGAGTCCGGAATATCGTCAAGGGTAGCGATACGACTTATTTTCCGGCTTATTTCAGAAAGGAATGCCCGGGTGTTTATTTGGTAGAGGGCAGGATTTTTTCGGCTCATCAATCAAAGGTCGGGAAAAACAATCGATTTATGGTTGACGATTTACGATTGTAGATTGAATTGTGGATCAAACCTCTTTAGTTTCATTACTACGTTTAAATCCTATCTGCTCGCGCTCATCGAATTCAACCTCATCCTGCTTAGCTTGTTCACGTTGTTTGAGGTATTCAAAAACAAGTAAGATCTTGTCATTATGATTGGCAAGCTTTTGCTCTATGTGCTTGAGCTTTTCAACGATATCTTTGTTTGCAAGGGGCATTTCCCGCATTCGAGTAAAGATTCGTATAATTTGGATGTTCACATGGATTGCCCTTTCGCTATTCAATACACTGGATAGCATGGCAACCCCTTGTTCTGTAAATGCCATTGGAGAATACCGAGCACCGCCCCAACTTGAGGTGCCAAATTGGCGCCTCAAGTTTTCAAATTCAGTTCGTGTTAGCTCGAACATAAAGTCCGGGGGAAATCGCTTTTCCTGTCTCCGAACTGCACGCTTTAACTGCTTCGTTTCAACCCCATAAAGGACTCCTAAATCTGTGTCAAGCATAACTTTTGTTTTGCGAATCAGGTATATCTTGCTCAAGATCACCTCTTCCGGGACCAGTTGCAAATCGTCTTTTTTCATCTTTCCTGATTTTTGTTTGGACATTAATCAGGAAATAGGGAAAAAGGTTATATGTTGAAATAGAAAAATTTTCGATTGCAGATTTATGCATAACGATTGCATTGATGATTTTGGAATGTAGATTAACAATTTTTTTCAGAACCTATAATCAAATCGACAATCGTCAATCCAAAATCCAATCTAAAATCTAAGATCGTAAATCGTAATTAGAAAAGCATTTCCTTTGCCTTTTCAATGGCAACAACCAGCCGGTCGATTTCCTCTTTTGTGTTGTAAAAAGTAAAAGATGCTCTGATAGTTCCGGGAATATTGAGGTATTCCATCAACGGTTCGGCGCAGTGATGGCCGGTGCGAACAGCAATCCCCATTTTATCAATGATCAATCCGGCGTCATACGGATGGATGTTGTGGATGAGGAAGGAGATCAGGCATATTTTGTTTGCTGTGGTGCCAAAGATTTTAATCCCTTCTATTTCATTGAGTTTCGAGGTGGCATAGAGGAGCAGTTCATGTTGCCAGGCTCCGATCTTATCCATACCAAGATCATTCATGTAGTTGATCGCTGCCCTCAGCCCCATGACACCTTCTACATTGGGCGTTCCTGCTTCAAACTTAAAGGGAAGTTCATTAAAAACCGTGTGATCGAAGTAGACATCTTTGATCATCTCCCCACCCATCTGGTAAGGAGGCAGTTCCTCAAGCCACTTCTCTTTTCCATAGAGAATCCCGATTCCCATCGGAGCATACATCTTGTGTCCGCTGAAACAGTAAAAGTCGGCGTCGAGATCCTGAACATCCACTGTCAGGTGAGCTACTGCCTGCGCTCCGTCGATCAATACCGGGATGTCACTCTGGTGAGCATGTACAATGATCTCCTTCATGGGATTGACCGTTCCAAGCACATTGGAGATATGGCTGACAGCCACCAGGCGGGTTTTCTCTGTGATCATCTCCCGGAAAGCTTTCATGTCGAGCGAGCCGTCTTCGAGTAGTGGGATAAACTTCAACTTCGCTTTCCGTTCCAGACACATCTGTTGCCAGGGAACGAAATTGGAGTGATGCTCCATCACCGAGATGATCACCTCATCGCCTTCTGAAATAAATTTCTTGCCGAATGAATCTGCAACCAGGTTGATCGATTCAGTGGTTCCACGTGTAAAGATGATTTCACTGGATTTATCTGCGTTAATAAAATCGCGTACCACGCTACGGGACTCTTCATACGCTTCAGTCGCTTTAACACTGAGGTAATGCATTCCCCGGTGGATGTTGCAGTTCTCTTTCTCGTAATAATCTGTGATCGCCCGGATGACCTGCATCGGCTTTTGGGTGGTGGCGGCATTATCGAAGTAGACATAAGGCTTGTTGTAAACCTTGGTCTTCAGGATTGGAAATTCTGAGCGGATTTTTTCTATGGGAAACATGTGGAAAAGGATTTACGATTTACAATTTCTTCAACTCACCAGTTCACCAGATTACTAGTTCACCAATTATATTTTACTCACGTCTATTTTAAACTCCGCAGGATGTTCAGGAGTACTGCAATGCAATACACACTGCTCACAAATCTGCAATTCTCCCTGCAACCGTTTCTTCACCATATCTTCAATCCGGTGTTGCAATGGTTCGATGGCGATCTTGTTTACGATCTCATCAGCGAATGCATACATCAGCAGCATCCTGGCATTTTCTTCTCCAATCCCGCGCTGTTGCAGGTAGAACATTGCCTGTGGATCCAGTTGTCCGGTGGAGGATCCGTGTGAACATTTTACATCGTCGTTGTAGATCTCGAGGAAGGGTTTGGAATTGATCTTCGCAGAATCGGTGAGCAGGATGTTCCGGTTATTCTGGTAAGCATTTGTACGCTGTGCATCCCGTTCTACCAGAACATGCCCGTTAAATACGCCGCTTGCATGTTCATCCAACACCCCTTTGAATAGCTCATTGCTCATGCAATCGGGCGAGGCATGGTCGACAAAAATGTTGTTGTCGATATGCTGCTGTCTGTCCATCAGGTAGAGACCATATACATTTGCATTGCCGAAGGAACCATTGAATTTCACAAAGGTGTTATTTCGAAGCATCCCTCCGTTGAGCGTGATAAAGTGTGACTCCAGACTGGCATTTTTCCCCAGGTGAAACCAGGTAGAGCTGATCAGGGTTGAGTCGTTATTCAGGTTTTGCAACTTGTAGTGGTCAAGAAAAGCTCCCTCATCCAGCACGATCTCTGTAACCACATTTGAAAAGGATGGTTGATGGTCGTATGAGTCGTCACAATGAACCACAGTTAACTGTGCGTTTTTCCCCAGAACAATCAGGTTCCGTGATTGGATGAAGATATTCTCCCGGTGCTGGATCACATTCACCAGCTGGACAGGCTTATCACTTTTCACCCCATCAGGGATATAAATAAAGGTTCCGTCAGTGGCGAAGGCTGTGTTAAGTGCTGTGAAACTGCTTTGTTCAACAGATGCATAATTTCCCAGATGCTTTTCCACCAGGCCGGGATACTTATTCATGGCTTCCGCCAGGCTGCCGATGATGATGCCGTTTCCCAGTTCGATCAGGGGGACATCTTTGGAGACAAACCAGCCGTTCAGTTGTCCGATGACAGCCGTATCCAGATGGGGGATGTTGCAGCGAAAGACTTTGTGCTGGTCATCTTCTTCTGTCCGATGCAATGGATAGTCGTATTCCCGGTTGAGACTTTCGGAGAGATCGGTATTTCGCCAATCTTCCAGTTTTTTATCCGGAAATCCTTTTTTCTGAAACGACTCCAGCGCTTTTTCACGCCTGGCATGAACGTCCGGAGGATCATTGGCAAACAGTTCGCTACGATTCTTCTCAAAGAGATCCAGCAACCGTTCAGGGGTGATTCGGTATGGTGTAACTGAGTCCATTACAATTGCTGTTTGATCCAGTCATAGCCCTTCTCTTCCAGCTCTATTGCCAGCTCTTTGCCTCCCGACTTCACGATCCTGCCTTCATACAGTATATGTACAAAATCGGGGATAATATATTCCAGCAACCGCTGATAGTGTGTGATCACTACGAAAGCATTCTCTGGTGTCCGTAATTTGTTCACACCATTGGCTACCACACGTAACGCATCGATATCCAATCCCGAATCGGTTTCATCAAGGATTGCCAGAGTTGGTTCCAGCATGGCCATCTGGAATATCTCATTCCGTTTCTTCTCTCCTCCCGAGAATCCTTCGTTCACACTCCTGTTGGTCAGGTCGGAGGTGATCTCAACCAATTTCTTCTTCTTTTCCATCATTTTGAGGAACTCCCCGGCCGGAAGCGGATCCAGTCCTTTGTATGCACGGATCTCATTTACGGCCGTACGCATGAAGTTGGTGATACTTACTCCGGGTATCTCAACGGGATACTGGAATCCGATGAAGATTCCTTCCCGGGCACGTTCTTCTACAGAAAGATTCATCAGGTTCTTTCTTTTGTAAAGGATCTCTCCCTGCGTGACATCAAAGAGATCTCTGCCGGCAATGACAGCAGCCAGTGTCGATTTTCCGGTTCCATTCGGCCCCATGATGGCATGGACTTCTCCTTTGTTGACATCCAGGTTGATCCCTTTCAGGATCTCTTTCCCGTTGATGGCGGCGTGAAGGTTGGTTATTTTTAGTAGCATAGATCTATTTTTTATGACCTCTCCCCCCAACCCCCTCTCCTTGAGGAGAGGGGGAGAAAGGGATGGGGTTATCCAACACTCCCCTCTAAACTGATGGAGAGCAGTTTTTGTGCTTCCACGGCAAATTCCATTGGAAGCTTTTTCAATACATCTTTTGCATAGCCGTTTACAATCAGTCCTACTGCACTCTCCATATCAATACCACGCTGCTGGCAGTAGAAGAGCTGATCCTCGGATATTTTTGAAGTTGTCGCTTCATGCTCCACGATAGAAGATTTGTTTTCTGCCTGGATGTATGGGAAGGTATGCGCCCCACATTTGTCACCCAGCAGCAACGAATCGCACTGACTATAGTTCCG
>JACNKI010000086.1 GCA_014382125.1 Bacteroidota bacterium | reverse complement strand
ACATTACCTATCTGATCCACCGCCTGACCGGATTAACTTCGAATGAACAATGGGTGGATGCCATGACGGTGGGACTATTTTTCCTTGCCCTCTCTATTTCATTATACATGAACTTGTTCCGAAAGCGAAACAGAAAATAAAAATCAAGCTATTTCTAATTTTTGTAGTTTTACAGACGTTAAACTAAGTGAACTCCTGAAAGATATATTTTGCTGATCAATCGTTTGATACGAAGTTGGATTTTAGTTTTTTTTCTTTTTTTCGGAATAGAGGGGAATCTGTTTTCCCAGCGCTATTTTACCCGGAGCTATTCTGAAGCAGACGGTCTTCCAAGCAACATGGTATTTGATATTACTCAAGACACATCAGGTCTGCTTTGGTTTGCCACCCGTTATGGGATCTCCTCTTATGATGGAGTAAATTGGACACACTATAATCCATCTGCTAATCAGATATCTCCAAGTTTCGCTTTTATCATGACTGATGAAAGAGGAAAATTATGGGCTGTTCCTCTTCAAAGTGAGCCAACTGCTTTCTGGTTTTCAGGAGAAGAGTGGCATAAGTTCGATTGTAAAACCGGGAAGACTCACCCAGTTATTATTAGTGCTTTTGATGTTTTCTATCAGGACGATGTGCCTATTTTAGCCCTAGGAACCCAAAAAGACGGGATATTCGTCAGCCGGAATAAACAATGGGTACATTATGGTGAAAAAGAGGGACTTATCAGCAATAAAATCAGAAGCATTGTCGCTCTTGGAGATCAGATATTTATCGGAACAAAAATGGGATTATCAGTTCTTCGAGGTGGTCATGTCTCGAATGAGTTGAATGCTTTGTTGCCTACTGGTTCTCAGGAGATTCTTGCTTTGGCGCTGGCACGAAATTCGGAAACAACAGCTGGAAACCAGAAGATATACTTAATGGGTAATGGATGGCTGGGCACGTTGTCAGACTCCGCTTTCACAATGATCACCGAAGGATTTGATCTAGCTATCTATAAAGTAACATCCAACTCATTTATCTACCCTGATGAGAATAATGGATTATTCTTTGGAAATCCATATGACCTTTACTATTTAGCGCCTTCCTGTGCTGATTCCTTCGAACGCATGGACAGAGATAATGGATTGATCTCTGACGGAGCGACTTCAGTACTTATTGATCGCGAAAAAAATACCTGGCTCACCAGTTTTCGGGGTGTTAACAAGATTCCATCTTTTCGTTTTTCAAGCTTTACGGCCATAGAGGGACTTCTTGATAATGAAGTAGCCTCTGCCCTGGAATACGCACCCGGATCCTATATTTTTGGTCATCTTGGCGGCATCACCTTTTATGACGGGAAAAGTTTTGAGACGTTGAATTTCAATCCTTCAGATGAGATGCCAAATTATGAGATCAGGATTCAGGATCTTGACTATGATCAAAAGGGAAATATCTGGCTATCGGGTTCTAAATTAGGGATTGCCCGGATTGATCAAAAAAGACGGGTGAAATGGTATCGAAAACCCGAAGGAATAAAGGGCGACATGGTCTCCGTAGTTGTCATCCCAGATGGAAACATTTATGCCGCAAATGGTAAACAGATATTTGCATTATCATCAGAGGACAAGTTTATCCCGGTTTCAACACCAAAAATTCGAAATTCCCGAATCCGGAAACTTTTTGCTGGGGATGATACGACGCTCTACGTGGCAACCATCAACAGCGGAATTCTGGCGAAAAGAGAGAGAGAATCAATCCTTATCCAATCACCTGCAAATCTGAATGGAAACAATGTGTTTGCTTTCCTGACCGACTCCAGAGAGCGTCGCTGGGTTGGAACAAATGATGGTTTATATATTATAGCAGAAGGAGATCTGGTCCAATACGATAGTAACGGCTTAACAATAAACCGGCCGATTTACTTGATCCTGGAAGATCATCTTGGCAATCTGTGGTTTGGAACAGATAATGGAGTCATCAGATGGAATGGTGAGAAACTGGATCATTTCACGAAAGCTGAAGGGATCCTGGGGCAGGACCTTAACAGGGATGCCGGCTTCATGGATCATCAGAATCATATCTGGTTCGGAACGAATAGTGGTCTCACTCTATACAAGCCCGAATATGAATACGAGATGACAGAAGTCCCTGCCCCAATTACTACCATTCAATGGATTGAAGTTGACAACGATACAATAAGTCCTGAAAAAAGATTGGTTCTGGAAAGCACCCAAAACAACGTGAACTTTCATTTCAGGGCCATTTCATTTATCAACGAGGAGAAGATTTTCTACTCATGCTTCCTGGAAGGATTTGACAAACAGTGGTCTAAAGAGTTTCAGTCACCAACTGGCAGCTATCATTATAACAATTTAAATCCCGGAACCTATACGTTCTGTGTAAAAGCTAAAAATGCACTTGGAATCTGGAGCGAACCGGTTTGTTCATCAATTATTAAAGTCAGGTCGCCATTCTGGTTCCGGGGTTGGTTTATAGCAATTTGCATCGTTGTGCTGGCAGGTATATCCTATATGGCAATCAGATTTTCTATCATCCAGCAGTATAAAAACCGATTGGAAAAAATGGTTTCATACAAAACCCGCGCATTGCAGCGATCGGAGAAAAAACTAAAGGAGAGCAATCTGGCAAAAGATAAATTCTTCTCCATCATTGCTCATGACCTGAAAAGCCCCTTCAATGCCATATTGGGATTCCTTGATTTACTCACTACCGAATATGATGAATTCAGCGACCAGGAAAGACAACGAATTCTGAAAAACCTGAAGACATCTGCCGGCAGCACAATTAATCTTCTGGACAATCTGCTTACCTGGTCTCAATCCCAAAAAGGGATACTCCCCTTTGAACCGGAAAAATTTAATGTGATGGAACTGGTTCAGGAGAATATCTCGTTAGTTGAGTCTGCTGCAGAATCAAAACAGATCACTCTTATCAAACCTGATCCGGAGATTGTTCTGGTCTATGCCGACCGGAATATGATCAACACGGTGATCAGAAATTTGCTTTCCAATGCGATTAAATTTACATCCTCGAATGGAAGTGTTGAGATAAATGCCAGGAAAGAAAATCGAAATGAAGTAATTGTGAATGTCAGGGATTCAGGAGGAGGCATCAATGAAAAAGTGCTGAAAGGCCTGTTCAATATCGAAAATGTAGTATCGACAAAAGGAACGAATAATGAATCAGGTACAGGACTGGGTCTAATCCTTTCCAAAGAATTTATCGTTAAAAACAGAGGCCGAATCGGGGCTACCAGCGATGAAGGAAAAGGAAGCACGTTCTGGTTTATCGTCCCAACAAATCATAAAGGCTAGCATCAGTAATGGATACACGAAACCAACAATCAAAGGAGCCTCGGCAACTAATTTATCGCAAACAGGCGGAACAGATCATCGGTCATTTGCAAAGACAGGGCATGGAGGGATTTTATTTCGACAATGCGTTGCCGGCAGTAGAAGCGGTTTGCAGCATGATTCCTGCCGGCTCCCTGGTTGGGCTGGGAGGATCGGTCACTGTCATTGAAACCGGACTCATCGAAGCGCTCAGGAAGCAGGATATCCGATTGCTGGATCGTTTCCGGGATGGTGTTACGGTTGAAGAGGTGGATGCTATGCGGCATGAAAGTATGCTCGCTGATGTCTTTATTGCCAGTTCAAATGCGATCACCCTGGATGGAAAGCTGGTCAATATGGATGGGATGGGAAACCGGGTAGCAGCCATGATCTATGGGCCGAAGAAAGTGATCCTTGTGCTGGGAATGAACAAAGTCGTTCCGACTGTGATGGAAGCCATTACCCGGATCAAAACCACGGCAGCCCCAATGAATGCTGTTCGGGTTAATAAACAAACCCCATGTTTCGTTACCGGTTTATGTCAGGACCCGAAATGTACTCCACCAAACCGGATCTGCGGACAACTGGTCGTGATCGAAGCAAGCATGACCAATGACCGGATAAAAGTTGTGATGATCGGAGAGGAATACGGATTCTGATATCAGCTAATTCTTTTGTACCTTGCAGATATTTAGTTCAGTTCAACATGAAAATTGTTTGTATTGGTAACTATCCCCCACGAAAATGCGGCATTGCCACGTTTACTGAAAACCTGGTACAATCCATCCGAACAGCAGCAGTAGCTCAAAAATAAGATGTTGACATTGAGGTGATTGCGATGAATGATCCCGGTCAGGAGTACGACTACCCTGCAATTGTAACACACACCATCGATGACCTTGACAAAGAAGGTTACTTAGAAGCAGCGGAATATATCAATCAGTCGGGAGCAACGATCTGTTTACTACAGCATGAATATGGAATTTTCGGTGGAAACAACGGACTCCTGATCCTGACTTTATTGAAGCAGTTAAACATACCTATAATAACCACTCTTCATACTGTTTTAGAGCAGCCTTCTTTTCATCAGAAAGAGGTAATTAAAAAGATTGGTGCCTACTCGAGCAAGCTTGTTGTCATGAGCAATCTTGCTATTGATTTTTTAACCCGCAAAGTTGATATTCCCAGGGAAAAAATTATCCGGATTGAACACGGAGTACCTGATTTTGAACTACTCAAAACAATGAATCCTGATGCGCCCAGGATTGGTAAGAACAGAAAAACACTTCTCACATTTGGGCTTATTAACAGAAATAAAGGAATTGAGACTGTTATCAAGGCGTTACCTCTGATTGTAGAGAAACATCCTGAAATAGTGTTTATTGTTTTAGGGAAAACCCACCCTCATGTGATAAAATTACATGGTGAAGAGTATCGAACTTATCTTAAAGAACTGACCATAGAACGAGGTGTTGAAGATCATGTCAAATTCCTCAACGAATATACCTCAGAAGAAGAACTCGCAACATTTCTTTTATCAGGTGATATTTATATTACACCTTACCTGAATAAAACGCAAATCACAAGTGGCACGTTAGCGTATGCAGTGGGTGCCGGATTGGCTGTAATTTCTACTCCATACTGGCATGCCGAAGAGTTGTTGGCTGAAGATCGGGGCATCCTCTTTGATTTTAAGGATCATTTGCAATTGGCTGACATTGTCAATGATTTGCTCAATCATCCAAAAAAACTGGATCGATTAAGGAAAAATTCATTCTCTTATGGCTGTCAAATTGCATGGCCTAAAATTGGAAACCAGTATCTTGAGCTGTTTGAAGAGATATACGTAGAGCGGAAGCATAAGAAAGGGAAAGAGGCAGTCGATTCCTTTGATGTACCTGAATTTTGTTTTCAACATGTTGAACGACTAACCGATTACACAAGCATCATTCAACACTGCAAAGGGTGTATTCCAAATTACCAAACCGGCTACTCCCTCGATGATACCTCCAGGGCATTAATCCTGAGTGTCAAAGCGTATCGGCGGTTTGGCGATCAAAAATACATCACCTATATTCACCGGTATCTTGCCTATTTGATTTTTATGCAAAACCAGGAAGGTGATTTTAAAAATTTCCTCAATTACAATCGGGGAACCTTTGAACTCAGCGGGTCTGATGATGCCTATGGCCGTGCCGTTTGGGCATTGGGTTACCTTATCAGGTTTGCCGACAGTGATTCCCTGTTTCAAACGGCTGTTGAATTATTCAATGCAGCTACACGGAGAATTTCACAATTGACATATGCCCGTGGATTTGCCAATTGTATCCTCGGTTTTTGTCATTACATCAAGCGATTCCCCAATCAGGAACAACCGGTAGAAACCCTTCGCTTACTGGCTGACAATTTATGCGGATGTTACGAAAAGCACAAAAAAAAGAGCTGGGATTGGTTTGAAGATACCCTTACCTATGATAACGGACTCTTACCCGCTTCTTTATACAAAGCGTATCAGCTGACAACCGATGAGAGATATCTCACTATCGCTGATGTGACGACCCACTTTCTGGAGAGCAAATGCTTCCAAACCGGGCATTTATCTATTATCGGGAATAAACAGTGGTTCAGGGGAGGTGAAGAGATTCCGGGTTTTGCACAACAGCCTGTTGACGCCCTGGCAATGATCATCCTGTACGGTACGATCAATAAAATCAAGAAAGATCCTGAGAGCGTGAATAAGATCAGGATGTGTTTTGGATGGTTTTTCGGGATTAACGATTTGAACCTGCCCCTTTACGACAGTGAAACAAAGGGGTGTAACGATGGAATAGAAGAATTAAGCATCAGTCAGGACCAGGGAGCAGAAAGTATCATCGCTTACCTGATGTCGTGGTTAATTACCGAACCCTATCTCACTTCCTGAGAGCTAAGATCTTTTCAAGCTTCAGAAGCAGCAACTCGTTATCGATAGGCTTCTTGATATACTCTACCGCACCCATTTGCAACCCTTTAATCTCTTCCTCTTTGCTTGTAAAACTTGTCATAAAAGCAACCGGGATATCAATATTGTTCTGCTTCAGATATTCAAGCAGCTGATATCCATCAAAATTTGGCATCGAGATGTCAGAAAGGATCAGGTCGAATTTTCCTTTTGCAATCTGCATAAGGGCGATAATCCCATCCGGGGCAATTTCTACTTCATAATTAGCAGATTTTAACATCCCCGAAACAATCTTTTGATTTAGTGCTTCATCCTCCACTACTAAAATCTTTGCCTTTGCTTTAACATCACCTTTATCTTTCCGAAAATCTGACGGGATCAACCTGTTGAGCAAATCATCAAGGGGTACGGCAGCATAGGTAGATGCTGTATCAGACATGGCATATGGAATGATTAAATGCCCATTCTGAACGATAGAGCCACACGAATAAACAACGTTTGGCACATACCCTTCGCGCTCTTCTTCATTGGGTGAGATAAGAGGTTCGCTTAATTGCCCGATGATTTTTGTCGGATCTTCCAGATCGAGCAATGTAGCTCCCAGGCAATACTTTCGCATGGGGCCTACCCCATGGATGATCACCAGCCAGCCATATTTGGTTTCGATGGGAGAACCACAGTTACCAATTTGAATAAATTCCCAGGGAAATTTGGGCTCCTGAAGCTTGATTGCCTCATGCCAGAGATTAATATCAGCTGAGAACATGATATAATTATTCACGCCGTCAAGTCGTGAGAGCATGGTGTACTGACCGTTTATTTTTCGAGGAAAAAGAGCCATGCCTTTATTTTGTGCGTTCTCGCCATGGATTGGCATAAAGTTAAAGTTGTAAAAATCTTTCGTCTCGATCAGTTTTGGCATGATGGAGTAGCCATTGTAAGCAGTATACGTGGCATAATACTTTACACTTCCATCATCATCAGTGAATTTGACGAATCTGGCATCCTCAATCCCATTACTCTCTGCGGCTGCGATTGGAAAAATCACACGCTCTGATATTGCTGTATCCAGAGAAAAGGAGATCTCATAATGAGAATCGGCCAGCCAGGTAATGGTTTGGAGCATCTTTTCTTGGGCAAAATCAGGGTCCAGCTCACGTATCGTCTCTTCCACAGCATGAGTGAGTTCATTATAATCAAATTCGAAACGAAGCTTATCCATGACCTTGTTCACAATTCTCATATCCGTATGCATTTCAGAAAGTTTCTGACAAAAAGTCTCTTTCTGGTAGACAAAATTCCTGACTGCTTCAGCTTCATCAACCAGGTTACCTGGCAGTTGTACTGTCAAATTATTATTCTGATCGAGGATTCCACTTCTGAAAACAAGTGATGAAATGTGCCCTTCGCCTGTAGCCCTAAAACTTATGATCACTCTTTTTTGGCCTTCCTGTAATCCGGTTTGGTCAGGATGCTCAACCATTGAAGGATTAAAAAAAGCAGCTGACTCAATGGAATACTCATTCGTAAAATAGGCTCCTATAAGAAGGCGCTTAATTTCTGGCAATGTGTTCATATCACCATTTCTACCAGCCATAATATCACGAACACGATCAAAGTGCTTTTGAAAAATCTTTGAGATATTCCGGTGTCGTGAAGAGAAATCGCGCAATGTTTGGTTGAGTACCAATTGTGCTGCCTGTTCCGGCATGTCAATCACTTTCTGGATGATTGATTGCACACGGGTCTCAGGTCCGGGAAAGAAAAAACGGGCAATAATACGTTTTGGGTCCGGATAAAAAAACACATCCTTTCTGTAGACAGTAGTACTCATAAACTCACATTTTTGAACATGAAAATAGTATCTCAAAAGTATTAAAACTTTTCACACATAGTCTCTTTCTGCAAAAATTATCAGGTTCAATTGACCAGTAGTTTTCTGACTATTCTCTCATTTGATGTGATTACCGTAACATAGTACATGCCGGCTTCAAGGTGACTCACATTCAACCGGATGAGTTGACGACCGGGTGTGATTAGATTCCGATACAACAAAGCCTTCTCTTTCCCTTCTGATGTATAGAGAATAATTTCAACCGATTGTTGAATATTAGAGTTTACCTCCAGGGATACGTTTTGCTGTGAAGGATTCGGATAGGGATTACCGACAAACAATGTAATTACCGGTTCAGGCTCTTCGATGTACGCAGCCGGATCATACCAGGTACTGTAGACCCCGTTTCCCTGGGTTCCAACTGCAATGAAACCATCAGTTTGACGGGCATCGATCATATCGACAAGCACAGATCCGATTGAAGAGGCTCCCTCCTTTTTCCATATGGTTGAGTCCCCTTTCAACTCATTTGTGGAATAGAGTCCGACCGATGTACCGGCAAACCATACCTGGTGCCCCTGGTAAGTGAGCGATTTTACCCAGCGAATGGAAGGCCCGGATCCCGTACCGTCGGGATTTTCTTCCAGGTTACCTCCCTGTGGACTCCAGGTGATTCCGCCATCTTCGGAATAGTAAATACTCTGAACATTATAGTTCGAAAAAACGACCATGATGTTGTCGGCATTGTTCTCATCGATGTCAATACAAGCTACAAAGGCATAATATGGGAAAGTCGGGCCGGTAATCTCTACCGGCATGCCATTCCCGGTATGAGCATCATCAAGCTTATATACCCGTCCCAGGTTGGTACCATAATAGATCCGGTTTGCCGGAGTTTTAGAAATCGTGATGTAGCTGATCTCTGAGGCATCACCCACATCGACATTGCTCAAATGCTCCCATCCGGCATTTCGCAGATTGCTGTCGTATGATGCCGCCTTCAGGTTCGCCTTCCGCCAGATACTGGTGATGGTTGGCAGGTAAAAGGTTTCATAGTTGTTTGGGTCAAGGGCAAAGTTCTGATAAAACGGAAAAAGTGAATTTGAACCCATGATCGGATTATAGAATTTTAACAAAGTATCGGGAAGCTGGCGAAAGATGTTTTTGGTATGCATCCCGGTATCAAACTGTGTTGTCCAGATATTTCCGCTGTAGGCCGAAATGATGCAATATTCCCAGTCAGGGGCCACACAAGTAGCAAAACCATCGAAACAGATGTCTATATCAAACCAAAACGCTGATGGGTCATCAGTCACGGTATAATACCAGTTGTTGTCCTGTAATCCGCCCAGGATCCAGTCGTCGTTGGTGCCTTCATGGTCAATGGTCACAGAGTAGAACTGGGTGGTAGTCAGCTTATTGTTCAGCCGGTTCCAGACCATATCTGCACTATCGGCCATGCAATCGTAATTGATGTATACACCTCCGTCGTTGGCCATGAACAGGACATCCGGATCGGAAGGCAGGAAGGTAATCCCATGCTGATCCGGGTGAAGTGCATGTAATGAATCCATGTCAAAAGGATATCCCCCCATGAAAGTTGTCTGAATGGAATCGGCAAATCCGTTATCGGAACGGAACATATTCATGGCGGCCAGAAACACCACATTTTCATCTTCAGGTCCTACTTTCATGTCGAATGTATACCCTCCGTAAACCATGAAAGAAAATGGAAAACTGTTCATGTTTCCATTTCCTCCGCCAGGGATGTTGGAGGATCTCTCGTCCCAGAATCCGGTATCGGCGGGTGCCTGCCTGGTATATTTCCAGAAGGTGTTTACTGTATTAAACACCCCATTAAAGGGAGAGAGCTCACTGGAGGGTGTTTCTGTAAAGATATACAGCACGTTTTCGTTTGACGGGGCGATAACCAGTCTGGTTACCCTATACTCTTCTGGAAAATCCGGAGGGGTGATCTCTTTCCAGTCGATCCCGTCAACGGAACGCCAGATCCCGGCTTTGGCCGGACGTTCAATAGACCAGCAGTAGCTACTCATAGCAGCATAAAGGATGCCCTCGGTGGTGATGGCGATATCAGTAGCAAACGATTTGTTTTCCATGTCTCCCAGCACCATTTGCCAGCTTGCACCGCCGTCTTCCGACCGCATGATCGCACCGTAGCAGGCGGCATACACAATATCTTTATCCATTGTAACCGGATCGGTGACGATCTTCCAGACTCCCTGGAAGACTTCATCCAGGAAAGCGGGAGACCCACCCTGAGTATAGGGCAATGGTTCCCAGGTAGCTCCGTTGTCAGTTGATTTAAATATTCCGTCGCCGATGCCAATGGTCCTGACGTTGGTACTGACATTTCGCTTGGTAGTACTGAGCAGCTCACCGGTACCGTAATACCAGGTATTATGCTTTCCCGGACGGCTGTCCTGGATGAGGCAAGTGGCACTCTGTTCGGCGTCCGGAGCCGTCACTTTCGACCAGTTCTGACCACCATCTGCCGACTGCCACATCCCTCCCGACGCACTTCCGGAGAGGATATGATCTTCATCATCCATATCGATCGCAATGCAGAGCATCCGGCCTCCGATGTTGTCAGGGCCCCGCCAGTTCCAAACCTGGCTTCGTGAACTCTCTTTAACCGGTAATCCTGATGCAAAAGCCAGCTCCCGGCTGCGGATTCCTGAAGGTACCTCCCCGGTTTGAGGATCTCTCAGTTTCATCCATTGCAACTCTGCCATGTAAGGAAGCATGGCGCTTTTAGGTAACTGTTTGTGGCTAATCTGTTTCTCTGTTCTCTGTTGAGAAGAGTGATCCCGGGAGGATTGTGAAACAATCAAATAATATCCGGATACGAGAATGAATCCGGAGACCAGAAGAAGAACGGAAATCTTTTTCATGATGATGGATTTAATGAACACTCATAAACATATAGAGCATTCAAATATAAGAAAATCTCACATCGAAACCAAGAAAAATTAATAATTCATATTCATATGCACCATGATCAGTATCATTAACGTGTCATCAAGTGCAAAGATTAATCAAACAAAGGTTGTATCTTTGCGAAAATTTTTTTGAATAATCCATATTATCACCATCAACAGTTGAAATTCTCTGACTTTAATTTTAATCCCCAATTGGCAGAAGGGATTGATTCGCTTGGATTTGAAATACCCACCCCTATCCAGGAACAAGGCATCCCCATCATCATGGAGGGAAAAGACCTGATCGGTTCGGCGCAGACCGGAACCGGAAAAACTGCCGCATTTTTATTGCCTATAACAGACAGAATCCTGAAGGAAAACACTAGTCCAGGGATTAAAGCCCTCGTGGTCGTTCCCACCAGGGAGCTGGCTGTGCAGATTGACCAACACATGGAGGGGTTATCCTATTTCACATCGGTTAGCTCCCTGGCCATCTACGGCGGAACCGACGGAGCTACGTTTACCAGGGAGAAAGATGCCCTGACAAGTGGGGTGAATGTTGTGGTCTGTACTCCCGGGAGGATGATCGCCCACCTGAACATGGGATATGTGGATTTTTCAACCATCAAATTCCTCATTTTGGATGAAGCCGACAGGATGCTCGATATGGGTTTTTATGACGACATCATGAAGATCATCTCGCATGTACCGAAGAAGCGCCAGACCCTACTTTTCTCAGCAACCATTCCAACCGACATACTGAATCTGGCCAAAAAAGTATTGCATGATCCGGCAGAGGTTAATATTGCTCTCTCGAAACCTGCTGAAAAGATTCTCCAATTGGCCTATTCGGTTTACGATACCCAGAAACTCCCTTTGGTTAAATACCTTTTGGGCACTTCCAAGGGAAGGACCATCCTGATCTTCTGCTCAACAAAAAGCAGCACGAAACTGCTGAGCAGGGAGTTAAAAAGAGCCGGACTGGAGGTGCAGGAGATCCATTCTGACCTGGACCAGAAAGAGCGGGAACGGGTGATGAACAGTTTCAGGGCTAAAGAGATCCAGGTTCTGGTGGCAACCGATGTAGTCTCCCGTGGCATCGATGTGGAAAATATCGACCTGGTGTTAAACTACGATGTTCCCAACGACGCAGAGGATTACATCCACCGAATCGGCAGAACTGCCCGGGCGGAAGCTTCCGGCGTAGCCATTACATTCATCAATCCTGATGGTCAATGGAAATTTGCAGAGATCGAAAAGTTACTGGGCAAAAAGGTCTATAAAGGAGTCGTGCCAAAACAGCTTGGTGAAGCACCGGAGTATAATCCAAAGAAACCCAGAGGATTTTCAAGACGGAGGTAATTGCACACAATTGCGCAAGAATGCACACTATTGCACATTATTTCTAAAATATTTTATGGCAATAATGGCAATTAATTATGGCAATCACTTCTTCAGTATCTCTTCCTGAATCTTCGTTGGCAACGCCTGGTACTGAAAAAATTCCATCGAATAGTTTGCCCGGCCGCTGGATAGGTTACGTAGCTGTGTAGCGTAACCGAACATCTCCAACAACGGGACAAACGCGTTCACCTTTTGAGATCCTTTCCGGTAACGACGCATCGCCTCAATCCGGCCTCTGCGCCGGTTCAGGTTACTTACAATATCCCCGATATACTCATCCGGTGTATTAACCTCGACTTTCATGATCGGTTCCAGCAAGACCGGATTTGCTTTCATAAATCCATTTTTAAAGCAAATAGAGGCACAGGTTTGAAAAGCCATATCTGAGGAGTCGACCGGGTGGAAAGCGCCATCAAGCAATACTACTTTTACATCAACAATCGGATAACCGGCCAAAATGCCCCGAGCAAGCGTTTTCTTGATCCCTTTGTTTACACTCGGAATGAATTCAACAGGAATAACCCCGCCTTTAATCTTATCAGAAAACGCATACCCCTCACCCTCATTGGGTTCCAGCCTCATCACCGTATGAGCAAACTGACCTTTACCACCGGTTTGCTTGCTGTGTTTGTAGTTTGAAACCGCTTCGGAGGTAATGGTTTCACGGAAAGCGACCGACGGCTCTCCAACAACAGCATCAACGTTGAACTCATGCTTCAACCTGTCGATAAGTATCTCGAGGTGTAATTCACCCATGCCAGAGATCACGGTCTCTTCAGTTTCATGGTCGTAACGGACATTGAAGGAGGGATCTTCGTTTGCCAGTTTGGCGAGCGCTTCACCCAGCTTCGACTGATCCTGGCGTTTGGCGGGTACGACCTTCAATTCGATTACAGCCGGCGGAATGTGAATGGACTCCAGCAACATCTTATGTTCTTCACTGCAAAGCGTGTCACCGGTTTTGGTCAGTTTCATGCCAATAAGTGCAACAATATCACCCGGAAATGCTTCACTCACTTCTTCCCGGTCCTTGGCATGGATCTTCAGGATCCTGCCGATACGCTCATACTTCCCTTTTGTTGAGTTAAATACACGCATCCCACTTTTCAGTGTTCCGGAAAAGATCCGGGTAAACGTTTGTTGACCGACAAAGGGATCATGGATTAGTTTAAATGCCAGTGCTGAAAATGGTTCCGTTGGTGAAGGTTGACAGGTATGAGTTTTGGCTGGATCATCCAGATCTGTTCCCACAACTGCCCCAACGTCGATAGGAGATGGCAGGTAATCCAGCACGGCATTCAGTAACAGTTGAATTCCCTTGTTTTTATATGCAGCCCCGCAAAAAACCGGGGTGATCAGCAACTTGAGCGTGGCATCCCGGGCAGCTGATTTCAGAAGATCGGCAGGGACATCCTCTTCCTCAAAGTAGAGTTCCATGATCTCATCGTTGAATTCAGCTACTTTCTCCACCAGTTTGGCTCGTGCCTCTTCACACCTAGCCTGATATTCTTCAGGAATCCCGGTTTCTATGCGATCATACTCCTTGAAGATGTATGCTTTCCGTTCAATGATGTCGCAAATGCCTTCGAATGAATCTTCTTCTCCAATGGGGATTTGGAATGGAAATGCATTGGCATCCAGGTATTTATTCATTTGATCGACCACGTGATGATAATCAGCACCGGTTCGATCCATTTTATTGATTAAACCGATACGGGGAACGCGGTACCTGTCTGCCTGGTTCCATACAGTTTCACTCTGTGGTTCAACACCTCCAACGGCACAGAATAGCGCAACCATTCCATCTATCACACGGAGGGAACGCTCTACTTCGACGGTAAAGTCAACATGCCCCGGAGTATCAATCAGGTTTATCTGGTAATCTTTCCAGCCACATGAGATCGCTGCAGAAGCAATCGTGATTCCTCGTTCCTGCTCCTGCTTCATGAAATCCATAGTGGCTTGCCCGTCATGAACTTCGCCCATCTTTCGGGTGGTTCCTGTGAAAAACAGGATCCTTTCAGTCACCGTTGTTTTTCCAGCATCAATATGAGCAGCGATACCTATATTTCGGAGTTTTGTTAAAGGCATAATGATTTTTTTGGGGCGCAAAGATACAGGTTTTCTTGCTTCCGGAATCTATTTTCTAATCTAAAATCCCGGTTTCTGATGCTTTCATCGTTTTCCTGATTATGTATATCTAATTCTTTTCTCTTTGTCGGCTGTTTGAATGAATTTTGCGTTATATATCAGGAAGATATAGTTTTTTTAAAATGTATGTAACGTAATCAGCTGAAGTGAGTCTTACTAACTATATTAAAACAGCAATTTTATCATGATAAATATTAAAAGCATTCATAAATCGTATACAAACGGCCAGAATAGCTTGCATGTACTAAAAGGTATCGATTTGAAAATCGAAGCAGGAGAAATGATCTCAATTATGGGGCCATCAGGATCAGGAAAATCGACACTGTTGAACATCCTTGGAATCCTGGATAACTATGATGATGGTGTATACCAGCTTGATGGGAAGAAGATCCAGCATCTGAATGAACGGAAAGCTGCTCAGCTCAGGAATAAAACTCTGGGATTTGTCTTTCAGTCATTTAATCTTGTCTCCTTTAAAAATGCCATGGAGAATGTAGCACTACCATTATACTATCAAAAGGTAAGCCGGCGGAAACGCAACAAGATAGCCGTGGAATACCTGGATAAGCTGGGACTGAAAGAGTGGGCTCACCACCTTCCAAGCGAGCTCTCCGGTGGCCAGAAGCAACGTGTTGCTATCGCCAGGGCATTGATCACCAAACCCAAAGTAAGGGATACCAAGTGCGAAAAAGTAGCCTGAGAATCAATGTTTGAGCTGGATAAGTGGCAGGAGATTTACAGTACAATTCGAAAGAATAAATTGCGTACTTTCCTGACAGGATTTGCCGTTGCCTGGGGAATCTTTATGCTGATCATATTACTGGGATCCGGAAAAGGATTGGAAAATGGTGTCACCGATCAGTTTCGAGGAGGGGCCAATAACGGCATCTGGATCAGTAGTGGGATGACCAGCCTGGAATACAAAGGATTGCAGGCCGGCCGGTTAATCCGGTTTACAAACGAGGATTATGACCTCCTCAAGGCTTCCATACGTGATCATGAGTTCATGTCTTCAAGAATGTTTCTGGGAAACACAATCACATCCTATAAGAATGAATATGGCACATTCTATCTCTCTCCATGTCATCCCGATTATGGACATATCAAAGAGGTAGAGATGTTGGAAGGGCGTTTCCTGAATATTTTCGATATCAATCAATACAGAAAAGTTGCGATAATCGGAGAGAAGGTGAAAGAGGATCTCTTCAAGGGATCGGATACGGTTGCCATGGGGGAGTATCTCAATATCAACGGAGTACTATTCAAGGTTGTAGGAGTTTTCAGGGATTTTGGACGGGACGACAGCGAACTGCGAAGGATCTATATTCCAATCACAACAGCTCAGCGGGTCTTCAGCGGACAGAATGTGGTGAGTCAGATATCTCTTACTACCGGTGATGCGACAGTGGAGGAAGTAAATATGATTTTGGAGCAGACACGCAATTTACTGGCCAGAAAACACACATTTGATAAAGAGGATGAACGAGCCGTTTTTATCTGGAGTAAAAATGAAGATTTCCGGAGATTTCAAGGATTGTTTTTGGGGATCCGGCTCTTCATCTGGATCGTCGGCATCGGGACTATCATCGCCGGGATTGTTGGCGTAAGCAATATCATGATGATCTCGGTAAAGGAGCGTACCAAAGAGATCGGAATTCGAAAAGCGCTGGGTGCAACGCCTTTTTCCGTGATTGCCCTGATCCTCCGGGAGGCAATTATCATCACAGGATTCTCAGGATATATCGGCCTCGTGCTTGGCATCGGTGTATTAGAAATTATCTCCATGAATTTACCGGAGATCGATTTCTTCAGAAGCCCGGAAGCGAATTTTTCCATTGCAGTTGGTGCGACCATTTTGCTCATCATCGCTGGAACATTGGCAGGGCTCTTCCCAGCCCGAAAAGCCGCGAAAATTAAACCGATAGAAGCACTGAGAGACGAATGATAATTAGTGAACTGGTGAACTGGTGAGCAGGTGAGTGAAAAAAAGTGGAACAGAGAACATTAAAAGATATAATCGCCTTGAACCTTGAGTTTTGAATCTTGAACCTGAAAAAGAATGTTTGATCTAGACCGCTGGCAGGAGATATATCACGTACTAAGGTCCAATAAAATGAGGACCTTCCTGACCGCTTTTGGGGTTTTCTGGGGAATCTTCATGCTGGTGATTATGCTGGGCTCGGGGAATGGACTGGAGAATTCCGTATCACGGAATTTTGCCGACATGGCGACCAACAGCGTCTTCATCTGGACACAACAAACGACAATACCCTACAAGGGATTCCCGCGTGGACGACGGTTTAACTACGATAACGATGATGCGGTTGTACTTCGCAATGCCATTCCCGAGATCAAATACCTGGCACCACGCATACGGGGAGGAGATTTTTTTAGCACCAATAACGTAATCCGGGGCAAGGAGGCGGGCTCCTTTTCAATCATGGGAGAGTATCCGGAATTTTTTCTGATAGATCCATTATATATCACAGATGGACGATTAATCAACGAGCTTGATATTGAGGAGAAACGAAAAATTGTCGTGATCGGTAAAGGGGTGAAAGAGTTGTTGTTTGAGGAGGATGAAGAGGCCATTGGCGAATACATTCAGATTCAGGGAATCTATTTCAAAGTGGTCGGGATCTGTAAATCGAAACGAACAGGAGAACAGGCGGATCGTGAAAACAAAAATATTTTTATGCCCTTTACTACATTGCAGAAAACCTACAACTATGGAAATGTTGTCGGTTTCTTCGCAATTACATCACAGGATGGCATACCGGTGTCAGTTGTGGAAGAGAAAGCGATCAGTATATTGAAGCAACGACATGGTGTTGCCCCACATGACGACCGGGCAATCGGTCATTTTAACCTGGAGGCAGAGTTCAGAAAATTTCAAGGACTCTTTACCGGAATCAAGGTGCTAGTATGGATCGTTGGGATTGGCACACTGATGGCTGGCATCATTGGTGTGAGCAATATTATGCTGGTTGTGGTGAAAGAACGCACCAAAGAGATTGGCATTCAACGGGCCATCGGAGCCACACCCTTTAAGATAATCAGTCAGATCATCACGGAAGCTGTCGTATTGACAACTTTTGCCGGCTATATCGGCCTGGTTATCGGCGTAAGTATTCTGGAACTGGTTAACTTCGCCATGGAGTCATCAGGTGCAGATACAAATATGTTCTATCAGCCGGGAGTCGATTTCAGGATCGCGATGATCGCATTGAGCATCCTGGTCTTTTCCGGAGCCCTGGCTGGTTTCATTCCGGCCAGAAGAGCTGTGGCAGTAAAGCCCATAGATGCATTAAGATACGAGCAATAAATAAAACGAAATTGGAAATTGAATAAATAACATACAGATGAAAAAGAAAAGTGTTGTAAAAAAGATTATCAAGATAGTTGTATTGGTAATAATATTAGCGGCTTTCGCCATCACCATTTACTATCTTTATAATAAATCGAAGGAGAAACCGGTAGTCTACACAACCGAGAAACCCTTTACCTCAGACATCATCAAAAAAACTGTTGCAACCGGATCGGTCATTCCACGGCAGGAGATCGAGATCAAGCCAAAAGTTTCAGGTATCGTGGAGAAAATTTATGTGGAACCGGGTAATAACGTCAAAAAAGGCGATGTGATTGCCAAGGTACGGATCATCCCTAATCTGGTAAACCTGAACAATGCAGAAGCCAGACTGGAGCGGGCCAATATTGCATACGAGGATGCCAAGATAAACTTTGAACGCCAGGATAAGCTGATGAAAGGCGGCGTGATTGCCGAATCAGAATTTCAGGTTGCTCAGATTGCTTTTCGTAATGCAAAGCAGGAAATGGAGGCAGCTGAGGCCAACCTTGAACTGGTGAGAGAGGGCGCAACGAAAAAAACCGGATCTACAACCAACACACTCATTACCTCCACAATCAACGGGATGGTGCTGGATGTTCCAGTGAAAGTAGGTAGTTCGGTGATTGAGGCGAACAATTTTAATCCCGGAACCACCATCGCGTCTATTGCTGATATTAGTGATATGATCTTCCAGGGAAAAATAGATGAAACGGAGATCGGAAAGATTGAACCGGGTATGAGCCTGATGCTCATGGTTGGCGCTATTGAAAACGACACCTTTGATGCCACACTTCAATATATTTCTCCGAAAGGAGTCCTGGAAAACGGTGCGGTGCAGTTTGAGGTCAAAGCGGATGTGAAACTGAAATCAGACCAATTCATCCGTGCCGGATACAGCGCCAATGCAAATATTGTTCTTCAGCGGGTTGATCAGGTCCTGACAATCAAAGAAAGCCTTTTGCAATTTGAAGATGATTCAACATTTGTCGAAGTGGAAATCGGTCCGCAGCAGTATGAAAAGCGCTTTATTAAAACCGGTCTCTCTGATGGAATAAACATAGAGGTGATATCCGGTTTAACCGAAGATGAAAAGATCAAAGTTCCTCAGTTGAGTGCAGGGAATTAACGAGTTGTATCAGGTTGCCGTGTAATTTTAAGGGATGCAGTCTTCGCAATCACCAGCACCCACGCCATCCACATCACCAGAATTACAAAATAGAAGATGGGTCCAACCAGCAGATCCTGAATGAGATGAAGATGTTCAGGATGGATAAGGCAATGGAAGGTCAATATCAGGAACTGAATAAATACAGTGATAAAAATACCGATCACAGTAAGCGGAACATACCAGATTTTCTTTTTCCAGGGACCGGGAATCAGGATGAAAAGGAGAATAACCAGGCACATCTGTTTGATCCCTGATAGATAGAAGTCATAGTCGATGGAAAATCCATTAGGAAGGATGATGCTGATCCCGTTGCGAACGATCTCTACATCGAAAAGGGGATTTAGCAATGCTGGTGTCGTAACCAGTAAGAGATTTCCGATGTGGTCACTGATCTTTACAAATAGAGGAATGGTGTTCAGGTCAATTTCGAATTTATCCCAGAGTAGTTGATATAAGAAAATAAAGAGGAGAAAGATCCAGAGTTGAATGAGCAGAGGGGTATTCCACTTCTTTATCCTGTTCTTAAAATGCTTTAAAAGAGTAGATCTCAAACGGTTGGATTTTTGTCAAAGTTATGAAAAAAGCTCTTTCAATCCCTTCCTCCCAGTTGAAGGAGTTGTGAACGATGGCAATCAATGAAAAAAATATTAGAACCGTTTGGTATACCTATGACAATAGGGTGTTGAACCTTTCTGCTCGTAGTAGTTCTGGTGATACGTTTCCGCTGGCCAGAATGTAGTAGCCGGCTTCACCTCTGTCACGATCTTATAACCCTTCTGAGTTAGTATGTTGATCAACCGCTCGGTGATAACCTTCTGTTCTTCATTCAGATAAAAAACGGCAGAGCGATATTGCTCACCCACATCATGGCCCTGACGGTTCCACTGAGTAGGATCGTGGATCTCAAAGAATAATTTAGTCAGTTGTTTAAAACTGATCTGTGCCGGATCAAACCTTACCTGCACGGCCTCATAATGACCGGAAGTACCAGAACAGACCTCCTCGTAAGTTGGATTTTCACTGTGGCCATCAATATATCCTGAAATCACCGAATGTACCCCGGGAGCTTTTTGAAGGTAATGTTCGACACCCCAGAAACATCCTCCGGCAAAGATGGCAGTGTCTTCATGAATGATCACGCGTTCCTCTTCGGGTATCAGTTTGGTGTATCCCATTCGCTTTTCAGGTTTGTGCTGACTGCCACATTGCATCGAAAGCAGTAACAAAAGTACAATAGATACTGTTGATTTCATAGTATAAATCAAGAATCAATCTAAATAAAAACGAAAGGAAGATGCAATTATTACACGAGCGAATTCGAATTTGTACTTTTGCCGGAAAAATAGACAATATCATGAAGAAAATTCTTGGAATAGGAAATGCCCTGGTGGATATGTTAATCCGGATTGAAGATGAAAAAACACTAGATCAGCTGAATCTCCCTAAGGGGAGCATGCAGCTCGTGAATAAAGAACAAAGTGATGAGATTCTGGCGAACCTTATTGATTTTCCGCGAAGCCTGGCTGCCGGAGGTTCAGCCGCCAACACCATTCACGGTTTGGGTATGCTGGGAGTACAGGCCGGATATATCGGAGTGATTGGCCGGGACGAACTGGGCGAATCTTTTGAACAGGACATATACGATGCAGGTGTGGAGCCATATCTCAGCCGGAGCAACACTGAAACCGGACGAGCCATCACGCTGATCACCCCCGACTCCGAACGTACATTTGCCACCTATCTGGGAGCCGCTATCGAACTCTCAGTATCCAACATCCAGGATCTAGGATCCAGCATCTTCTCTTCTTTCGGTTACCTCCACGTCGAAGGCTACCTGGTCCAGAACCACGATCTGATCCGCGCAGCTGTCGAGCTGGCAAAAGTCAACGGACTCCTGGTCTCTCTCGATTTGGCAAGTTACAATGTGGTTGAAGCGAATCTGGAATTTCTTACAGATATTGTGACCAGGCACGTCGATATCCTCTTTGCCAACGAAGAGGAGGCTCAGGTGTTTACCGGGCATGAACCCGAGAAAGCGCTGCATCACATCAGCCAGTTTTGCGAAGTGGTTGTCGTAAAAATCGGTGAAAGCGGATCACTTGTAAAATCACAGGAAGTCGTTTCTGAGATTGGGATCATCCCTGTCGATCCTGTCGACACAACCGGAGCCGGAGACCTCTATGCATCTGGGTTCCTCTACGGCCACTCTCTCGGATGGCCACTGGAAAAATGTGGCGAAGCCGGGGCCCTTCTCGCTGGAAATATCATTGAAGAGATCGGCGCGAAAATGTCGGAAGCGCGATGGGGGGATGTAAAGAAAAAGGTGGCAGGGTAACAAGGTAATTAGGTTACATCACTCCTGCAATTCCTTTGATTTTTCATTTTTACCTCGTACCTTTGCATCCCTTTTCGAACTAAATATTAATCAAGTACATACGTAAATAAGATTCTTTACAATGAAGGTATTTCAGACGAATGAGATCCGCAACATCGCATTGATTGGCGGTGCGAAATCAGGAAAGACAACCCTGGCTGAGACGATGCTGTTTGAGGGTGGTGTAATCAACCGCCGAGGAAGTGTAGATGATAAAAATACACTATCCGATTACCGGCCAATTGAACTGGAGCGTCAGAATTCGGTTTCTGCTACGGTGCTCTTCACACTTTTCAACGACAAGAAGATCAATATCATCGATGCACCCGGTTTCGATGATTTTATTGGAGAAGTAATCTCCGGCCTGCACGTAGCAGATACTGCAGTGATGACGGTGAATGCCCAAAATGGAGTGGAAGTGGGTACGGAAATTACCTGGAGACATACCGACAGATTGGAAAAGCCTGTTATCCTCGTGGTGAACCACCTCGATGTGGAACTCGCCAATTTTGATGAGACTGTACGCCAGCTGAAACAGCAATTTGGAAATTATGTTACGGTTGTTCAATATCCCGTCAACCAGGGGAACGGATTCAATACTATCATCGACCTGTTGAAGATGAAGATGTACAAGTATCCTGCAGATGGTGGAAAACCGGAGGTTCTGGATATTCCTGCTGAGGAAAAGGATAAAGCCGAAGAGATGCATGCAGCTTTGATTGAAGAGCTGGCATCGAAGGATGAAGCGCTCATGGAAGAGTTTTTTGATAAAGAAACCCTTACTGAAGAACAGATCAATCAGGCAATGCAGATCGGACTGAAAACGCGAGGTATGTTTCCGGTCATGTGCACTTGTTCAAAGAACAACATCGGTGTAAGCAGGTTCCTGGAATTTATCAGCAACTCGGTACCGGCTCCTGATGAGATGCCCGGCGTTAAGACAACAGACGGGAAGGTCCTTACGTGCAAGGCTTCTGATCCGACCTCCCTGTTTGTCTTTAAAACTTCTATTGAAGCACACCTCGGAGAGGTTTCCTTTTTCAAAGTATATGCCGGAGAGTTGACTGAGGGCCAGGATATGATAAACGCAAACCGCAATACAAAGGAGCGTATTTCCCAACTCTTCGTGATGAATGGAAAGAACCGTGAAAAAGTTGAAAAATTCGTTGCTGGTGATATCGGAGCCACGATTAAATTAAAGAACACATTCACCAACAACACCTTGAATTCCTTGAAGAATCCTGATGACATCATTGAGTCCATAACCTATCCAAATCCAAAATTCCGAGTTGCTGTAAAGGCTAAAAATGCTAATGACGATGAGAAGATCGGCGCGGTTCTGAACGATCTGGCGAAAATGGATCCAACTCTGATCTTTGGTTATTCCAAAGAGCTGAAGCAGATGATCCTGCAGGGTCAGGGTGAACTTCACCTGAATTTGATGAAATGGCATTTGGAGAATATCGAGCAGATCGAGGTCGACTATCTGGCTCCTCGGATTCAATATCGTGAAACAATCACCAAATCAGCGAAATCAAGTTACCGACACAAAAAACAATCAGGTGGCGCCGGGCAGTTTGGTGAAGTATTTATGATGATCCAGCCATACAAAGAAGGAATGGCAGACCAGAAGGAATATTCGATCCGTAGCCGTGAAACAGTTGATCTGGAATGGGGCGGAAAGCTGATTATGAACAGTTGTATCGTTGGCGGCGCGATCGATACCCGCTTCATGCCGGCAATTATGAAGGGTGTTATGGAGAAGATGGAAGAAGGCCCGTTGACAGGTTCATATGCTCGTGATATCGTTTTTAACGTATACGATGGGAAGATGCACCCGGTCGATTCCAACGAGATATCATTCAAATTGGCCGGTCGACATGCCTTTAAGGATGCCTTTAAAAATGCAGGCCCGAAAATTCTTGAACCGATCTATGATGTGGAAGTCATTGTGCCGGAAGATAAGATGGGTGAAGTGATGACCGACCTGCAGGGACGCCGTGCCCTTATCATGGGGATGGATAGCGAAGGCAACTACCAGAAGATCAAAGCCAAAGTTCCACTGGCCGAAATGAATCGCTACTCCACGGCTCTCAGCTCCCTGACCAGTGGAAGAGCCACCTACGACATGACCTTTGCCGAGTATGTCCAGGTGCCTTCCGATATTCAGGATAAATTGCTGAAAGTTTATGAAGCAGAGGAACAGGAGGAGGATTAATTACCCTTACTCACCTCACCCCAAACCCCTCTCCTGAAGGAGAGGGGCTTAAATGATGACTGATCCCGGAAAGAAACACGATGCCTATGCTGTCCTGAAGCACCGGGACTTTCGGCTCTTTATCAGTTACCGTTTTTTCATTACCCTGGCTATTCAGATGCAGAGCCTGATCGTTGGCTGGCAAATGTATGAACTCACGAAAGACCCATTAGCACTGGGTTTGATCGGGCTGGCTGAAGCTATTCCCTTTATTTCAGTAGCACTCTATTCAGGTCATGTAGCCGATCGTTACAACCGCAAGCGAATAATCACCTGGTTCTCCCTGCTCTTTCTGTTGGGAACACTTTTTCTGTTAGCTTTTAGTTATGATAGATTGATCGCTTTTATGGCATTAGGGGTTCTGCCGATCTATTTTGTTGTGGCAATAACCGGATTTGTTCGTGCTTTTCTTTACCCTTCAACAATCGCCTTGATGGCGCAACTGGTACCCCGGTATCTTTATACGAATTCTTCAACATGGAACAGTACCGTATGGCATGTTGCGGCCATTTCGGGTCCGGCAATAGGAGGCATGATTTATGGGTTTTTCGGAGTAGAAGTCGCCTATATGATCGTCATCTTTTTCGTGATGGTCGCGTTGACCCTGTTGTTTACAGTCAAACACTACCCCACTCCGCATGTGGAATTAACCGAAACGATCTGGAGACGACTAGGCACGGGATTACGCTTTGTCTTCAAGAACCAGATCCTGCTGGGAACCATGTCGCTGGATATGTTAGCTGTTCTTTTTGGCGGAGCCGTTGCGATGCTCCCCATCTTTGCCGCTGAGATCCTGTTTGTCGGTCCACAGGGACTTGGCTTCCTAAGGGCAGCCCCTATGGTGGGAGCCGTATTGATGTCACTGATACTAGCCTACAGGCCACCGGCAGCGAATGCCGGAAGATGGCTCCTGATATCCGTTGCCGGATTCGGTCTCAGCATCATCTGCTTCGCTATCTCAAAGAACTTTTACCTCTCCCTTTTTCTGCTCTTCATGAGTGGTGTCTTTGATAACGTAAGCGTAATCATCCGGGCGACAACACTTCAACTGTTAACTCCTGATGAAATGCGGGGACGGGTAGCCTCTGTTAACAGTATTTTCATCGGCTCCTCCAACGAAATCGGATCCTTTGAATCCGGATTAGCAGCAAAGATCATGGGATTGATTCCTTCTGTCATCTTCGGCGGATCGATGACTCTGCTTATTGTAACGGCCATTGCCAAAAAAGCGCCACTACTACGGCGACTGAACCTTAGAGCCCTCAAGTAGAATTACGATTGACGATCTTAGATTTTAGATTGAATTAAGGAGATCGAATTGATCTCCTACCCGGTTGCAGAAGTGATAAGGACAGTTATAACCGGCAATCCTGTTTTCTGAGTAGCTTTGTAAGAAAGGAAAGATAGGATCTTTTTTTCTACCTTTGCGGCCGAAAAAAGAGAACGATTTGATCTTAGGAATAGGAACAGATATCATAGAAGTGGCACGCATCCAAAAAGTAATGGAGCGAGACATCGGTTTCCGGGATAAAATCTTTACCCCACATGAGATTGAATATTGTGAATCGAAACGACATAAATACCAGCATTACGCTGCCCGTTTTTCAGCCAAGGAGTCCTTCTTAAAAGGCATCGGTACGGGATGGCGGTTCGGTATCCGCTTTGGTGATATTGAGGTGACCCATGATGAACTGGGAAAGCCTGAAATCAACGTCTACGGCAAGGCAAAAGAGTGGGTTGAGAAGGAATCTGTTTCAAATATTCATGTATCTTTGTCGCATCTGAAAGAGATAGCAACAGCTATCGTAATTATTGAAATTCAGGAACATTTGTCATAATCGATCCCGTATATACGGGATGAAATAAACTTAAAAGATTAAAAACTATGTCGAACATTGGATCCTATGACAAACGAGCAAAAAATTTTGACTGGAACATTGCAGAAAAAGAGCTGGATTACAAGGATGGTGACCTGATCAATATTGGTTGGTATTGTTCCGACCGGATCTGTGAAATGGGGAAAGCCGATAAAATGGCATTGATCTGGGAGGGTCATGCCGGCAAAGCAAAAAAGTACACATATAATGATATTCGCCTGACAAGTAATACCATTGGAGATTTCCTGAGAGGCCTGGGCATAAAGGCAGAGGATCGCGTTTGCCTCTTTATGGATAAGATCCCTGAATTATACTTGGGTTTTCTGGGTATCCTGAAAATCGGTGCTATAGCGCAACCCCTCTTTTCGGCCTTTGGCGATGAATCTCTTTTTGTTCGACTGGATAATGCTCAAACCCGGGCCATTATCACGCAAAAAAAGCATGTGTCTAAAATACGGAAGATCATCGATAAAATGCCGTATCTGGAGTTTATCATTGTGGTAGACCACGATCCCAGCAAACCGTTGCAGGAACGTGAGATTGCGTTCAACCTTGAAGAGACTCCCAACGTGGAAAACATTGAGATCCACCCAACCAAAGCCGAATCTCCATCGGTATTACACTATACATCCGGAACAACCGGGCAGCCTAAAGGAGTGAAACATGTCCACTACTCCCTGATCTCTCAATACCTGACCACCAAATGGGTTTTAGATCTCCGGGAAGACGATGTATATTGGTGTACAGCCGATCCGGGGTGGGTTACAGGAACCTCATACGGGATCATTGGTCCATTTAGTCTGGGTGTCACACAATGTGTACTCGATGCCGGTTTTTCTGCCGATAACTGGTACAGGTTTATTGAACAATACCGGGTTACAGTATGGTATTCTGCACCAACAGCCATCCGTTCACTGATGAAAGCCGGCGATGATGTCGTGAAGAAATATGATCTATCCAGTCTTCGCCATCTGGCATCTGTTGGAGAACCGCTGAATTCAGAAGCGGTAATCTGGTCGGAAAAGGTATTTGGCAAACCATTCTATGATACATACTGGCAAACGGAAACAGGAAGTATCATGATCTCAAACTTTCCAGGCATGAAAGTAAAGCCCGGATCCATGGGACTCGCCTTTCCGGGAATTGATTCTTGTGTGGTGGATGTGAATACCTATGAGCCTATTAAGGAGACCGGGAAAGTTGGATTGATCGCATTCAGGCCAGGATGGCCTGCCATGATGCGTACATATTGGAGAAACGAAGAGGTTTACAATAAGAAATTCCAAAACGGATGGTATATTCCGGGCGACCGTTCCAGCATTGATAACGAAGGTTATTTCTGGTTTGTGGGTCGCGACGATGACGTGATCAACACAGGAGGCCATCTGGTGAGCCCATTTGAAGTTGAATCAGCATTGTTGGAACATGAAGCAGTTGCTGAATCGGCTGTTGTAAGTAAGCCGGATTTTGTCAATATGGAGGTAGTGAAAGCTTTTGTTAACCTGAAACCGGGGTTTGAACCGAGTAAAGAATTGGACCTGAAAATCATGAACTTTGTACGCAAGAAACTCTCTCCGCTCGCGATGCCGCAGGAGATTGAATTTGTGGACTCACTCCCGAAAACCCGTAGTGGCAAGATCATGCGCCGGATTCTCCATGCAAAAGAGTGGGGCGAAGAGATCGGTGATACCTCAACGCTGGAAGATGATTAGCAACCAATAAAACGTAAACAAGATAAAAAACGAACATTATGGAAGAGATGTTAGAAAATGTAAAGGAATATGTGATCGATGAGTATGTGGAAGACGACACAGAGATTACATATGACACACCGCTGATAACCGGTGGGATTGTAGATTCCTTTTCGATGGTATCATTGAAGAGATTTCTGGAAAATAAATATGAGATTTCAATTCCTGACGACAAAGCCACTCCTGAGGCGTTTGACTCCATCAATAAGATTTGCGCCCTTGTGAAGGAGTACATGGGTTAACAAAGGAGGATACACAAATGGCTTACTCAGAAAAAACACGAGGGATGTACAAGGATGTCCTGAAAGGGATTCAGGATGCCGGGCTTTTTAAACAGGAACGATTTATTCATTCTGCACAAGCAGCCGATATCGAAGTGGAATACCCGGCAGGATCACCATTAAAAGAGGTAATCAATATTTGTGCGAATAACTATTTAGGACTGTCAAGTCATCCGGAAGTGGTGAAAGCGGCTCATGAAGGATTGGATACGCATGGCTATGGGATGTCTTCAGTACGGTTTATCTGTGGCACGCAGGATATTCACCATGAGTTGGAACAGAAAGTGACCGAATTCCTCGGTACAGAAGATACCATTCTTTTTCCATCCTGTATGGATGCCAATGCAGGTGTATTTGAAGCCATTCTGACGAAAGATGACGTGATGATCTCGGATCGATTGGTTCATGCCTCCATCATTGACGGGATCCGTCTTTGCAGTGCAATGCACGATACGTTCAAGCACTCCGATATGAGACACCTTGAGAACAAATTGCAATTGCATCATGATCAGCGACTAAAAGTAGTCATTACCGATGGTGTTTTCTCCATGGATGGAGATACGGCTAAGCTGGATGAGATGGCAGTTTTGTGTGAAAAATACGATGCCCTGCTCTTTGTGGATGACTCTCATGCCAGTGGTTTTATTGGTAAAAGAGGTCGGGGAACACATGAGAAATATGGTGTAATGGACAAAGTAGACATCATCACCACTACTTTTGGAAAAGGATTAGGAGGTGCTTCCGGCGGGTGTGTTTCCGGGAGGAAAGAACTGGTTGAAATGTGCCGTCAGAAAGCTAGACCGTATCTTTTTTCAAACACCATTGCTCCACCTGTAGTAGCAGGTGTGATCAAGGTGCTGGAGATTCTTTCAGCGAATACCGAACTTCGCGATAAATTAGAGAAGAATACTGAGTTCTGGCGCAATGGGCTTACAGAAGCCGGCTTTGTCTTGAAAGATGGCGATACACCAATTGTACCGGTCATGTTATTCAACGCTAAGCTTGCCCAAGACGTTTCAAAAGATCTTTATGATGAAGGAATCTATGCAATAGGCTTTTTCTTCCCGGTCGTGCCTCAGGGTCAGGCCAGGATCCGGACACAGATCTCTGCCGGACACGAGATCCATCACCTGGAGAAAGCCCTTTCGGCTTTCATTAAAGTAGGGAAGAAATACAACATCCTGGGTAAGACAAAGCAGGAGATCATTGAAATGTACGGGATGTAACCCCTCCCTGGCCCTCCCCTTGAAGAGGAGGCAATAACTATTCCCTAGAAAAAATAGAAGAACGCCAGTAACGCTCTCACATTTCCAACAGCTTTTGGATTGGAAACATACCCTTTTGGCGTAGTAGTTCCATACCCGGCAACAGTGTACTCAAACTCAGCCGCAATTCTTAGTTTTTGGATATTATAGACCAACCGTGGTGATACGCGCCAAACGTAGTCGATGTCTGCACCTCTGACATACATTAAATATTCTGGATCGGTGGGATCGTTATTTTTATCATACAAAGTTACCCCAGCACCAAGATTTTTTGTGAATCCACCAAATATACCGGTTTGCCAGTGCTTTCCATTGGTGTGAATCTCTCCCCATACGGCACATGAACGAACATTGGCATAGTCCACATACCCTTTGGCCGAATCTGTGATACGCTTCACTGCATAGCCCCCTAACATCGTGAAGGAATAATTGTTTCCTCCATACTGTGCAGCCAGTTTAATCGTGATCGGGCGAAATTTCAATTTGGTGTAGAAGTTATAAGCAAATGCTGATGTCTTCGTGTTGGTTTTGTAGTCCTGTGTTATGGCATCCACATGCTCTACAATTCCATTGATCACAGTGTCATAAGCAGGTGATGTGGTAACTGTGGTAGCCAATCGGGGTGTTAACATCATAAAGTCAATGCCTGCTCCAATCACGATTGATGTACCCATAGCATTATTGGCCGTCTTGAACTGAAGCTGTAAATCGAGTTCCGGTAACACAGAATTTCGCAGATATTTTGTGTTTGGCCCATCAGGACCGGTACTGACAAAGTCCACCTGGGAAAGTGCAGCCAACTGTAGCTTAAACTTCCCGAGCTTCTGTGTGAGGCGTATTTGAGGATTCCGGGTAAAGACCACAAAAGGGGCTCCGGTATTGAAAGAAACCGTGCCGGGAAAGCAATCGAGCGAAAACATCGGATGCCATGTTTGTCCGGTTAACAGCTCTGTGGTTTTCCAGTTGAGCTTGATGAATGCTTGTCGCAGTCGAAATGTATTGATCGCAGGATTGATGTTCCCGAAAAATGCCCCCTCAACATAGGCTGAAGACCTTGCGCCAAGAACATCCGGGCCCCAGATTGAACCGGCTATACGTGTTTGTATCGAAAGAATGTTGTAGTTCCACTTGGCGTTGATGTCTTTTCCATCGGCATCCAGTTTCTCATTCGCCGGATATAGCAGCCAATGACCTTGCCGGGCTGTGATCACCTGACGGGAATCAAAGAATATATCTGTTTTGATAAAACCGGATAATTCGATCCCAAACTTTGGTTTTTTAACTCCTTCATCCTGAGCTTGAAGTGAAATGGCAGTAAAGATACTAACCAGTAAAATCACAGATAATTTTCTCATAATTCATCGTTTAAATTAGCTGCAATATTAGGAATTTTTCAGCTGCCTTCCTATTTTCAATACCATTGCAAACGCTATTCATGGTTGGTAAGAAAAGAGAAAAAAATCTTAAAATAAGGTAGAACCAGCTATAAGAACTTGGTTGCATCTTGGATTTCTTGTTAAATATAAAATTTTTATTTAAAAAAGATTAAAATAATATTTGGAATTAGTCTAAATTTAATTATATTTGCATGGTAATTTATGTTACAGGAAGGTTAATACTCTTAAATTTGGTTTCTTTTTATTGGTTTCTTTCATGACACCTCCGATAACGCGGAGGAAGAAAAGCCCACCTCTGGTGGGTTTTTCTTTTCTGTTTTTTTGTTCAAAGAAATGATGTACTTTTGAAAGACACAAATTTTAAATCTCTGAACCAATGAATTTCGAATTTACTGAAGAACAATTGATGATCCAGCAAGCCGCTCGTGATTACGCTGAACGGGAACTGATCAAAGATGTAATCGAACGCGACACCACATGTGAATTCCCTACGCAGCACGTAAAAGCAATAAGCGAACTAGGCTTCATGGGGATGACCGTTGACACCAAATATGAAGGAGGAGGTATGGATACGGTTTCCTATGTCCTTGCGGTGGAAGAGTTTTCGAAGGTAGACGCATCTATAGGGGTTATTGTGTCTGTTAATAACTCACTTGTCTGTTACGAACTTGAAGAGTTTGGAACGGAAGAGCAAAAAGACAAATACCTGAAACCTCTGGCAAATGGAACAAAGATTGGAGCCTTTTTACTCTCTGAACCGGATGCCGGATCGGATGCCACATCACAACGCACGACAGCAGAAGATAAGGGAGATTACTACCTGGTTAATGGCACCAAGAACTGGATTACCAGTGCAAATTGTGCATCCACATATATTCTTATCGCACAAACACATCCTGACAAGAAGCATCGTGGGATCAATGCCCTGATTGTGGATAAAGACTCTCCAGGCATCTCCCTCGGACCTCATGAAGACAAGATGGGTATGCGTAGTTCCGACACTCATTCTGTTATGTTTAACGACGTGAAGGTTCCCAAGGAGAACCGGATTGGCGATGACGGTTTTGGATTCAAAATGGCCATGAAGACGTTAGAAGGCGGCCGTGTTGGAATTGCAGCTCAGGCTGTTGGAATTGCGCAGGGTGCTTACGAACGTGCTCTTCAGTATGCGCAGGAACGAAAAGCATTCGGGACAGAGATCATCAACCACCAGGCGATTGGCTTCAAACTTGCCGAAATGCATACTCGGATCGAGGCTGCACAATTTTTCACTGTGAAAGCAGCATGGCTGAAAGACCAGGGAATGCCTTATGGGACAGCTAGTGCTATGGCGAAATACTGGGCTGGCGAAACAGCTATGTATGTAACAACGGAAGCGGTTCAGATCCATGGCGGCTATGGTTATGTGAAGGAATATCATGTGGAGCGTATGATGCGTGATGCGAAACTGACTCAGATTTATGAAGGTACGAGCGAGATCCAGCAAATCATTATCGCCCGGGCAATCATGAACGATTAACTTGATTTTTTTCAATGAAAATTCCTAAACCGTATAAGCCGAAAAACCACATTCGCATAGTTACGGCAGCTTCTCTTTTTGATGGACACGATGCTGCAATTAACATTATGCGCCGGATTTTACAGTCGAGCGGAGCCGAAGTGATTCATCTTGGCCACAACCGTTCCGTACAGGAGATCGTTGATTGCGCCATTCAGGAAGATGCTCAGGCTATTGCCGTCACTTCCTACCAGGGGGGGCATATGGAATTTTTTAAATACATGTATGATCTCCTTTGTGAACAGGGATGCAACCATATTATGATCTTTGGAGGAGGGGGAGGAGTGATCCTTCCGGAAGAGATCAGGGAGTTACATGATTACGGGATTACCCGGATCTACTCTCCTGACGACGGACGGGCGATGAGCCTGCAGGGAATGATCAACGATGTATTGGAGCAATGTGATTTTTCACTGAACCCACTGGAGAAAATATCAATTGATACCAACATTACCAAGAAGGATTATAGGGAGATTGCCAGACTGATCACAAGGGCTGAGAACGAGCCGAAAGCCACCCGTCCGACACTGGAAAAACTGGCTAACGAAGCGGAAAATAAGCAGATTCCGATTTTGGGTATTACGGGTACCGGAGGAGCAGGGAAATCAAGTCTGGTGGATGAACTCGTCAGGCGCTATCTGAATGACCTGCCGGCTAAAACAATCGCCATCATCTCGGTCGATCCGACCAAAAGAAAAACCGGAGGCGCTCTGCTGGGTGACCGTATCCGTATGAATGCCATCAACGATTCCCGGGTCTATATGCGCTCGCTTGCCACCCGGCAATCTAATCTGGCATTGTCGAAATATGTGAAAGATGCGATCGTCATCACAAAAGCAGCTGGTTTCGACCTGATCATCGTAGAGACATCCGGCATTGGACAAGCCGATACCGAGATCGTCGACCACAGCGACCTGACCCTTTATGTGATGACTCCTGAGTATGGTGCCGCCAGCCAGCTGGAGAAGATCGACATGCTTGATTTCGCCGACCTGATCGCGATCAATAAATTTGATAAACGGGGAGCTCAGGATGCGTTGCACGATGTGAAGAAACAATATCAGCGCAATCACAACCTGTTTCACGATGATCCGGATACCATGCCTGTTTACGGAACAGTTGCTTCCCAGTTCAACGATCCTGGTGTGAATGAACTCTATCAGGCAACCATCCGGAAGATCAAGGAAAAAACGGGGATCACTTTCACCAGCCACTTTGAAGGAAAAGATGAGATGAAGGAGAAGATATTCATTATACCTCCTTCCCGAACCCGATACATGGCCGAGATTGCCGATACAGTGAGGGATTACAACCAATGGGCGGATAACCAGTCGGATGTTGCCCAGCGACTCTATGCCATCTACGAAACCCTGCAAACACTCCGGAATGTAGAAGAGAGTCAGAGCGAGGGCCTCACCAGGGATCAGAAAGTGACCATTAAGGAGTTGAAAAATGCATATAAAGAGGTAGAAAAGGAACTGGACCCGGTGAACAGGGAAATCCTGAAGAGCTGGCCGGATAAGATCCGGAAATACAAAGAGGAAATTTTTTCTTACAAAGTCAGGAATAAAGAGATCAAAATCGAGACACATACCGAGTCGTTATCTCATCTTCAGATACCCAAGATCTCGATGCCTGCATACAGAAGCTGGGGAGATATACTGAAGTGGAACCTTCGCGAGAATGTGCCCGGTGAATTTCCGTATGCAGCCGGTGTATTCCCTTTTAAACGAACAAGTGAAGATCCCACCCGGATGTTTGCCGGTGAAGGAGGCCCGGAGCGAACAAACAAACGATTTCATTATCTCTCTTTCGGGATGCCTTTCGTGAGGATTTCAACCGCATACGATTCTGTTACACTGTATGGATTCGATCCGGGTGAGCGCCCCGATATCTATGGAAAGATTGGTAATTCCGGAGTCTCCATCGCCTGTCTGGATGACTCAAAAAAACTGCTCTCCGGGTTCGACCTGCTGAATCCGAACACCTCTGTATCTATGACTATCAATGGCCCTGCACCTTCAATGGTTGGCTACTTCATGAACACAGCCATCGATCAGCAGTGTGAGAAGTATATCCGGGAACATGGCCTGGAAAAGGAGGTGGAAGCAAAGATCAAAGCGATCTATAAAAAGAGAGGAACAAAACGGCCTCGCTACCAGGGTAAGCTTCCTGAAGGAAATGACGGATTGGGCCTGATGTTGCTTGGCATCACCGGTGATCAGGTATTGCCAAAAAAGGTGTATGAAAAGATAAAGACAGAAACTTTGCACCAGGTTCGCGGAACAATCCAGGCAGATATATTAAAAGAAGACCAGGCACAAAACACATGCATCCTGTCGACTGATTTTGCCCTGAAGATGATGGGCGATGTCCAGGAGTATTTCATCCTGAATAATGTCAGGAATTTCTATTCAGTCTCTATCTCCGGATACCATATTGCAGAA
>JACNKI010000106.1 GCA_014382125.1 Bacteroidota bacterium | reverse complement strand
AAATCGTTTTCAGCGGATTGTAGACCAGGTCGTAGAGAAAATGATTTGATGTGATTAGATGATAGGGAATGGGAGGGTAGGTCGATTCATTCGGAGACATGCCCAGGGGAGTGGTGTTGACAATCAGGGTATGCTGATTCATGATTGCCTGATCAAGATCTTCATAGCATAACACTTCTGATTGCAAAGGCGAGCGTGATACCCGTTTAGGTTCGATTCCCAGTTGTCTCAGCGAATAACAGATTGCGTTGGATGCCCCCCCTGTTCCAAGGACCAGTGCATTTGAATGATTTGAAAAATCGGAGGAGAGAGTGAATCCTTCCGCATCGGTATTGAATCCCTTAAGGTTTCTCTTTCCATTTGGATGCTCTATTACGATGGTATTTATTGCGCCAATCTCTCTGGCTTTGCTGTCAATTGAATGAAGATATGGAATGACGGCTTCTTTATATGGGATCGTCACATTGAGTCCGCATAATCCGGGTATGGATTCAACCAGTGAAGGGAGGTCGCTTATATCAGATAGTGGGAATAGCTTATATGTGTTTTTGCTGAGCCCTTTGTCATGAAACTTTTTTTCAAAATATTTCTGTGACCAGGAATGGGTAAGTGGAAAACCGATCAGGCCATAGATTTTCTTCATGCTTATATGAATGGATTATCCTTTCTTGTATGATGAGATGATATCCATCACAGCAGGATGTTTTCCCGCATCCGGGAAGGTGGTAAACAGGCGTTTATAACCTTCGGAGTCCATGTCCATCGCTTTGAATAGGAATTCATGAGCTTGGTTATGCTTCCCGTTCATTACCATGAAATAGGCTATGCTGTAATAGAAGTCCGCTTGATTTTCATGGTATTTCAACCCGTCCCGTAATGTTTCTACGGCCATCTGATAATCTTTCAACTCTACATGAACTCCAGCGAGATTGAGCCATACCCTCGGATCGCCGGGATCAAGTTCAATCACTTTCTGGTAGGAAGAGATCCCTTCCGGAAAGCGGTTCAACTTAATCTGGACGTCTCCCAGGATAAACCAGTATTCGGGGATCGTAGGAGAGAGGCGAACAGCTTTTTTGATGTATGCATAAGCAATACTTGGTTTGCCGAGTTCGTCGAAACACATACCCACACCCAGCCAGGCATCGGCAAACTCCGGATCCATATTGATCGCTTTCTTGTATTGCTGGACAGCAAACTCAAACTGATGTTGTTTTTCGTAGCATTCAGCTATGTAGTAGTAGGTTAATGGCTCAGGCTCTTCGTAGAGAAAGGTCTCCATATAGGTCTCAATAGCTTTTGTATACTCCTTAATGTTTGCATAGCAATTGGCCATATTGAAATAGGCTGAAGAGAAGGCCTCATCTATTGCCAGGGTATACTCGTATGCATCGATCGCTTTCTCGTAGAGTTCCTGGTTACTATAAGCAATACCCAGGTTGAACCAGGCGGATTTATTATAGGGATGCTGGTCAAGAAATTGAATCAGGTAGGTAATAATTTTCTCTGTTTGCTGGTTGATTTCACAACAAAAGGAGAGTTCAAACAGAGCAGATTCATTACCGGGGTTCTGGTTCAGGGCTTTAATCAGAAATGTGATCGCCTTGTCGAATTTTCCCAGATTTTCATATTCATAGGCAATGCTTGCATAGATGTCATCCAGATCTTCACTTTCGTGGATTCCTTTTTTATACGCTTCAATGGCTTTCTCGTACTTGTTAAGCTGACTATATAATGCTCCTCTTGTCAGGAAGATGTCGTGATCATTAACTGCGTTTTCGGTGTTTTCCAGAATTCTCAGAGCTTGCTGGTTTCGGCTGGTGTTGATATAATGCTGAGCCTCTTTAAGCTGGATGGAGATGCTCCCGGGGTGTTGCTTCAACGCCATATCCAGGGCACGCTGAAAGTGAGTTGAGCGGGAGTGAAAGAGGTAATACTCCAGGATATCCTCAAATTCATCCAGATCGAAAAACCCGAAATCACCTCGGTCAGCCATCTCCTCAAAACGGCGAACAAGTTCAAGCATTTCGGGATCAGAAAACGGATCAAAAGGATTTTCCATAACATTTTATTCCTCATGCAAAATTAACAATTTCCTTCATGCAGAGTTAATTTTGTTATCACGACAAGATTTCAATAGTTATCAACATTTCCACATAGAGCGTAAAAACCACCTTACTTTTGTTTAAAATTTGTAAATGTCGTTGATCAAATCCATTTCTGGAATTCGAGGGACAATAGGTGGTGCGCCTGATGACGGATTAACCCCGTTAGATGTTCTTAAATATATGACAGCATATGCATCCTTTCTGAAGAATCGGATTCCAGATAAAAAACTCCAGGTTGTTGTTGGACGTGATGCAAGAAGATCCGGCAAGATGATCAGTGATCTGGTATGTGGTACGCTGATGGGGATGGGCATCGATATACTTGATATTGGCCTGACTACGACCCCTACGGTTGAGATCGCTGTGACAGAAACCGGTTCGGATGGTGGCATTATTATTACAGCCAGTCATAATCCCAAACAATGGAATGCATTGAAGTTGTTGAACCGGAAAGGGGAATTTCTTACAGCAAAGGACGGCAAAGAGCTCATGAGGCTTGTAAAGGAAGACCTGGCCATCTATTCAGAAGTGGATGACCTTGGGACATATACTTCAAATGATCGTTTTCTGCTGAAACACATAGACCTTATCCTCGACATCCCTCTTGTAGATCCAGAAGCAATTAAACGCGCCCATTTCAGCGTTGTGGTAGATGCTGTAAACTCCTCTGGAGGCATAGCCATCCCATTACTTTTAGAGATTCTGGGCGTGAATGCGATCCATCGTTTGCATTGTGATCCCACCGGAGAGTTTCCTCATAACCCGGAGCCATTACCCGAGCACCTTGCTGATATTTGCGATGAGGTGGTTAGGCAGCAAGCGGATGTAGGTTTTGTGGTTGATCCCGATGTCGACAGACTCGCCATCATCAATGAACTTGGTGAACCTCTTGGCGAAGAGTATACGCTGGTTGGCGTTGCCGATTATGTACTGCAGCACAAAATAGGCAATACTGTTTCGAATCTCTCATCTTCGCAAGCGTTAAAGGATATCACTGAGAAGGCCGGTGGATCCTATTTTGCTTCTGCTGTCGGAGAGGTCAATGTGGTTAAGATGATGAAAAGTAAAAAAGCGGTCATCGGTGGCGAAGGAAATGGAGGGGTCATCTATCCTGATCTGCATTACGGTCGTGATGCATTAGTAGGAATTGCACTGTTCCTGACATACCTCGCAAAATCGGGGAAGAAATGTTCGGTCCTCAGAGCAGAATATCCAACCTATTTTATCTCTAAGAAAAAGATTGAATTCGGACCTGAAATAGCGCTGGATAAGATCCTGAAGAAGATTGAAGAGCGATATAAAGATCATGATATCAGCCGGATTGATGGGGTGAAGATCCATTTCGACAAAGAGTGGGTGCACCTGCGGAAGTCGAATACTGAACCGATTATTCGTATCTATGCAGAGAGTGATATGCAGGAAAAAGCCGATAACCTGGCCCGGAAGATACTGAATGATTTTAAAGAGATCATAAACAGCGAATAGTATTCATGCTACAAAAAAGAACTAACAAGAAGCGGAAACCGATCCGTTTCAAGTCTATCACGATCAAGCTTACACCCAGGCAGAAACGTTCGTTGGAACGATTTGCACAATCCAGAAGAACCACCCCGAATAAGATCATCAAGAAAGCCATTCGTCCGCTACTTGAAAATTATGCTGACCTGAAAGTGAATATGAATAACGAGAAGATCAATCAGCTAAAACTTTTTGAGAGGGATGAAGGCATGGAGGCATGAAGGCAATATATCCCGCTCAATACCTCCCTGCCTCACTACTTCCCTACCTCACTACATGATAGGGTGTCCGATTCAGGATTGACCTCCCCAGAGTAACCTCATCAGTATGTTCAAGTTCATCACCCACGTTGATCCCACGGGCGATCATAGTGATCGTCACATTCAATGGATTCAGTTTCTTGTAAAGATAAAAGTTAGTCGTATCCCCTTCAATGGTTGTTGGCAGGGCCAGGATGACCTCCTTACTCCCCTCAGTAGAAGCCCTGACAATCAGATGCTCGATGTTAAGGTCTTGAGGGCCAATTCCTTCGATAGGAGAGATGATGCCTCCCAGGACATGGTAAACACCGGTGTATTGTGCGGTATTTTCAATGGCCATCACATCACGGATATCTTCCACCACACATATAATTGAGGCATCCCGTTTCGGGCTGGAGCAAATCTCACAACACTCTTTATCGGATATATTTCCACATTGAGAGCAAAAAATCACCTCATTACGCATTTTGATTACAGAGCTCCCGAAGGATTCTACCTCTTCCGAAGAACATCTGAGCAGGTGCAGGGCCATGCGCAGGGCGGTTTTCTTACCGATCCCAGGAAGGCTGGATAGCTCGTTAACTGCGTTCTCAAATAGTTTTGACGGTAGGTTGTACAAAATATGTTGTGATTTTCTTTACTTTGCAAAGGTAAATATTAACCAGATATGTTCCGAGATTTACTTGTCATTGGCGCTTTTTTACTCAGTCTCTTCTCTTTTTCCCAGGATACTGTTAATCAAACCGATGTTCATGGAAGAAAACAGGGATTCTGGCGCAAACACGACAAAGAGGGATTCCGGATATACGAAGGCCAGTTCAAAGAGGGCATCCCCTTTGGGAAATTCACATACTACTATCAGAACAGCAAAATCAGAACCATCTCAATTTTTTCAATCGATGGAACCGTTACCTACACGACCTCCTGGTTTCCGAACGGACATATGATGGCCAAAGGGAAATACATCAATCAGCAGCGTGACAGCCTCTGGCAATTTTTTAGTGAATATGACGGGGCGCTGGTATCAGAAGAGTTTTACAAAATGGGAATCAAAGAAGGGTTAGAGAAGATCTTTTATCCCGGAAAGACTGAAGCTGAGATCATCACATGGAAAGAGGGCATCAGAGAGGGCCCCTGGAAGCAATTTTATGATGACGGAGCCCCCAAACTGGTAGGCATATATCAAAATAATGAACGGGAAGGCCCGATAAAGACCTTCTTTGTGACAGGAAAAGTCATGGTTACAGGGCAATACAAAAACAGCCATCAGGACAGCACCTGGACCTATTACGACGATAGAGGCAATGTGACGTTGAGAGAGTATTACGATGAGGGCATTCTGTTGAAGAAAGAGGAATTTGAGAAGAGGGATTAAGTCCTCAGTCCATGGTCAACAGTCCACAACAGAGTGATGATATTTACCCGGTATCTGGCATCTGATATCCGGTATCCGGCATCTTCTAAATCATGATTCGTTCCACTGTACCGTTTTTCCGGCTCTTCTCCGCCATGAATCCCATGATATGGCTTTCGATGGATTGATCAATGGTTGAAGTAAGCAATCCCGGATCCTGTTGATAGATTGCCTGGAGCCAGTCGGCTACCAGCCGCCAATCCCCTCCACCATGACCGGAATTCCGATATTTCTTTGTATTTAGTTCGCTCGCTTCCAGGGTTTCTGAATTACCATTATGGAAGTCGTAAATGGTGAACTTACGCATGTCACCTTCAATGAAACCCATGCTTCCCATAACGCGAGTGCGCCGTCCACCCCAGGGGGTAAATGCCTCCATGCTGAAGCTGGAGGTGACATTGTCATGAAAGAGGATGTTCGCGATATAGTGGTCGCATTGGTCGTTGTCCATGTCGTATACACACCTCCCATAGTTTGTTGTTTCCAGTGCGGTACGAATGGCTTTTGGATATGCTTTTGGGTCATCCGGCAAATCAAAAACATAGGTCCAGCCACTCTTTGCATTATAGATCTTTTCTGCCTCATATGGACATTTTCGTCTGACTTTACATCCATCCTTGCAGCGGGCGGTCCATCCTTCCGGAGCATTCTCGTTGGTAAACCACGTCAAATCACCGAATGCCTGTATTTTCTGCGAAGGTTTTCCGATCATCCATCGCAGGATATCCAGATCGTGGCATGATTTTGCCAGGATGATGGGGGTGCACTCTTTTGAATTGTGCCAGTTTCCACGAACATAGGAGTGACTCATATGGATGTGCTGAATTGGTTCCATATGCTGGATACTGATGATCTCCCCGATATCTCCCTCCTGCATCAACTCCCTGAGTTTGATAAAATATGGCGCATAACGGAGCACATGGCAAACTGCTACAATACGTCCGGTCTCTTTTGTTAACTTCAGGATGTCGCGACACTCCTTCTCTGACGGAGAGATCGGTTTTTCGAGCAATACATCATAACCCAACTTAAGCGCTTCCATGCATGGACCATAGTGAAGTGCGTCGGGTGTAGTGATGATGATGGCATCTGCAAACTTTGGTTTTTCAAAAACATGCTCCCAGGTGACAAACTGGTTCTCATTCGGGATGTTGTGCTTTGTGGAATAGCGCTCAATGCGGATGGGGATTGGTTCAGCAACTCCTACTATATTCAACTGTTCCGGATATTCAACAGCATAGTTTCCATAGACGTTGCCACGGGCTCCGGCGCCGCAGGTGATCGCGGCAATCGGTTTGTTGAACCTGACATATTTCTGGTTATCAGGGAGAATGATCGGGTACCCCAGTTCGTCGGTGGCCCAGGAAGAGAATGGAAAAAAGGTGACTCCGATAGCCACACCCATCATCTTCAAGGCTTCACGGCGGGAGAAAGAGGAATTGGTTTGCTGCTGGCCCATCATCTATTTGTTTTTAAATACCAGCTCGCCATCTTTGACGTCGACTACGATCTCTGAATCACGGCTGATCTTATCCTGAAGGAGCATCTTTGAAAGTTCATTGAGAACCTGTTTCTGGAGGACCCGCTTGATGGGTCTGGCGCCATACTGAGGGTCAAATCCGATGTTGGCAATATACTCAATCGCTTTTTCTGTGGCAGAGAGTTTGATGTTGTTCTTTTCAAGCATCTTTTCCACCACGTTTAATTGCAGTTTCACCACATCCTGGATCTCCTCTTTGGTCAATGGCTGGAACATAATGATCTCATCAATCCGGTTCAGGAATTCGGGCCGGATACTCTTCTTCAACAGATCGAAGACCTCTTTACGGGTTTTGTTAAGAATCTCCTCCCGGTTGTTTTCATTTATTTTCTCCAGGTTCTCCTGGATGATATGCGAACCGATGTTGGAGGTCATGATGATGATGGTATTTTTAAAATCCACTGTGCGGCCTTTATTATCTGTCAGGCGGCCGTCGTCAAGCACCTGCAGCAGGATGTTGAATACATCCGGGTGTGCTTTCTCGATTTCGTCAAGCAGGACCACAGAATAGGGTTTCCGCCTTACCGCTTCGGTCAACTGACCGCTCTCGTCGTATCCCACATAGCCCGGAGGAGCACCGATCAGGCGACTGACGGTGTGTCGCTCCTGGTATTCCGACATGTCGATTCGCACCATATTGTTTTCGTTGTTGAAGAGGAATTCGGCCAGGGCTTTCGCGAGTTCTGTTTTACCTACACCGGTGGTTCCCAAAAAAATAAATGATCCGATCGGACGGCGTTCATCCTGGAGGCCGGCACGACTGCGCCGGATCGCATCAGAGATGGCCATAATGGCTTCATCCTGTCCAATCACCCGCATATGCAGTTCCGTCTCCAGGTCCATCAGTTTTTCGCGTTCACTCTGGAGCATACGGGTCACCGGGATGCCAGTCCAGCGTGAAACGATCTCTGCGATCTCTTCAGCCCCCACCTCTTCATTGACCATCGGGGAGTCTTTCTGGATCTCTGAAAGCTTCTCTTTGTAAGTTTCAATTGCCTTCTCCGCTTCCGGGATCTTGCCATACCGTATCTCCGCAACCAGCCCAAGCTCCCCATTCCTGTCTGCTTGCTCTGCTTCCAGCTTCATCTCCTCGATCTCCTTTTTCTGATTCTGGATCTGATCCACCAGATCCTTCTCCGCCTGCCACTTGGCTTTCATCTCATTCCGTTCATCACTGAGGTTAGCAATCTCTTTATTAAGCTCCTTCAGTTTCCCTTTGTCATTTTCGCGTTTAATCGCTTCCCGCTCAATCTCAAGCTGTCGGATCAGCCGTTCGATCTTCTCCAGTTCTTCGGGGAGAGAGTTGATCTCCAGTCTTAATTTTGAGGCTGCTTCATCGATCAGGTCAATCGCTTTGTCGGGCAGGAACCGGTCAGAGATATATCGCTGTGACAGTTCAACGGCGGCAATAATGGCGTCGTCTTTGATCCGTACGTGATGATGTGTTTCGTATCGTTCTTTCAACCCTCGCAGGATGCTGATGGCATCCAGCGTATCAGGCTCTTCAACCATGACCGGTTGGAAGCGCCGTTCAAGCGCTTTGTCTTTTTCGAAGTATTTCTGGTACTCTTTCAATGTAGTTGCTCCGATCGCACGCAGCTCGCCACGTGCCAGGGCGGGCTTCAGGATGTTAGCAGCATCCATGGCACCTTCGGTAGCTCCGGCTCCAACAAGGGTGTGGATCTCATCGATGAAGAGAATGATCTCGCCATCGGCGCTGATCACCTCTTTCACAACGCTCTTCAACCGTTCTTCAAACTCGCCGCGATACTTGGCTCCGGCCATCAACGCACCCATGTCGAGGGAGTAGATCTGTTTGCTTTTCAGGTTTTCCGGAACATCACCATCAATGATGCGATGAGCAAGTCCTTCAGCAATAGCTGTCTTACCTACTCCAGGTTCGCCGATAAGGATCGGGTTATTTTTCGTTCTGCGGCTCAGGATCTGTAATACACGCCGGATCTCTTCATTCCTCCCGATCACCGGGTCGAGCTTTCCTTCGCGGGCGGCTTCATTCAAATTCCGGGCATAGCGATTCAAGGAGTTGTAGTTCTCTTCTGCCGATTGACTTTTTACGGTACTCCCCTGACGCAGTTGCTTGATCGCGGTCATCAGGTCTTTCTCAATGATGCCATTATCTTTGAGCAGTTGTGAAGTGGCATCTTTCCCTGATAAAATACCCAGCAGGATATGCTCAATCGATACGAAGTCGTCTTTCATCTCCTGACTTATTGCCACTGCTTTTTGCAACGCCTGGTTGGATTCCTTGCTGAGGAATGCTTCACCACCAGAAACCTTTGGATAAGATTCGATGAGCTTATCAAGCGCTTTGGTGAAAATGGGCATGCTGACATTCAGTTTCTTGAATAAATAGGGGATGACATTCTCATCCACGGTCAGCATTCCTTTGAGCAGATGCGATGTCTCAATAGATTGGTTCTGAAATGCCTGTGCAATCTCCTGGGCTTTCTGAACAGCTTCCTGTGATTTGATTGTGAAATTATTGAAATTCATATATTGTAAAATTCAAGATTCAGAGCTAAAAATAAGCTTTTTTGTCGGATTAAGCAGAATGAAACGAGAAATATCTTTCCTCATCTATCGTTATAGATTTATTCGTATTTTTACACCCCCAAATGATTCACTTGCGGATGAGACGAATCTTCTATTTGTTACTGCTCCTGATCCCAGTTTTTTCGCATGCCCAGATTACCTGTGAGGTCTCACCGGCTGATACGCTGATCTGTTTTCGGGATTCGATGGCTTTTAAGACCATGGTTACCGGTATTGGTCCAATTACATATCAGTGGCAGAAAGATCAGGAGAACATTCCGGAAGCAACCGATTCGATATTAGCGTTTTCTCATGCACTTGAAAGTGATACTGGTTACTATCGGTGTGTCGTATCAAACGGCATAGATACAGACACCAGTAACAGCGCTCATTTGCGGATGTACCCTGCCATGAAGTTCGACACCTTATACCGTTATAATGAACTAGGATGCAGGGGTGATTGTAAAGGGCAATTCAAAACCCTTATCTCAGGTGGGACTCCCCCTTATGATTATGTGTGGGGTGGAGGTTACTCTCAGGATACGATTGTATTTGGCCTCTGCATGGGCGAATACACCCTGAAGGTATACGATTCCGATGCCTGCAGGATCGATAGCACATATTATGTCGACGTCTTAAAATCTCCTCACATCTCTTTCATCTCTTACCTGACCGATTACTATTCACCTCAGGATACGTTTTACCTGACAAACCCGAATGTGACTGTGGAATTCCCTCTGGAATACCGGGATTCCATTGTCAATTGGGAGTGGGATTTCGATGATGAATATACCGTTCCTGATGTCAATCCGGTCATGCATACCTATGCTAAAACCGGAGATTACGCCATTCTGCTTAACGTTACAGACCTGAATGGATGTGATACAACGGTTATTCATGATATTTCGGTTAAAGTAGCGGAACTGAAGATTCCATATGCTTTCACTCCAAACGGGGATGGGAAGAATGATCAGTTTATGATCCAGATAGTAGGGAATGCAGATGTCGATTTCCGGGAAGCCTATCTCGGAAACGAGATCGTAATATTCGACAGATGGGGGAAGAAAGTTTACTCACAGATCAACTACAAAAGTGGTGACTGGGATGGCAGAAACCTTCCTGATGGAGTCTATTTTTATATCCTGAAATGCCAGGGGCAATATGAAGATGAAGTTTTCCGTGGTGCCATTCACATTCTCGGGAAAGGGTTTTAAATTCCAATAACCAGTCTGGCGTAAAACAGCGGATTAGCCAGCTTTTTCCGGACATCATCATTGGTAAAGGCCGAAGCGAGCAGCTCTTTAAACGGTTTGTTTTTGTTCGCTTTTCGAACAACCAGGTCGAACAATTTTGGAAAATGTGCAAATCGTAGCAGAGAGGCGCTTGTAGAGTGCTCCATTCCCATTCTTCGTTCAATGCGCTTATCGTATGCATGGAGCCGGGTGGAGGAAAATTCGCCTGAGTTGAAACAATCTTTGATGACTGCCGTCGCAGATTCTGCACTTGCCATAGCATTACCAACGCCTTCGCCGGTAAAAGGATCCACCAATAGGGCGGCATCCCCTAACAGGAGATAACGATCCCCGGAGAGCTGTTTCAGGTTTCGATGAAGAGCCAATCCGCGGGCTTTCGGTTTGGTCACCATGGTGGCGTTCCGGAATCGGGGAGCGATCAGAGGATGTTCCTGAATGAGCTGCTCCATGGTTTGTTTTAGCGAGAGTCGTTTCTTGATCATGTCTGCGTAAGGGATTCCAAGTCCTGCGTTGGCTCGTCCATTCACCTCGGGGAAGATCCAGAAATATGCAGGCAACAGCTCCTTTAGAAAGACCAGCTCAATGAAATTCTCCGGATGAAAATCTGTTACCCCCTCAAAATAGGCCCGAATCGCCATGCAATAGTATCCCTTATCCAGTTGGCGCTCACTCACACTTTGCCTGACGCTGGAGTTAAGCCCATCCGCACCAACTACCAACTCAGCTTGTATTGTCTGAGTGTCTGTGGTAATAAGTACATGATCGGATTCGGTCTTTATCTCCTTCACTGTTCTCCCTTCGAAACGTTCAATATTCGAATAGTTCTTCAACCGTTGAAAAAGGAAGTTGTCAAAATCGACACGAGGGCAGATATATCCTGGGGGCTCTTGATCTTTTGTTGTGGGGACCAAAAAAGGAAGCTCTAACGGATCGTTCCCGGGAGAGAAAAAGCGAACTCCCCAGGAAGGGGTTTTCACTACCTGGTCGAGGAAGTCCTGGTAAATTCCATCAGGCATCCGTTTCAGGACATTGTTAACCTGGCCACTAAGGGCATCACCACAGATCATCTCCCTGGGAAATAATTGTTTGTCAACAATAGCAATCCTCCGGCCGGTTGGCGCCAGGCTTAGTGCCAGAGTGGCTCCTGCTGGTCCCGCTCCAACGATAGCGATGTCGAATTCGTGATTAAGCATCAGGGGCAAAGATAGTAATCTCATTCACCAACTCACCAACTCACCAGTTCTATTAAATTCTGTACTTTTGACAAAACACCAGGTATGACTAAAAAGGAGCGGTTTGAGCAAGTGATCCGGTATTTCCAGGAGCATAATCCAGTGGCAGAAACGGAATTGGAGTACCGAGATCCCTACGAACTTATCGTAGCAGTCATTCTATCAGCTCAATGTACGGATAAACGGGTTAACCTGATTACTCCTGGCTTCTACCAGAAATTTCCAACTGCAAAAAAGTTAGCTGAAGCAAAACATCAAGATGTTTTTGATTTGATCAACAGTTGTTCTTATCCCAATAACAAGACTAAGAATCTCATTGGCATGGCTCAAACACTTCTTAAGGATTTCAACGGTAACATGCCTTCTGATGTAGATGAATTGCAGAAGCTTCCCGGTGTTGGGCGGAAAACTGCGAATGTGCTGGCAGCTGTGTTGTTCAATAAGCCTGCGATGGCGGTAGATACCCATGTATTCCGTGTGTCTGCCAGAATAGGTTTAACGACTAGAGCGAAAAATCCATATCAGACAGAGATGCAACTTATCAAGTATATCCCCGAGGAGTTGATCCCCCTGGCCCATCACTGGTTGATCCTGCATGGACGATATGTTTGCAAAGCCCGTAAACCCGATTGTGCTGAATGTGGAGTTACAGCATTTTGCAAATATTTTCAGCAAAATTCCGGTTCTGGTTGTTAATAACTCGCCTGCTAAAATCAGAACTCACAGCCTATATTTTTATATTTTTGAATTCGTAAATCGGAATTCAAATCGATTACAGATTAAAATTTTAAAAATATTTGTATAACCTTTTGACCTGATTCCGGATATAGAGAAGAAAAAGGACGACACATGCATCGTCCATTCCAAAAAAGGAGGAAAAATGACAAAGGAAGAAGATGTAAACAAGGAAAAGCTGAAAGCCCTTCAACTGACTCTTGACAAACTGGAGAAAACATATGGGCGGGGAACAGTTATGAAACTGGGCGACTCCCCGGTAGAAAATGTAGAGGTGATCAAAACAGGTTCGATCGGACTGGATGCGGCGTTGGGGATTGGCGGACTTCCCCGGGGACGGGTAATTGAGATTTACGGTCCTGAATCGTCCGGAAAAACAACTCTTGCACTCCATGCGCTCGCTGAAGCTCAAAAAGCTGGAGGGATCGCTGCCTTTGTGGATGCTGAACATGCTTTTGACCGGTTCTACGCTCAAAAGCTTGGTGTTGATGTGGAGAACCTATTGGTATCACAGCCGGATAACGGAGAGCAGGCACTGGAGATTACAGAGAATCTGATTCGATCGGGAGCCATTGATATCATCGTGATCGACTCGGTTGCAGCGCTTACTCCCCGGAGTGAAATTGAAGGGGAGATGGGCGATTCCAAAATGGGATTGCAGGCACGCCTGATGTCCCAGGCTCTCAGGAAACTCACTTCCACGATCTCCAAAACGGCTACATGCTGCATCTTCATCAACCAGCTTAGAGAGAAGATCGGGATCATGTTTGGAAATCCGGAGACTACTACTGGTGGGAATGCGTTGAAGTTTTACTCATCTGTGCGCCTCGATATCCGCAGAATGTCGCAGATCAAAGAGGGCGATGAAGCTATTGGTAACCGGGTGAAAGTGAAAGTTGTCAAAAACAAAGTTGCACCTCCCTTCCGCAGAGCTGAGTTCGACATTATTTTCGGAGAAGGAATCTCCCGTATTTTTGAGATTCTGGATCTGGCGACAGATCTTAATATTGTGAAAAAGAGTGGATCCTGGTTCAGTTACGGTGACACGAAATTGGGGCAGGGTAGAGATTCAGTGAAAAAGATCCTGATCGACAATCCTGAACTCGCAGATGAGCTGGAAGAGAAAATAATGGAGGTTTTAAAAGAGCAATCTTAGATGAGGCGGATCCTGGTTCTTTTGATTATTTGTACGATGATCATCGTTACCGGTTGCAGATCTGGAAGTGATTCGGCAGATACGCTGTCGGATGCTGATTCTTCAACGATTAGTCTAAACCGGTTAAACCTGGAGATTGAGGAAGAGGCATCCAATCCTGATCTCTATGAAAAGCGGGCAACGTATTATTTGAACGCTCGTAACATTGAGCACGCTCTGAAAGATATCAACAAGGCGATCTCACTGGATGACCAACAGCCATTGTATTACATCACACTATCGGATATTCTGCTGGTGATGGGGAATTCAGCGAATTGCATGACGGCCCTGAACAGGGCAGTAGTTCTTGATCCGGAAAACCAGGATGCACATTTGAGACTGGCGAAACTGCATCTTATCCTTCGGAATTACACTGCTGCTTTTCGAGTCACTAATGAACTCATCAGATCGGATGAATACAACCCGAAGGCTTATTTCATTCGCGCTCTTGGATACCTGGAAAAGGGGGATACAGCCATTGCAGTTGGAGATCTGATGAAAGCAGTGGATCAGGATCAACTATACTATGATGCATATATGCAGTTAGGCGACCTTTTTTCCGTGAGAAATGATCCCCTCGCTGAGGGCTACTTCACTAATGCGTTGAGGATCCGTCCGAAAAGCCGGGAAGCACTTTATATGCTGGGAATGTATTACCAGAACACAGAACAGTTTGAAAAAGCGTTGTTGACATATGACAGATTGATCGCTGCTGAACCTTCTTTCCCGAATGCACCCTACAACAAGGGGTACATTTATCTGGTATACATACAGGACTTCCCCAAGGCTGTTGAAGCATTTACTGAGGCTATCCGAATTGATTCGGCTTATATAGATGCGATTTTTAACAGGGGGTACGCTTACGAATTGAATGGTCAACTCGAGCAGGCCCGCAGTGATTACAAGACTACATTGATACTTAATATAAACAATCAGAAAGCGATTGAAGGAATGAATCGCCTGGATAGAGCAGGAGTCAGGAGGTAAACTCAGATCTAATTTCCCGTAACTCTTCCGCCAGGGACTCCGATCCTTTTTTTAGCTCGTTGTAAAGTTCCTCCAGACCTGCGTTATCTCCGTTTTTTGCTTTTTCATCCAACGTGGTTGAAAATTCGATGGTTACCGGGTCCATGAAATTGGCAACCACTCCTTTGAAACTATGCGCATTAAACTTCAATCCATCAAAATCCTGATTATTGATATTTTCCAGAAGATTTGAGAATCGTTCATCGAATTCATTTAAGAAAATATCAATAATCTCCACAACTACTTCTTTATCAAGATATACGAAGTTTTCTTTAAATCTTTCTCGATCGATCATGGATTAGATTTTCATTTGATTCTGCAAATATAAGATTTTCAGAGAATTTCCTGAAAATTAGAAATATCATTCGAGTATCCCTCCTGGTAGATCAGATAATGAATTGCGGTATGACAATTTACCAGATGGTAACCATACCGCGTTTGGAAGAGGTGTTTGCACTCCTTTACTGCATTTTCCTGAAACGTTTGAATCGGTTTCTGGAACAGTAGGATGAAATCTTTCAGATCCTGGTATATGTCTGCAATGTTCTCCGCGATACTGGCCCGGATAGCATCTTGTTGAGTCCGTTCATGCAAGTCAATATAATAATAGAGATCATCCTGGCCAAGTTTTGCATGGATTGTATTGAAAACACTCTCCCAGTTTTCCTCTGTAACATAATGTTCGATGGCATCTTCATCTTTGACCTTGATATCAGGTAGGAGAGAAGCTTTCAGATAGATGACCGCGAATATCCTTTGCAGATATGTAATGATCTGATACCTAGAATACTCCTCGGCTTTTTCGATAAAGAGTGTAAAATCGTTAGCTACCGTGAGCATCTCAAGGACCTGCTTTGATTGTAGAACATCTGAACCGGTTTCTGGCTTTTGCTCCATTGCTGAAAATTTCTTAACAAAGATACAGGTTTAGTTTTGTATTGTCTGAATCTGGGGTGCCGTGGGAGCAAAGTTTTGCCTCAATGTTTTACTGACTTCATTCATGTCAAACTGGATAATCGGGACACCTGGTGCTGTTGGATAGACAAAACAGCTAATCTTCAAAGTGGGAAAGATCAGGTTGTCATTTTTAACCATCATTGAAACCCCTATCCCGGTAATAAGATGGGATTGAGAGAGTGCTTTATATCTATTGGCTGCCAGCCCGACCTGGATTGTTCCCTGTATGGCAAACCGGAATCCATAGAAATACCATGGAGGATAGGCTACTGTTGAAAAAGAAACGCTGAGGGCTTTGTTCCCCAGATAGAGGGAATCGATGTTTACTTTCTTGATTTGAAATTCCTCAGCAAGGTCAAAATAGGCTTTGTAGTTTGTCCGTTCATTGAATGCAAAGATAAATTCAGTGCCAACAAAAGACCGGAACTTAAATCGTTTTGAGGACGAGAAATAGAGATAGCTCATATATTGAGCGCTCACTTTTAGCAGACCGTCTTCAAAGGCCTCACGGTTGAGAAACCCACCCAGGCCTAGCTCTCCAGAGAGATAGCCAAATTTCTCTATGAAGTTTCCGGCAGCTGCACCGATGTTCATGTACCATCGTGTATAGAAATTAGTAATAGTGGGGCCAAAAGTAAGTTGTACCAGGAAACCATATGGAAATGATTCAGTTTTCCCAAACTGCAACACATAATCAGTATTGTAATATTTATTCTTTGAAACAGCGATACTTGTGAGAATATCCGTTCTATTGTAGAAGCCTGCATTTGAGTCAATTGTTATCACCGGATGGGAAAAGAAATCCCGATGTAAAAAGCCTTGAGAGATAATGAACCGTGTAGCAGGATCAGATTTTTGGATAGGCGAGGAGCGGCCAAGCCAACCTGACTCCTGGTGGTATTCTCCGCTCTGAGTCCGGCCGTCAGTCAGCTCTGAAACAGTTTTGGCAAGGGTAAAGCTAAAACCCCCTGCAAACTTGGTGGAATAGCTGTAAAAAGGTCTTGACATACTAAGGAAAAGTTTCTTATTGCCAATGTCATCCTGGCTGACATAAACATATCCATGGATAAACGAACCCCGAATATTGGTGAAATTATAGGATATTTTATCGAAACGAAAAGATGGTGCCCGGTCACCATATATTGACATGTTCACGGATAATCGGTTTCCACTTCCAAGAAAGTTAGCGTCATAAATGCTTCCCCGGTACTTTGTGAGATCAAGCACTGAGAATGAACCGCCAATTGACCAGTTATCCTTGGCAATCACAGTAACTGTTATTGTGTCACTCTCTGGCGAGGTTTCTGTTAGAACAAACCTGATATTGGAAAGAAACGAGAGATCCTTCAGTATTCGCAGGTTATCAGCTATTTGTTCGGCATTGACCCGCTCTCCCTTTTTAAACATTAGCTGTTTCCTGATCACACTTTTATGAGTAGTGATATGAACACGGTTTCCGAATGTTCCTGCGGATGTCTGTGTTTGTCGTAATGTGTCAAAAATACTGGTCCCAAAAGGGTCTAGGATTTTGATTTTCACTTCACTGATGTACATTCCCTGGTAAGGCAGAAAGGGGACTTCAATCTTTTGATTTTGAATGGTATCAGATAAATTACTGACTTTCGGAGGAACAAATGCAAGGTTATAGAGAAGTTTGGCAATTTTGTTTCTGTTGAACTTCTGGTAAATGGAATCATAAAACGATTGGGTGCGAAGTTGATTTATTTCAGCGGCATGTAATTTTCGTAATGATTTAATGATGATTGTGGTGTCTTTGGGGATAATGAAATAATTTGTCGGGCTGATAAATACAATCCCGGCAGACAAAGAGATTGAATCATATTGTAATATCTCTTTAGGGAATGACCTTTTTTTCTCTTTTTTCTGACTATATAGCAGATTCGATGAAAAGGAGAAAAGGACAATCAGGACAAATACACCATTAAAAATCTGTTTGAACATTTAGGTAAGTTCCAGTGAACTGATGATCCCGTTGATTTTTTCTTCCAGTTGAAGATTTATCCGGTCATAATCTGATTGCTCATTCATGGCTTCCCGTACACTGAAATAGAATTTGATTTTGGGCTCCGTTCCGGAAGGACGAACACTGATGATGCTTCCATCTTCCAAAATAAATTGCAACACATTTGAGGCAGGGAGATCAGTCTTTGTCATTTTTCCGGTTACCAGGTTTTTTGCTTCCTGTTTCAGGTAATCTTTAATCTCCACGACGTTGATTCCGTTGATAGACTCCATTGGAATCTCACGAAAAGTCACCATCATTTGCTGAATCTCTTCTGCTCCGGTTTTCCCTTTCTTTGTCACAGATAATAGTCTCTCTTTGTAGAAAGAAAAAGATGTGTAGATCTCAAGGAGGAGGTCAAACATGGTCTTTCCCTGATCTGCAACCCAGGCTGCTATCTCAGCGATCAAAGCGCAGGCACTAACCGCATCTTTATCTCTGACAAAATCACCAATCAGGTATCCGTAACTCTCCTCCCCACCTACAATGAACTTCTTTTCGCCTTCATGTTTTCTTATGATGTCGGCGATGAACTTAAAACCGGTTAAGACATCGAAATATTCAAGGTCAAATGATTGCGCAATATCCCGCAACAACTCGGTGGTTACAATTGTTTTAACAATATATTCATTGCCGGTAAATTTTCCAAGTTCTTTCCACCTGTTCAGGATATAATAAAAGAGCAGAGCTGCAGTTTGGTTGCCATTTAACAAAATAAATTTCCCTGCAGGATCTTTTACAGCGATGCCTACTCTGTCGGCATCCGGATCTGTTGCCATAACCAGTTCTGCATCAATCTTCTTTGCAAGTTGCAATGCCATATTCAGCGCATCTTGCTCTTCAGGATTTGGGGAATGAACCGTTGGGAAGTTTCCATCAGCAGTAGCTTGTTCAGTAACGATAGATACGTTTTCGAAGCCAAACCTTTTGAGAATCTCAGGAATCATGGTCTGGCCTGTACCATGTAGCGGGGTAAAGACGATCTTGAGCTTTTTTTGTCGGTCAATCGCTTCCGGAGAGAGCCTTAGTTGCAGAATTTCATCTAAATATGCTTCATCGATTTCGTTACCGATAATTTGGATTTTGTGCCGGTTCCCTTGCCATTTTACCTGGTCAATGGATATGATCTTCTTCACCTCATTGATCACGTTGACATCGTGCGGAGCGATCATCTGGGCACCATCATCCCAGTATGCTTTGTATCCGTTGTACTCTTTGGGATTATGAGATGCAGTAAGCATCACACCACTCTGGCAGCCTAAATACCGAATCGCGAATGAAAGTTCAGGTGTGGGGCGAAGAGAATCAAACAGGTATACCACAAATCCGTTTGCTGCAAGAACTTCAGCTGTAACCGTAGCAAAATAGCGACTGTTGTTCCGGCTGTCGTATGAGAGGACCAGGCTAATTGGATCCACTTCCGGGAACATCATTTTCAAGTAGTTAGCCAGTCCTTGTGTGGCCATACCTACCGTATATTTATTCATCCGGTTGGTTCCCACATCCATAATTCCCCTCAATCCACCGGTTCCAAACTCCAGGTCTCGATAAAATGCATCAGTCAACGCAACCGGATCTGTCTCCATCAACTCCTTTACTCTCACCTTTGTGTCGTCGTCAAAAGTTCCTTCAAGCCATACACTTGCTCTTTCTAAAACAGTCGGATTTATTGTGTCGCTCATTGTTCGATTTCTGATAAAGGATTCAGGAGAGCCAGACAGTCCTTCAAACTATCTCGCCAGTGAGGGATCTTGATCCCAAACTGTGATTTTATTTTCCTCTTGTTCATGACACTATAATATGGTCTGGGTGCTGGAAGGGGATACTCTTTTGTCTCAATTGGATAGACCTGGCAATTTATCCGTGTAAGATCCACAATGGCTGATGCAAAGTCGTACCATGAGGCTACACCTTCATTCGAGTAGTGGAAAAGTTCCACTCCCTGACAGGTTTCCAGATCAGGAAGGATGTCAAGTATTGTTTTACATAAATCCCGTGCATAAGTAGGGGTTCCAATTTGATCAAAAATAATATTTAAATTTTCACGCTCATTACTTAATTTCAGGATTGTTTTTGCAAAGTTGTTTCCATAGGATGAATAAAGCCATGAAGTCCGGATAATTATCCCGCGGTTAGCATTTGTCTCTACAGCAACTTCACCAGCATATTTACTTTGTGCATAAAAAGAGATTGGATCCGGCGAGTCTTCCTCTGTGTAAGGCTTGTAAGCCTGGCCATTAAAAACATAATCGGTAGAAATGTGGATTAACAGTGTGTCGTTGGCCGTGGCAGCTTTTGACAGGATCTCAGGCGCGATGCCATTGATATGCATCGCTTTTTCAGGCTCCTCTTCAGCTTTATCAACAGCCGTGTAGCCTGCACAATTAATTATGATATCGGGGTTCTCAGACTGAAAATAAGCGTTAACAGAATCAGGATTTGTGATATCCAGCTCCTCAATATCGGTAAAGAGGAACTGATACATTTCGAAGCTCTCTTCAAGCCATCGGAATTCGCTTCCCATCTGACCATTTGCTCCGGTTATCAGGATCTTCATATTTCAGGTTTTCCTAAATCGATTTAAAGTATTCGATCGTCTTCTTCAGACCCTCTTCAAGTGGGATCTTCGGTTCCCATCCTAATTCGCTTTTTGCTAACGAGATATTTGGCTGACGTTGTGTCGGATCGTCAGCAGGTAATGGCATATAAATAATTTTCGAACTGGCGCCGGTAAGCCTCAGAACCAACTCAGCCAGTTCAAGCATAGTAAACTCACCTGGATTACCTAAGTTAACGGGCCCGATGAACTCTTCCCGTGAGTTCATGAACTGTATCATTCCATCCAGGAGATCGTCTACATAACAGAAACTTCGTGACTGGGAACCGTCTCCGTAGATGGTGATATCCTCTCCATTCAGTGCTTGCACAATGAAGTTTGAAACGACCCGACCGTCGTGAGGATGCATTCTGGGGCCATATGTGTTGAATATACGGATGATTTTGATCCTGACATTATTTTGATGGTGATAGTTGATGAAAAGTGTTTCTGCAACGCGCTTTCCTTCATCGTAGCAGGATCGTGGGCCGATCGGATTCACATGACCCCAGTAATCCTCAGGTTGCGGATGCACTTCCGGATCGCCGTAAACCTCACTGGTAGATGCTTGCAAGATCTTGGCTTTGATGCGTTTGGCCAGACCAAGCATGTTAATAGCTCCCATCACTGATGTTTTTACCGTTTTAATGGGATTGTACTGATAGTGAATAGGAGAGGCAGGACAGGCCAGGTTATAGATCTCGTCTACTTCAATAAAATAGGGCATGGTTACATCGTGCCGGATCAATTCGAAAAAAGGGTTATCCAACAAATGAACCACGTTCTGTTTCTGACCGGTAAAATAATTGTCGAGGCAAACAACTTCATTGCCTTCATTCAACAGGCGTTCACAGAGATGAGAACCGAGGAAGCCAGCTCCCCCGGTTACCAGGATTTTTTTCTTGATCATATATGTTATTATTAAGTCGTATCGATCCCGATGCAGAAATAGGAAAATCCTCTTTTTTTCATCTCAACAGGTTCGTAGATGTTCCGGCCATCAAAAACAACAGGCTCTTTCAGGAGTTTTTTGATCACGTTCCAATTAGGAAATTTAAATTCCGGCCACTCTGTGATCAGCAGGAGGCAGTCGGCATCAATAAGTGCATCATATTGATCTTCAGCGTATTCAACATTATTTTCCAGGATACGTTTAGCTTCCGGAATGGCAACAGGATCATAGGCTTTTATCCTGGCTCCGGCTTCGTTGAGAAGTTTGATCATCACCAAAGAAGGAGCTTCCCGCATATCATCTGTTTGCGGTTTGAAAGACAATCCCCAGAGTGCAATCACTTTTCCTTTCAAATCACCGTTGAAGTATTTGTTAATCTTGTTATACATCACCGACTTCTGGTCGTTGTTTACATCTTCAACAGCTTTCAGCACCCGCAGAGAATATCCAAATTCATCTGCTGTTTTAATCAGGGCTTTGACATCCTTTGGAAAACAGCTTCCTCCATATCCGACTCCCGGGTAAATAAACTTGTGTCCGATACGTGTATCTGATCCGATCCCTTTCCGCACCATATTGACATCAGCTCCAACGATCTCACAGAAATTGGCAATGTCGTTCATGAAACTGATTTTGGTAGCGAGCATGGAGTTAGCGGTGTATTTGGTCATCTCCGCGGAGAGGATATCCATGAATATCACCGGGTGCCCGTTCAGGGTAAACGGTTTATATAACGCTTTCATCAAATCTTCGGCACGAGTTGAATCACATCCTATCACAATACGGTCGGGTTTCAGGAAATCATCAATGGCGGCACCCTCTTTCAGAAATTCAGGATTAGAAGCTACATCAAACTCAATCTTAGCGCCTCGTTTATCCAGTTCTTCATTGATGGCAGACCGGACTCTCTCTGCAGTTCCGACAGGTACGGTACTTTTCGTTACGATTAGAATGTAATCATCCATATGCTTTCCCACATCACGAGCAACATTTATAACATATTGCAGGTCAGCACTTCCATCCTCATCGGGAGGTGTTCCGACGGCGCTGAAGATCACTTCACAATCAACAAGAGCTTCTTTGATGTCGGTTGTAAAACTGAGTCTATTCTTATTCATGTTCCGGTGAACCATATCTTCGAGACCAGGCTCGTAGATTGGGATGATCCCCTTTTTGAGGTTGTCGATCTTTTTCTGGTCAATGTCAACACAGGTAACATCGATACCGACTTCTGCAAAACAAGTTCCGGTTACAAGGCCCACATACCCTGAGCCTACGATAGTGATTTTCATATATCTTGTATTTTATTTTATCGTGTTGGTTTTTAACTTATGAAGCAAATATATCAAATCCAGCAAGGATTATTGCCATATCCGATAAATAGTTTTCAATATCGGAATGTGGATAATTAGATTTTTAGTTTTGCCTGAATGCTTTTTACTTCCTTAGTGAGCTTCTTGACACTCTCAACCAGATGGTAATTCTCGCTTGTTACATTCTCAGGGATCTCATTGCTGATGTAATGTACAAACTGCCATACTTCCCGAATATCCTTCACTTCCAGGTCGTAAGGATCATAAAGTGGATTCATCGAGTGCAAAATTAACTTCCCCTCTTGCTTAATATGATTCTCTACCACTTTAAACACGATCCCCTCATTAACTGTCAGGATAATGTATGCATCTTTGTCCCGGATGGTGTTCCAATCCTGGACAAAGACTCCGGTGACGTAAGCGCCATGGGGGATGGGGAGCATAGAATCCCCGCTGATCTGAAAGGTACGGTATTTTTTCTGCTTTGACAGAAAGGGTAGCCGGAATGTGGGCAGGATGCTGATATACTCCGGATCGGCAAAACCACTGCTGTAACCCGCTTTCGCTCTCTCCGATATCAGCTCAATGTTATCTTCGTTATCAATGCCGACAGTCGTTGCCAGGATTCTCAGATTTGTCCCTTTGATGAATACATCATACCCCCGTTCAAGTTGCCGGAGCTGACTTTCAGGAAGTGCAGTGAGATCCACTCTGACCAGCGTATCGATTGCTATCTTAAAGTAGTTTGAGAATCCGATCAACGCTTCCATCCCGGCCTGGGCTACATTGTTTTCGTACCCGCTGAGTGTCGATCGCTTCATCTCCAGCGTTATGGCTACTTCATCCTGTGTTCGCCCTCTTCGTTTCCGTAAAAATTTAATGTTCGAACTAAAAAACATGGTTGAGAATTTTGGTAGTGCAAATATAATGATTATATTGTAATCGCAAAAATGATTAGAAATTAATCACTCCCGCAACATAGTACATCTGGATCTCGACACCTTTTTTGTGTCGGTAGAACGTCTTGTTAACGCTGAATTAGAGGGGAAGCCAGTGATCATCGGTGGTATGTCTGACCGTGGGGTCGTGGCCAGTTGCAGCTATGAGGCAAGGACATTTGGCGTTCATTCCGCTATGCCGATGAAGATGGCACGATTGCTTTGTCGCGATGCCGTTTTTATTCGTGGCGACATGGAGTTGTACTCAAACTATTCGCATACGGTCACAGATATTATTGCGGAGCAGTCGCCGCTACATGAAAAAGCCTCTATCGATGAGCATTATATCGATGTGACAGGGATGGATCGTTTTTTTGGTTTATTGAAATGGACACATGAGCTCCGGCAGACGATCACGAAGAATACGGGATTGCCTATATCGTTTGGACTCTCTGTGAACAAAACGGTGTCGAAGATCGCTACCGGAGAAGCCAAGCCCAACGGAGAGCTCCAGATTCCAGGCGAGGCCGTAAAGCCTTTTCTGGCGCCGTTGTCGATCCGGAAGATCCCGATGATCGGGAAGAAAAGCTATTTCTTGCTTCGCTCCATGGGCATTGTCACGATCGATACCCTCAGCCAGATGCCGGTAGAGATGCTGCAGCGGGTAATGGGTAAGAACGGTATTGTAATCTGGGAAAAAGCGAACGGGATTGACCGGACACCGGTCAGGCCTTACCGTGATGCGAAATCGGTGAGTACGGAAAATACGTTTGATCAGGACAGCATCGATATTGTGCGAATGAAAGAGATCCTGGTAAAGATGGTGGAGAAGATATCCTATGAACTGCGGGATAAACAGAAACTCACCTCCTGCATCACGGTGAAGATCCGCTACTCGAATTTCGATACGCATACATTGCAAAAGAAGGTTCCCTATACGGCGTTTGATCATGTGCTGATCCCGGTGGTGAAGGAGTTGTTCGACCGGCTTTATCAGCGCCGGATGCTGATCCGTCTTATCGGTGTTCGTTTCAGTAGCCTTATCTCCGGTAATCCGCAACTGAATTTGTTTGAAGAGAGTACCGAGATGATCAACCTTTACCAGGCGTTGGATCATGTCCGTAGAAAGTATGGACGCAAGATTGTGAGGAGTGGAGTGGCATGTACCTAAACTGTCACTCATATTACTCTCTCCGTTACGGCACGCTCTCTATCGAGAAACTGGTAGAGCAGGCTGTAGCATACGGTATTCCTGCAATGGCGCTCACCGATATCAATAACTCTACGGGGATCATGGACTTTGTCGCTGTCTGCAAAGAGAAAGGGGTTAAGCCCATTGCAGGGATTGAGTTTCGCCGGGAGGATCGATTGCTCTATATCGGACTGGCAAAAAACAATGAAGGCTTCCGGGAACTGAACGAGCTCCTCAGCCATCATACTCTTGGAAATCAACCATTACCTGATAAGGCGCCGGAGTTGGAGCATGTGGTGGTGGTGTACCCATTTCAAAGTAGCGAAATTTCGCTACCTCGCCATCTCGCTACCTCGCTACCTGATACATTGATTGGTCTCTCTCCCTCTGATGTCAATCCTATCATACTCTCTCGTCACCGCCACCAGCTGGACCGAATGGTCATCATGGCGCCGGTTACGATTGCCGACAGGGCTACCTGGGAGTTGCACAGAAATCTGCGGGCGATTGATCATAATATTCTGCTTTCCAGGCTTGAGCCTCAGCAGCTGGCTTCTGCAGAAGAGGTGATGAGGCCAGCGGATAAGTTACTGGAACCTTTCCGGGAGTATCAGGAGATCATCCGGAACACGGAGAAACTGATAGATGAGTGCAGTATCGATTTTGATTTCCGGGAGTGTAAGAACAAACGAACTTTTACCGGGGATATATATGATGATCAGATTCTGCTGGAGAAACTGGCGTTCGATGGACTGGAGTACCGGTATGGTAAAAACAATCCTGAAGCGCGAAACCGGATCCGTCACGAGATCGATATCATCTGTAAGATGGGTTTTGCCGCCTACTTTCTGATCGCATGGGATGTAATCAGGTACTCCATGTCACGCGGGTTTTATCATGTAGGCAGGGGGAGCGGCGCCAATAGCATTGTCGCTTACTGCCTGAAGATCACTAACGTAGATCCTATCGAACTCGATCTCTACTTCGAACGTTTCATCAACCCTAAACGCACATCGCCTCCCGACTTCGATATCGACTACTCATGGAAGGAGCGCGATGAAGTACTCGACTACATATTTAAACGATATGGTCATGAACATACTGCTCTGCTGGGGGCGATGTCGACTTTCAAAGGAAAATCGATTTACAGGGAATTGGGTAAGGTACATGGTTTACCGAAAGGGGAGATAGATGCCTTCCTGAAGCACCCGGAGGAGATACTGAACCGGAACAGTATCATTGAGAAGATCAGCCGGATAGGAGAGATGATGACGGATTTTCCGAATATCCGGAGCATCCATGCCGGCGGTGTCCTGATCTCCGAAAAGCCAGTCAACTGTTATACGGCTCTGGACCTTCCTCCGAAAGGGTTCCCCACCACCCAGTGGGATATGTATGTCGCCGAGGATATTGGGTTTGAGAAACTGGATATTCTCAGTCAGCGGGGGATCGGACACATTTATGAAACAGCCGGAATCGTCAACCGAAACCGAAATATCAGCGTAGATGTCCACAATGTCGGGCAGTTTAAAAAGGACCCCAAAGTCAGAGAGTTGCTGCAATCGGCGCAGACCATCGGCTGTTTTTATGTAGAGAGTCCGGCCATGCGTGGGTTGCTGAAGAAGCTCCGGTGCGAAGACTACCGGACCCTGGTGGCAGCCAGCTCGATCATACGACCTGGTGTAGCTCGCTCTGGCATGATGAAAGAGTATATCTACCGGTTCCATAATCCGGACAAGTTCAACTACCTCCATCCCATTATGGAAGAGCAACTGCAGGAGACCTATGGCGTGATGGTCTATCAGGAGGATGTGCTGAAGATCTGTCACCACTTTGCAGGCCTTGATCTGAGCGAGTCGGATGTGATAAGGCGTGCCATGAGCGGGAAGTACCGGTCAAAGAAGGAGTTGCAACGAATCATTGATAAGTTCTTTGCCAACTGCAAGAAGGCCGGATATCCTGATAAGATCACCAAAGAGGTGTGGCGCCAGATCGAGTCGTTTGCCGGCTACTCCTTCTCAAAAGCTCACTCGGCGTCCTATGCTGTTGAGAGCTACCAGAGCCTCTACCTGAAAGCTCACTATCCGCTTGAATTCATGGTAGGGGTGATCAATAATTTCGGGGGATTTTATCCTTCCTGGGTTTATATGAATGAAGCAAAGAACTGGGGAGCCATGATGCATTTGCCTTGTGTTAACAATGGTGGTTACAAAACGTGTTTGCGCGGAGAAAAGGATATTTATGTGGGATTTATTCACGTTGCAAACCTCGAATACCAGCTGGGGAAAGCGATCAGCGCAGAGCGGGGGGGGAAGGACGAAGGACGAGGGACGAAGAACGAGGATCAGGGGAGAAAGCACGAAAGGCTCTATGTCAGTCTGGAAGATTTCATTCAACGTGTTCCGGTTACCCTGGACCAACTCATTATCCTGATTCGTGTCGGCGCCTTCCGCTTTACCGGGAAACCGAAAGCCACGCTGCTCTGGGAAGCGCATATGATGCTTGGAAGGACGAGGGGCGAAGGACGACCTTCGACCCTTTTCGAGACTCCTGTCAAGAAATTTGAGCTCCCCACACTCTGGCAATCGCAGTTAGAGGAGGTTTATGATGAAATAGAACTCCTTGGCTGGCCGGTCAGCCATACCTGGTTCGATCTGCTTGAAACCAATTTCCGGGGAGAGATCATGGCTGCAGAGATGAACCAGTTAATTGGAAAAAAGGTACGGATGCTGGGGTTGCTGGTCACGATCAAATATGTACGAACTGCAAAAAAGGAGTGGATGCACTTCGGCACCTTCATCGATGTTCACGGACAGTTTTTTGATACGGTGCATTTTCCTCAGACTGCTAGTAAATATCCTTTTAGGGGCGACGGTATCTATCTGATCCTGGGGAAGATCGTCGAAGAATTTGGGTTTCCCAGTCTGGAAGCGGAGAAGATGGCGAAGATGGCGGTGAAGGCAGATTCAAGGGTGTGAAAGGTGAAGTAATCTTATTGAAACTGGTAATGATCAAACAGCTCTGATTTAAGATTCGCGAACCTGCGACGTTCCACCTGGGTTTGCTTCATGTGACCGTAATTCGTTGCTGCAAACAGGACTGGATTATTCAGGTTGCCCAGCAACCTCATGAGGAACGAGAGTTTCCGGTAGAACTTAGTCCTGGCCATGATCTTCCCAATTTGTAACTCAAGAGGAGTCATGTTCAGAGGGTTGAACACAACAGTATTGTGATCATAATATTTCCAGTTGTCTGTTAAAAGCCGGCCTGCCTTTTTGAGAGTCTCATGTGTTTTAGTTCCGGGGTAGGGAGTCAGGATATTGAAGGAGACGGTACTGATCTTTGCTTTGATTAAAAACTTGACCGTCTCACGGAAGACCTTTTTCGTGTCGGAATCAAATCCGAAGATCATCGAAGCATGGATGAGAATCCCCATCTTCTTGATCTTTTTAATGGTTTGTTTCAACTCTTCATTGTCTTTCATTGACTTTTTCATCGTCTTAAGATGAACTTCACTGACACTCTCCAGTCCTATGAATAAAATTTTACAGCCACTATCGGCAGCCAGTTGAAGCAATTCTGTCTCCTTCAAAAATGAGATGGAGGCTTGACCTACCCATTTGATTTTCAAAGGAATCAGCGCCCTAAAAAGCTCTTTGGCATATTTAGGATGGCCAATGACGTTGTCATCCAGGAACATAAAATTCCTGGAACCGGAATTCTGAATATCCTTTACGACATTCTCTACTGGAATGTGACGGATGGTCTTCCCGAAAAGATCAGTGACACAGCAGAAATCGCAATTGTACGGACAACCTCTTGAGGTCATGATCGGAACAATGCTGAACAACCGTTTTTTTATAATTTTCGTAAAATCTTTTTTCACATAGCGTGATAAGTCAGGAGTAGGATCATGATAACGTTTATTTAACTTTCCGGCAGCGAAATCCTCAAGAAGTTTCTCCCATACTCCTTCTCCTTCTCCGATGACAACAGAATCGGCGTGTAACAATGCCTCATCTGGTAAAATGGTCGGATGAACCCCACCCAGAACTACCGTTTTACCTAGTTTTCTGAACTCCTCAGCTACTTCATAAGCACGGGGTGCATTTGCAGTCATGCAGCTGATTCCTACCAGATCACAATGCTCCTCAAAGTCAATTGCCTGAACTTCCTCTTCGATGATACGGACTGCATGGGAATCAGGGGTGAGCCCTTCAAGAATATATAGAGCCAACTGAGGCATCATCAGCTCCTTAACAGTTCTCTTTGTCTTGCTTACAACGGGTGATATAAGTAGAATCTTCATAGGTAAATTAGTTTTCTCCGGAAGGTGACTTGAAAAAACTCATATCCCCGGATAGCTTTGTGAAACTGTAGAACGTACTGAAATGTAAATAAGAGAAGATTACAAACAGATTGAGATACAATCTTTCAAAAAGGTATGCAAAGTTAATATTTTTTATTTAAGTGCTGGATTCTTGATATTTGAACCTTGCAATATACATGTTGAAAATCGCCCTTTCACACTTGTTTCCCAACCATCAACTGCACTCCCCCAGGTGTCGTGATCAAATAGACATCATGTATTCCGGCATCCTGCATCCAGGATAGGATCTCGGTTTCTGTGTAAGTATCTCCATGTTTTGTTCCCACCAGCATGTTAATGGCAAAAATAGCACCCACCTCTGGTTCTGTACGATCTTCGTTCATGATGTGATCCAGGATCACCAGTTGGCCTCCGGTATTCAGCGCTTCGGAGCCTTTCCTGATCAATAAACGGTTCTCTTCCGGGGAGTTGATGTGGATGATGGCCGACATGAAGACCAGGTCGTACCCGGAACCAAAGTCATCTTTTAGGTAATCACCAGCCTTAACGGTTAAACGATGCCGGATACCGGATGCCGGATGCCGGATGCTCCTCTCCCTTTTTGGGGAGGCAGTTGGGGGTGGGGTAATAAATTTCTCTGTTATCCCCACAATATTCGGCAGATCAAATACCACACCGGTCATTTCCTGGTTCCGGCTCAGGAATTCCATCGTAAAGGCTCCTGACCCACCACCTACATCCAGAACTCGTTCAGTGTGTGAGAGATCTAGTGCGTTTGCAACCTCAATAGCCTGAGGTCCGGCTCGGCGATGCATTGCTGCGATGAAAGCATTCTGCCACTCCTCCGGGCGTTCATTTATTGGATCTTCAAAATAGACAGAGGTGCCGGCTTTTACTGCGTCTGTCAGCGTACTCCAGGTTTTCCAGGTGTGATTTGTCAGAGATAGCCCGCTCAGGAAGTCAGGTGCATCTGAAACAAGGAATTGGGAAGAAAAGGGGGTATTAGTAAAAACTTCTGACTCTTTGTATAACAAACCGATGGCAGTCAACGCATTTAGTAAGCGATCAGTTGCTTTCGTTTTGGTGCCGAGAAGTTGTGCAAGTTCGTTTGATCTTTTCCCTTTTCCACGGAGGTGATCAAAGACCTGCAACTCATGAGCAGACAGGATGATACGACTCTTCCGGAAGGCGTTTACCATCTCAAGCAATTGAGAGGGATTTGTGATTTCTGGCTCAGGTTTTGTCATCAAATATTGGTCATTAAGGTCAATAAAGTCATTTAGGGAATAAATGCATCAATGCAACAATTTATCAATGCAGTAATGAATGAATGTAGATTTGATTCCAACTCTAGAGGTGTTACGTCCCACGTTCCACGTCTCACGTCCTACGTCTCACGTCCTACGTCTTACGTCCTACGTCCCACGTAATTACTCCGTCAATCCCAACACTGTAACGCCTTGATCATAGACAATATCAACAGGGATATTCTTTGATGTCAGCAAATCGAGTTCAGCTTGAAGGCCAGGTTTGATCACACCGTTCGCAGCCAGGTATATGGTTGCTGTTTCATAATCTCCATCTCCTTCCAGCTTGAGTAAATAAGCTGCCCACTCGTTCATCGCTTCCCGGCTTTTCTCAAAGTTGACTTTATACATATTGTTATCCAGTCGCTCGAAAGCGTCTTTCTCTCTGAAAAAGTTGAAACACATCATGTTGGCTTTACCATGAGCGCTGGCAGCTCCAAACCGTACAGAACGGAACATCCCGGCCATGTACGTCACAAAACAGTCTTCCGGTGTAATCCCGGCAATCTCACCCATCTCGATGAGTTTGATCGTCATGAACAATCCGAGTACATCAGCTTTCGCCTCTTCAAAAGCGCTGTAATTCTCTTTCAATGCCTCCCTGATAGTTCCTTTGCCATTGATCGTATTTTTAATACCAAGCCCATGTGCTACTTCATGAAACATAACGTTACTGAAAAATGCATCAAACTTGATATGATTTCGCTGGGATTCATCAATCAGCACTCCGGAAATAGGTAATAGGATATTGTCAAACTTGGCAAGCATCGCATTCTTCAGTTGCAGACGGCGACTCCCCTTCTCGAGTTGAACACGCTCATCGTTAGGGAGGTTGATCGCAATCGTTTTGCTTCCTGCGTTCATGTTACCGGCAGAATAGATAATGTCATAAGCATTCAGATCAGAGCCAGAGGCTGGCACCTCTTGCTTGTATTCAGGTCCAACCGGGAGTTGTTCTTGTAGTTTTGGCAGGTAAGCTACAAATCTATCCAGACGTTTACTCCATTCTTTATCTTTGATTAGAACAGCTGCTTCATAGGCTGTTTTATATCCATAAAGCTCATCTTCATAACTCTCTATAGGGCCAACGACAAAATCAATCTTATTGGTTTTCATGTCCAGCCAGGCTATATCAGAATCGAAGTAATCATCTGTGACTAATGCTTTTGCTCTCATCTCAAGATATTTTTTCAGCCCTGCATCTTCAGCCAGGGATGCTGCCTGAATAAGAAGGCCTGCAGCCTGTTCAACTTCCTCTTTGAAAACCTCATGATACCAGATAGATTTCAATGTGCCATCTTCTTCACGCCAGATGAAAGTATATTGGCTAGTTTTATCAGTATCATCCCATGCTTCAAACTCCTCCTTTGTCATATTCTGGGGATAAAAATTCGCCCCAGGTGGCTTGGGCCCATAATCCGAAAGGAATGGATTATTGCCACTGAGACGTTCCCAGGGTCCGTAGTTGATCTCAGCAAATTTTTGCGTATCTATAAAGGTCAGGCTATCAAGAAATGCAACCTTGTTTTCGCGAAAGGCCTGTTGCCAGTACAGGTCATCCATGATTTGGGATACCTCGATCAGCAAAGGAATCATCTTTTTCTCATTCTCGGTTAGTACGGACATATCGGTGGTCAGTTTTACTAACACGAATTCATTAACTTTGGTTTGCATCAACGAATCAAATGTGGTCATCTCTGCTGTTTTTGTTTGTTGGGTACAACTGGTCATCAGGATAATCCCAAACCAGGCTGCCATAAATAAGCTGAAAATCGTTTTCATAAGTATTGCAATTTTAATGAGTTGAGTAAATTGATTTTTTTTATCTAATTTTCTGTATGTTTGTTCAAGAAATTGCAAACAAAAATAGTATTTAACACTTCAAAACCCAAGTAAGTATGTCAGGAATTGGATGGATTATTATTATCGCCGTTATTTTGCTGATATTTTTTATCGGCATCCGTATTGTACGCCCTACGCACCGCGGGCTTGTGGAACGGTTTGGAAAGTATCACCATTTTGCCAATCCGGGTTTTCACTGGATCATTCCGATGGTGGATAAAATGTATCAGATCAATATTACGGAAACAATGATTGATGCTGAACCGCAGGAGATCATTACCAACGATAATCTGAATGCGAAAGTAGATGCCCAGGTCTATTTTAAAATCAAATCGGAGGAGGAGTTTGTAAAAGCTTCTCAATATAATGTAAACAGAATTAAGTGGCAGATTGTCAACCTGGCCCGGACGACTCTCAGGAATATTATCGGAACGCTGACCCTGAAGTCGGCGAACAGTGAGCGTGGTCGGATTAACAAAGATCTGCATTCAACCCTTCTCTCAGAAACAGACAACTGGGGTATTGAGATCATCCGTACCGAGTTGAAGGAGATTGAACCACCGAGAGATGTCCAGGAGACCATGAACAAGATTGTGAAAGCCGAGAATGAGAAAATTGCAGCTATCGATTTTGCTACCGCTCAGGAGACGCAGGCTGATGGTTTGAAACGTGCGGAAATTCGGAAAGCCGAAGGTGTTAAACGAGGCGCCATTCTTATAGCTGAAGGTGAGGCTCAGGCGATTCAGTTGGTGAATGAGGCAGCGGAGAAATTTTTTATTGGTAATGCACAATTGCTCCGCCGAATTCAGGCTCTTGAAACGGCACTAACGGAAAACACGACCATTGTCGTCCCCGAAGGATCCGACCTGGTGAACCTGATTGGTGAGATGGCAGGTGTGGTTCCGTTGAAAGGAAAGAAATCTGAAGAGTAACCCGGGCAAGTGCAGATTACTCCTTCGGTTTCTTTTTAATCATTTCCATTAAATAATCTTTTGTCTGCTTGATGATCGCAGCTGACTCCTCTTTGAGGTTACCCAGCTCTTTCGTGATAGCTGAATAGCCTTTTTGAAGCTCTGATTTGAACTTTTCGACCTCTGTTTGAGCCTCTTTGTGCAAGGTTTCATGAGCAATTTTCTCTTCCCGTTGGAATTGCTCCAGTTTCTGCACCTTTATTTCCATCTCTTTGGAGAAGGTGTCAAACCGTTTTTCCAACTCACTGAAAGATGAACTGATTTGCGTTTTCATTGCCGACTGTTCTTTTGCATTTGAGGCGATGAGATCATCAAACCGTTTAGTGCCTTTCTTAATCTTCTCTTCAAGTTGCTCCTGGTTAATCCGTGTACGATGTCTTAGCATGAGCAGCCAGATCAACAGGATCAGGAAGAGGAGGAAAAGTCCGGCCGGGATCAGGATAACCAGCATCGTTCCAGATTTTTTTTGCGTGTCGAGCCGACCGTCAAGAGTTGCCTGATAGCTCTGGAGTTGCACGAGTGAGTCTTGATGCTCTGTGATTTGATTGCGTTGGTCATGAATGACCTCTGACAGGCTATCAATAAGACCATGTTGGATGGATAACTGTTTTTGAAGCTCTTGATTGGCTTTTTTAATCCGGTAAACAGATCTCCGGATACGCTTTTTCTCAGCCTCAAACTGATCGGTGGACAAATAACTCGTGTCCTGACAAACCGAATAAACCGGAAGGATCATAATCACTCCCAGTAATAGAATAAATCTCTTCATAATAGATCATATATTTTGAATGCCTTAAATGTAGTATTTAATTGTCTGAAAGTCAATTTTTAGATAAAAAAAATGCAAAAACTGTCCAATTATGTGTATTTTTATAACAAAAAAATAGATGCTATGACCTTAAAATCATGGATTGGCTTTGCCATACTTTCTTTGGGGATTCTTACTTTCTCCTCATGTGATAAGATTAAAGGCAAGGGAGGGATCGTTACAAAGGAGACCCGGTGGTGAAATCCCATATTTCCGGATCGGGCTCCATCATAAAAATATAATCATGAAAAAGGTATTTAGTTTTCTGTTCGTGGTGATGATCGCCACCTTCAGTTTCAGTCAGATCAACATCACCATCACCAATCCTGAAGCCGTTGATGTAATACTGGGTAATTATAATCCTGCTACCTATACACCGGGTGTGATCATCAATCACCCCG
>JACNKI010000073.1 GCA_014382125.1 Bacteroidota bacterium | reverse complement strand
CGGTGACCTCATCTTTCTCCACCCGTGCATAATGCCCTGTTGCAAAATAGTCGTAGGACAAGCCTCCCTTCTCGGCCAGTAATGGAAGCATCCCGAATTTGATCAGTTGGTTACATTTCACGCATGGATTAGGTGTTCTTCCGGTGAGATACTCCGCTTTAAAATAGTTTAGTACCAACTCTTTATATTCAGCTGCACAGTCAAATACATGAAAGGGAATATCCAGCACTTCAGCGATCTCCCTGGCTTCTCTAATCTCCTCCTCTTCATCCGGGCCATAGCAGGCATGCTTTCCTGAAGCTGAATATTTTCCATCCCAGATAGCCATTGTAACACCAACAACATCGAATCCTTCCTGCTTTAAAAGGAATGCAGCTACAGAGGAGTCAACACCACCGCTTAAACCAACTAATACTTTCTTGTTCTCAGTCATTTGACCACTATTCAATCGAAAAAAATGAGCATGCAAAGGTAAGGAGAATTTAGGTAAGCGAATCTACCCATTTTTACTGGGCTTTGACCCTCAGAGGCTTTTTCGTATCTTTACAGTTGGATATGATAACATCTGGAAAAACTGTAACGGTATCATATTAACCATCAACAGTTAAAAAAAAAAGGGTAACATTTACGAATTCCTGGTTTCATAAAGAGGTCAAACAGATTATTTTTGTAAGTTAGGGAGAAATCTCTGTTTATGTAAAACTTTATCATCATGTATGAAAAAGCAAGTTCTGTTCAACACATTCGTCTCTGTAGGATTAATCTTCCTTCTGGCGGGTTTTTTAGTGCTCCACTTTGGGTGCAGGAAGACCATTGAGATCACGGAACGGCCCGTGACAAAATACACGGAGCTGAAGGTAGATCCGCATTTTGAGTTTGAAAACTTCAATAATGTCGATGCAACTATCTACGTGCCGTCACAGAAGGCGAGTGGCATGAATATCATACAGATATTCCAGGGCAATCCGGCAGAAGGTGGCAAGTTGATCACCACCGGTGGGCTCAGCAATGGACAGTTTAACAGTGGAATTAGGTTACCTTCCCGATTGACAGAAGTTTACATCGCGAATCTTGCTTCAGATGGTAACAACAGTTATGTGGCGGTCCCCATTGTCAACAATGCAATCACCTATGATTTCAGCAAAGCGGGTGGACCTCTTGATCCAGAATCCATTAATTCTAATGATTGTAATAGCGGATGTACGAGTACCGTTTCCGGAACACAGAATGGGCTAACCATTACATCCGGAGAGATAGTTTGTGTAAATGAAGGCACATCTGCGGTTTTTAATACCCTGGAGGTCCAAACAGGTGGAACCCTGAAGATTTGTTGAACGGCCTCTGTTAACAGTTACAATTCAAGTGGAGGTGAAGGGACTATAATTATAACCCCATCCGGAACACTCACACTTCCCAAACTCGATACCTACTTTACTCTTGAGAATTATGGAAGCATGAATATCAGTGGATCCAGTGTCACAGGCTATGTGGATATCTGTGTTGAAGACGATCTGGACCCAAATGACGGCTCCAAAGGTCCGAATGTTACCTATTGCAGTTATACCATTCCGATCCCTAATTGTACCATGCCGGTTGCTCCTACTATTACCAGCTCACTGGTTGGCGGAGGCCTTGTGAACCAAGCGATCACACCATATGTGATCACAGCTACAGGTTCCTCACCCATCACCTACACCGCAACCAATCTGCCAGCAGGATTGACTTACAATGCCGGGACTCACACCATCAGCGGAACACCAACCTCAGTCGGGATTACTAACATCACACTTGTAGCCGATAATTATATGGGGACCGATACTGAAACCCTCGTATTTACTGTTACACAGCCCACTTCACCACCGGTGATCACCAGCGCTCTAACTGGTTCTACAACGGTTAATCAATCCTATACTTACCAACTTACTGCATCAGGTACCGGGCCCATTACATTCAATGCGACCAACCTGCCAACAGGACTTTCGTTCAGTTCATCCACCAACCAGATTACCGGAACACCCACAGCAGCCGGGACCTATAACATATCATTGTCAGCTACAAACGCCGGTGGTACAGATACTGAAACACTTGTTTTAACGGTTGGCCAGCCACCTGTGATTACAAGCGCGTTGACTGCTTCCGGTCCGTATGGACAACAGTTTTCGGTCTATACCCTGACTGCTTCAGGTTCTCCAACGATCACATACAATGCAGTTAATTTACATCCCGGATTAACTTACAACTCGGCAAATCACACCATCAATGGCACGCCAACATCCGCAGGTGTTACGGAGGCGACATTGACCACTGTTAATAGTTTCGGCTCAGATACCAAGATCCTGACGATCACGATCGATGCAGGTGTTCAACCTCCTGTTATCACCAGTGAACTGACCTCTGCAGGTGAACAGAGCCAACCATTTAATTATTTAATTACCGCTTCCGGAACCACCCCGATCACCTACACAGCATCCGGATTACCCTCCGGGCTAAGCTTGAACGATGCAACCATCAGCGGTATTCCTACCGGATATGGCATCTCTAATGTAGGATTGACCGCAACAAACAGCGCAGGGAACGATTCCGAAACACTTGTTCTTAACATCATTGAAGCCGGAAGCAACACGGATACAGATGGTGACGGGATCATGGATAACCTGGACGCCTATCCAACAGATGCAACCCGTGCATTCAATTCATATTACCCGAATCAGGTCGATTACGGAAGTCTCTCTTTTGAAGACCTCTGGCCCGCTTATGGAGACTATGACTGTAATGACCTGGTGATGAATTTCCAGTATCAGATCGTTACCAATGCGCAGAATAACGTGGTCGATCTGATCCTCAACTACCAGGTGATGGCTGTCGGAGCATCATTGGATAACGGCTTCGGAATATCACTTAGTACCTCTTCGGCCAATATTGAGAGTGTAACCGGGTGTACAAACCTTGGCAACGCAGTTAATCTTGATCCGGCTGGATTTGAGATCGGACATACAGGCGAGACAGTCATCATCCCGGTCGACAAAATAAACTCCCTGATGGGTACCGGAATGGTCAACACGGTTCCAGGTGGCACTACCGTCCAATCAAGCCCTCAAACGGTCACTATCCATCTTTCGAGTCCCCAGACATCTATTGGAACACCTCCATACAATCCTTTCATCTTTATCGACCAGACGAGAGGGCATGAAGTGCACCTTAAAGATCAGCCACCGACTGATCTGGTTGATCCCGCATATTTCGGGGTCTGGGATGATGCCTCTGTTCCATCAGAAGGATTATATTACAGATCCTCCTCAGGGTTATCATGGGGATTTGAGATTCCGGTTAACTTCGATTACCCGATAGAGACGGTTGACATTGTTCAGGCATACCTGTACTTCGGTGAATGGGCTGAATCTTCCGGTGTCTCCTATCCCGACTGGTACACGAATGAAACAGGTTACAGAAATGAAGCAAACATCTATTAATCCGGGGGGAAAGTCTATGATTTCAGGGATGGTATCGATTAGATATCACCCCTTTTTCTTTTCAGGGTGATCAGCAGGTAAAACATCGCAACAGCTACTCCCGATCCGGAGATTATGAACATCCATCTCGAACCGAGGGTAAACCACAGTAAACCGGCCAGGCTACTCGCCAGCAGGGCCATGATACTTGTAAAGCTTGTGTAAAACCCAATGGCGGTTGCCGTATCGCTTTTATCGGCGATATTCGTGATGAGCGCTTTGGAGATCCCGTCAGTACAGGCAGCGTACAATCCATATCCAAAGAAAAGAAAACCAAAAAGGAGCAGCGAACCTGCCCAACCGAAACCAAAATAGACCAGGCTGAAAATCAATAATCCCACTATCAACATGGTTTTTAATCCGATCCTGTCGGCCAGCCAGCCAACTGGGTATGAAAGCAAAGCAAACACCAGGTTATAGAAAATATAGACACCGATCATCTGCAGGTCTGATAAACCCTGTTCTTTCACAGCAAGAAGAAGGAATATATCGGAGCTGTTAAAGAGCGCAAACAGCAACAATCCGATAACCAGGAACCTGAAATCCGGCTTGGCCCTTTTCCAGTATAAGAAATAGGAGAAAAGATGAATCCTAGCTGGCCTGTCCTCAGGTTTCGCTTTCTTCTTCTCTTTGATAAAAAAGGTGAGCAGGATAGCAGCCATACCGGGGATAAACGCCACAAAAAATAGCCATCGGTATTGTCCCGGAAAAAAATAGAGCCAGGCCAGTGCCAGTGCGGGTCCGATAGCGGCACCAAGCGTGTCCATCCCCCGGTGAAAGCCAAAGACCTTTCCTTTATTCTCCCGGGTAGATTCATCACTCAGTATCGCATCCCGGGCTCCCGTCCGTACCCCCTTGCCAAGCCTGTCAAGTGTCCTGGCGAAAAAGATCCACAAGGGAAAGATGAACACGGCCATCAAAGGTTTGGAGATAGCGCTGAATGCATAACCTATCTGAATAAAAGGTAACCTTTTCCTCTTTAAATCGGATAGGTTTCCAAAGTACCCTTTGCTTATTCCGGCAGTTGCTTCCGCAATTCCTTCCAGGATCCCGATCAGCAATACAGAAAATCCGATCGAACGGAGATAGACCGGCATCACCGGATAGAGCATCTCGCTTGCAATGTCATTGAAAAAACTGATAAATGACACAAGCAGTACCGTACGAGTAATGAAGCGAGATTTATTCATAGATCATCTCCTTATACTCCTCCTGCTTTGAGAAATAGTCCAGGTATTCCCCGGCAGCAGCTGCCAGTTTTCGATTCCAGTGTTTCGAAGCCTGAATAGCATGTTGCGCGATGGTTTCATCGATGTATCCCAGACTCATCAACATTGAAAATGCATTCATCCTCGTTTCAAATTCCTGATCAGAAGCGGTATAGGAGATCAGCTCCGGGAGAAAGTCCAGCTTCCAGTCCTCAATAGATAATTGCAGCCATCTCATCCGGATGTTTTTTCCCCGCCATCCAATCTCGTCCTTAGTTAGTTCGAGGTACAGGGAAGCATCATCAGGGAAATCCCGGCATAGCCGATTCAGTGCCAATTCAATGTTCATGTATGAGCTGTCGCTGAGAAGTGCTTCTGTGTCACTCTGTAGTATTGAGGGGATTGGTTTCAGATATAACAAAAGAGTCTTCCTGACAGTAGCATCAGGATCGTGGATCGCTTTTCGGAATAACGTTATTGATTCAGGGGATCGATCTGTAGAAAGTTGACGAAGAATTTCCGACTTTGTCAGGTGAAACCTCTCCTGATCGAAGCACAGGATGAGATGATCCTTCTTCTTTTCCACCGAAATGCTTCGCATTGCTACCAATGCATCGTATCTATCGATCATATGGCGGGCATTCATTGACTGGGCCACCAGTTCATCATAAGATTTATTGAAAGTTACGTGCTTCAGGATGTGATTTCCCTGATCAAACAGCACATATTGCACCCTCTTCTTTTCGTAGTTGGGAATGCATACTTCGTGTACTTTCTCTTCAATACTGGATTGTATGGAATCGCAACTTCCATCCGCATACCAAACCTGAAACCAGACCGGCATCCTGAAGAGTCCGGTGAGGTTGCTGGTCTCCTGGATCTGTTCTACCGTTACCAGGGTGTTTCGCAATCCTGTTGTATCATCCATCACCCGGTAGCTTAAGCTATAATGAGGCTCTCCGGGTCGGAGGATCCACTGATCAAAGAACCAGCTGTAAGATTGCCCGGTAACGTTATAAACCGTTCGGATGAAGTCTTGTGTCTCTGCCGAACCGAACTTGAATTTATTGAAATAAGCCTGGATGACGTCCTTAAATTCCTGCTCTCCAAGTATATCCCGGAGCATTCCGAGCACCATGGATCCTTTGTCATAAATCCTTGCTCTTCCTCCCTGGCTACTTCCTACCGGGTAGTTGTTCCGCTTCGAAGCCTCCAGTGCTGCTTCCTGCTCTTCCCTGACCATATTCTGAAAATATGATTCACCGAATACTGAACGTTCAAATATCTTAGCATAATATGTTCCGAAACTTTCGGTAAGCCAGACATCTTTATTAGCCAGGTGTCCAATGCAATCACCAAACCACTGATGTGCCAGTTCATGAGCATTCACGTTAATGTAGTTCCGCTGCCAATAGGCCCGGGGGTCGATCAACATATAATCTCCGAAGATCGTTGAGGTCGTGCACTCCATCCCACCATACATATAGTCTATAACAGGAATCTCCCGGTAAACAGGATATGGGTAAGGAGTTCCGATCTCTTTCTCAAAAAAATCAAACATTTCCTGTGTAAACTCGTATGTAGGCTCCACCTTCTCTTCCATCCCCCGGTAATAGAGTAGTTCGATTGGCACTCCCCTGCTTGTTTTTAATATGTTGAAATCATAGTCTCCGATTCCGAGTGCGGTGGAGAAGAAGGGATGGTTCTCTGTCATTCGGTAATGCCAGGTGTTCGTCCCATCGGGATTCTCATTCACAGAGAGCCTCTCCCCATTGGTGAAAACTGTAAGTGCAGAATCGAAGGTGATCCGGATATCCATGGTAACCCGGCCATCCATGTAGGGGAGCCAGCCAAAAGGGCGATGCGCCCAGATCTGTTTGCGTTTTCCCTTCTCTTCCGGCTTCCATCCAACAAAGTAGATTCCAGTGGCAACCGGGCTGGATTGATACTTCATCGCCAGATGATACGCTTTCCCTCGCTGCAAATCCATATTTGGATGGATGATCAGGTTCCTGCCTGACTGATGGAATTTCACGCTTTCTCCATCTATCTTCACCCACTTCACATCGAAACCTGGTGTCACGAATACGATCGAATCCGTACGATACCGGTTTGGTATAAATGTAAACGTTGCTTCCCCGAGCACCTTCCATTCTTGCGGGACAAATGATAGGGATGCATCAACATGGTTGAGTTTAACCACATGAGTGGGGGGATCAGCATGAGGATCTTTGATATAGGTGACTGTTTTTTTCTGTGCCTGAATATCGGTGTACCCCAGAAATAGCACGAGTAGTAAAAAAAAGTATATACATTTCATCTTCACGAATTTTTATTTCAGAGCCGGAAATTTATTAAGTTTGCTGC
>JACNKI010000203.1 GCA_014382125.1 Bacteroidota bacterium | reverse complement strand
CCGTGATCCAGGTAATGATAAACAGAAGGACTGTATAGGCCAGAAATATCGTAAGAATCAGCGACGGAGTCATAGGGTTGTGAGCTGGTGAATTAGTGAATTGGCGAGTTAGTGTGATTGATTAAGATGAGAGGCAAATGCCTGCAGATCAGGGAAAGCAAAGTCGATAAGCTTATGTCCTTTGCGTAGGTCACGGATATTGTCAGAGATGAAAACTGTCTTCATCCCCAGACGTCTTCCAAACACCATATCAGAGAGTTTGTCGCCTGCCATCACCGACAACCTGAACCGGATTTCGGGGAAATCCCGCCGTGCTTTCAGCGCCATTCCTACATTGGGTTTCCGCATGATATTCCCTTCCTTTGCCAGATGTGGTGAGAAATAGATGGAATCGATCCTCCCTCCGTTTTTCTTTACCTGTTCTTCAAGTTTTTCGTGAACCTTAACCACATCACCTTCCGTCATGATCTCTTTACCTATCCCTTGCTGATTGCTGACAACCACAATCCTGCCAAACAGTTCATCAAAAACCTTCATCGCTTCCAGTACATCCGGCAGGAAGTTAAACTCTTCCCATCTCGTTACATATCCATCAACGATGCGCTCATTGAGCACACCATCACGGTCGAGGAAAAGCGACCACTCTTTATCAATCTGCAAACTGCTTAAACTCATCCTGTGCTTTTTGATAATCCTCCGGGATTCCTATATCTAAAAAATATTCCTTCGAAGGAAAGCCAAACAACCGGGAATCAGAATAATATTGCTCAAAACAGTCTTTTTCAATGGAAAACTTTCCCCTGAATTCCGGTTCCATCAGTAACTGTTTCTCAATGATATAGACTCCTCCGTTGATGTATCCTTTCCCTGGTTGCTCCTGCTTCTCGGCAAATCCCGTTATCCGCCGATCCCGATTCATCGTCACCCTCCCATATCTTCCGGTATCATTCAATTCCCGCAGAGCAATCGTTATGTCCGCATTTTTTTTCATATGTTTTTCCATCATCTCCCTTAAATCGATCCGGAAAAGGCTGTCACCATTCATTGCAATTGCTCGTTTCCCTCTGATTTTCCACATTGCCAGCCGAATCCCGCCTCCCGTTCCCATCGGCTCCTCCTCTACGGCATACCGGATGTGGATATCCCGATATTGCTCTCCGAAATGCTCCATGATCAGCTCACGCTTATAGCCCACAGACAGAATAACGTCTGTAACTCCCTGTTCTTCTAAATAATTAAACTGATATTCCAGGAACGGACATCCGTTGATCAAAGCCATCGATTTTGGAAGGTCAGCTATAACCTGTTGAAGCCGTGTTCCAAATCCTCCCGCCAGTACAATCGCTTCCATGTTTTTCTGTAGTTATTGCTCTTTAGGGAAAAGCGCTGCTTCAACCAGCTCGCAAATGATATGACCAATCATGATATGTGACTCCTGAATCCGGGGAGTATCCGTGGAAGGCACATTGATCAGGTAATCACAATGCTCCTTCATCTTGCCGCCGGTTTCACCGGTCATCCCTATCGTGATAAGACCCAGTTCATTAGCCACTTTCAATGCGTTAATGATATTTGTTGAATTCCCTGATGTTGAGATAGCAATCAGGATATCGCCTTCATTCCCGCTCCCCTTGATGATACGCGAGTAAACTTCATCGTATGAGTAATCATTGGCAACGGCTGTCAGATAAGAGGTATTCACATGGAGCGCTTCCGAAGGCAACGGGGGACGGTCGTAATAAAACCTCCCGGAAAATTCAGCTGCCAGATGCTGTGCATCAGCTGCGCTTCCTCCGTTTCCGCAAAACAACACCTTGTTTCCATTACAAAATGCTTCCGCACAGTGGGATGCCACCTCGCGTATAGTCTCAATCAGACCAGTATCTGAAAGAATCTTTTGCTTGGTCTCAATGCTCTGTTTTATCGATTCTGCAATTCTCATCTGTTCAGGATTTGATTACAAAAATAGTTTTTTATTGTGAGAAAGGGACAAAGGGTCAAGGTGACAAGTTAATGCGGAGCTACGAGGCTGTTGGATCAAATGTCACGATATCCTGTAATGGCTTTCTGGTCAAATGACGAGTAGGATCGACTGGATCTTTCCCCCGATATCCAAGTGACAGATAGGCAATAGGCTCAAGGCGCTCAGGAAGATGCAATATTTCTGAGCACCTCTTCGCATCGAAATTACAGATCCAGCAAGTGTCCAGATCTTGATCGGCTGCAGCAAGTGTGATGTGATCAACAATGATCGACACATCAATGTCGGTGTGGTCCTTCCCATCCGAACGTTTCCATCCCTGGCTGTGGTCACCACAAAAGATGAGGATTACGGGAGCCTGTATTAACCAATCACGGCCATATGTCGTCGCTATTTCCGCCCTCATCTCCGGCTTCCTGATTACGAAAATCTTCCAGGGCTGGTAATTTGCTGCAGAGGGAGCAATTCGCCCGCACTCCAGGATGTAATTCAGCTTCTCCTCTTCCACTGGTTTATTCAGGTAATTCCGAACTGAATATCGTTTTTTTGCTAATTCCAGAAAATTTTCCATTGTTATTCGTTTTTTGTTTGTTTCGTCACTACCTAAATAGTCCATGTAGTCAACCCCTTTGGAGTAAACTCATACCGTTTTGTCTGTCCACCAAACGGTTTCAAAACCTCGATTACCTTCGAGCGGGTATTGCCCGGACAATAGAAGAACATGAATCCTCCTCCTCCTGCGCCTGATACTTTCCCTCCGAGCGCTCCGTTTTTCATCGCCGTATCATAGATCTTATCCAAAAAAGGGTTTGTAATTCCTTCTGCCATTTTCTTTTTATACTGCCAGCCAAATTCAAGTATTTCTCCGATCTTATCCAGATCCCCCTTCAGGAAGGCCTCCTTCATCATTACTGATTGCTCCTTGAGTTTATGCATAGCAGCAAGAGAACGCTCATTTTTGGACGTTACGTTTTTTCGCTGTTCTTCAATGATAGCGCTTGATAGTCTGCTGGTTTCCGTATGGTAAAGGATGAGGTTATGCGCCAGCTCATCCAGGTATTTCTGCCTGACCCTTAACGGATTTACTATCACTTTATCCTCTTTGAAAAACTCTATAAAGTTGACTCCTCCAAAGGTGGCTGCATACTGATCCTGCTTCCCTCCTGCCATGTCAAGATCAATCCGTTCGATTTCAAAAGCCAGATGAGCCAGATCGTATTCACCCAGCGGCAAGTTCAGCCATTCGGCAAAAGCGCCCAGAATAGCCACAACCAGAGTTGAGGATGTACCCAGTCCTGATCCCGGCGGAGCATCCACATAGGTGGAGAGTTCAAAAGAGAGAGGCTCTTTGGTGAATTCTTTGACGACGCGGTTGTAGATCCCTTTGATCAAACCGAGCTCGCCATCAACAGGCAATTCCTTAGCCTGGTCGAAGGTCTGAACAACTCCTTTATCCATAGCATTCAATATGATCTTCCCATCATTTCTGGGTTGGATCGTCGCCATGGCATACATGCTGATTGTCGCATTCAGAATAGCTCCCCCATAGAGATCTGAAAACGGGGAAACATCCGTCCCACCACCTGCGAGACCCAGACGAAGAGGAGCTTTGCTGCGGATTATTCGATTATCGGTCATCAGAAAACTTGAAATTAGAAATTAGAAAATTTCATATTACGTCTTACATCTTACTTATTACCTCTTACCTCTTACCTCTTACCTCTTACGTCTTACGTCTTACGTCTTACGTCTTACGTCTTACGTTTTACCTCTTACCTCTAACGTCTCAACAGCCTCAATCATATTTTTCCAACTATATTTTTCTTTTTCAATAGCCACCCTGGCTGCGAACTCCTCCTCTTTATCCTCCTTGTAAAACTTCCATATCGCATTTGCAATCTCAGTCGGATCAGGTTGAACCACATAGCCTGCTTTCCCATCGGGGACAAATTCAGCCAGACCTCCAACATTCGTTATGACCATCGGTTTATTGAAGTGGTAAGCGATCTGCGTAACACCACTCTGCGTAGCGCTTTTATATGGCTGAACCACCAGGTCGGCTGCACAGAAATAGCTAGCTACATCGTTGTCGGGGATAAAATCGTTACTCATGATCACCCGATCTTGTAAACCATGTTTGTCGATGATCTCTCTGAAGGGTTTGGGATCACAGTAAAACTCTCCTGCCACCAGGAGTTTTACCTTCATCTCCCTGATCCGGGGATCGGCAAATGCTTTCAACAAAAGGTCCAGCCCTTTGTAATCACGAATAAATCCGAAGAATAGAATATAGGACCAGGTGTCATCAAGTCCCAGCTTCCGTATTGCATCCTTTTTTGAGATAGCATCACCGAAGTTGTCGTAGAGCGGATGCGGACAAAAGACTTTCGGCTTTTGCTTATCAAAGAGATCCAGCTCGTCCATCACCGAACGGGACATCGCGACGAACCCATCAACCGACCTGACAAAATAGCCGGCAAGCGCCTTATCACCGATCCGTTTCTCGTGAGGAATGATGTTGTCGATGATGCTGATGATCCGGGTGTGCTTGTTTTTTCGAATTATCCGGCAGATAGTACTCAGGCACGGCGCCATGAAAGGCATCCAGAATTTAACGATCACCAGGTCGGGTTTCAGCTTTTTGATCTCTGTCCCTACCCGGATCCAGCTCATGGGATTGATTGAATTTATCCTGGTTTTTATGGTCAGACCGCCGGGGGGAGGCTCTGATGTGTATTGGGATTTCCCTGGAAAAAACAGTGATGGGTATTGCAAACTGAAAGAGTATATTGTCACTTCCGCTCGCTGGTCCCGGTACTCCCCGGCCAGCCGCTCATTATATGCGGCAAGCCCACCCCGTAAAGGATGAGCCGAGCCAATTAATACCACTGTTTTTTTCTGACTCATTCGATGAAAAGTGATTAGGAAAGATTCAATCTCTCTTCAACCAGGTATGAATCTCTGTTGTGGGAGCTTCTGGAGATCAGTTCGCCTAGAAATCCGGCTACAAAAAGTTGTGTTCCAAGAATCATCGCCAGCAGACCGAAATAAAAGAGTGGCCGTTCCGTCATATTGTAGCCTTCATAAAAGATCCGTTCGTAGGCCAGATATCCTGCAATAACAAAACCTGCCAGGAACAGTAATGATCCCAAAAGTCCGAAGAAATGCATCGGCCGCTTGCCGAAACGGGAGGAAAATGAGATCGTAACCAGGTCAAGATAGCCCTTTAAAAACCGGTCTGCCCCGTATTTTGTTTTGCCGTATTTCCGTTTCTGATGATGCACAACCTTCTCCCCGATCTTTATAAACCCGGCCCACTTTGCAATTACAGGAATATATCTGTGCATCTCGCCATAAACTTCAATACTTTTGATGACAGCATTCCGGTATGCTTTTAATCCACAGTTAAAATCGTGCAGCCGGATACCAGACATCCGGCGTGTAGACCAGTTGAAAAAACGTGTTGGGATTGTTTTTGAAAGTGGATCTCGACGCTTTTTCTTCCACCCGGAAACCAGGTCATATCCCTCCTCTTTGATCATCCGGTAGAGATCCGGGATCTCATCCGGACTATCCTGAAGGTCAGCATCCATTGTAATGACCACCTCCCCTCGAGCCTCGGCAAACCCCAGGTTCAATGCAGCCGCTTTTCCATAGTTCCTGCGAAACTTTATTCCTTTAACTCCCGGGTTCTCTTCTGATAATCTGGAGATCACCTCCCAGGATGTATCACGACTTCCATCATCGATGAAAATAATCTCATAGCTCAACCCATGTTCCTTCATCACCCTGGAAATCCATACCGAGAGTTCCAGAAGGGATTCAGCTTCATTTAACAGGGGAATAACGACCGAGATATTCATTAAATTGGTTAAATTGAGGTAACCGATTTATCTTCTTTCTTGATGAAAATGGAAGTGATCAGGCTTATGACCACGCTAACAACTAATTGTGCAACCAGACCCCTGACTGTCAGCCATACAGGCGTGTACATGAATGATGACATCTGGATGGCTTGATCCAGATCCTCTTCGGAAATGTCCGGATTATCTTCAATTATTCTATCTGTACCCATCTCTGCGAGGTCCACAACAGCATCAGGAGCAATGAACTGAAAGAAAATAAAGGAGTAAATTGAAACAATAATTACAGCAAACAATGCAATCATGAAACTGGTTGAAAACGCTTTCCCATATGACATAAAACCATTCAACACCTTATTTCTGTAGTCGATTGTTCCCCAGACAATCGCACCAATCAGAAAGAGGTAACTGATCCAGATAACTGATGAGTTGAGATGCAAATCGACCAAATAAATGATCAGACTAAAAATAATCATGGCTGCTGCGCCAATTACACCATAATAGATGCCATTCATGGCAATTGATTTTGGTTTTTCTTCCATTGTTGTTGGTTTTTTAAATTCGCTACCAGCAAACTTACGAATTTTTTTTTTCTACCTTTGCTGCGGGTAAGTCTTATACGACCAGCTCCTGTCTAACTCCCCCAGGTTCGGAAGGAAGCAAGGGTACGATGGTTGAGCGGTGCGATATAATGGCTTGCCCTTTTTTATTGCACTTGATTGCACAATATTGCACATGATTGCGCATCATTCAATATATTCGTAAATCTAAAATCGTCAACCGTAAATGTTACTGCAGGTACATCCCGAGAATCCAGGTGAACGGCAGTTGAAGATCATTTGTGAGTGCCTCCAGAATGGAGGTGTGATCATCTATCCAACTGATACGGTTTATGCACTGGGATGTGATATCACAAACATCCGTGCTGTGGAACAAGTGGCAAGGATAAAAGGAGTAAAACTCAATAAAGCCAACTTCTCGTTGATCTGCAGTTCGTTAAGCCAACTCTCAGATTATACGCGCCCAATTAATAATCATCTTTTCAGGATCATGAAACGGGTATTGCCGGGGCCATATACATTTATCCTGAATGCCAGCAACAATGTTCCTCGCTTTTTCCAGAGTAAAAAGAAGACAGTCGGTATCCGGAATCCCAGTCACCTGGTCCCGCTACAAATCGTTGAACAACTAGGGAATCCGATCATGACCACATCTCTCCATCATGAAGATGAGATCCTCGATTACCTGACCGATCCGGATGAGATC
>JACNKI010000125.1:25757-34951 GCA_014382125.1 Bacteroidota bacterium | reverse complement strand
CATCAAATGTTGCCAGAAAACAGTTGCTTTCTGCGGCAAGGCGAAGACCCTATGCATCAGCAACACATATTGCCCGATCGTATCTAGAACTTTATTCATATTTTCGCAATGCTAATTTATAACATTTCGCGATACATGGTAGTTTAAATAATAAAACTGTCCGAAAAGAGTTTTAGTATAAACACGTTATTGCCTTGAAAAAAATTATCTTTTTTCGTATCATCCTGATTATTGCCATGGGGATCTGGCTTTTTTCATCGAGTTGTTCAAACACTAAATATTACAACCGGTATCCCAAAGATAAACCATGTAAAGTAAAAGAAAATGGCAAGAAAGGATGGAAAAAATGAACAAATCCATTCTGAAATACCTTCTGGCAGGAATCCTACTGGCCGCATTTTCACTTAGTTTTATTTGCTGCACTTCACAACGTTATCCACGACATTACAGGAGGTCGATAAAGGATTGTAACTGTTTTCATTTCGATCAGCAGCAGCCACCACCCATGCATGCCATTAATCCATGTACGAGACCTTCCGTTTAACACTGACCGAATATCTTCCAGAATCTTCAGTACTCCTGGTTGCTGACTGGTTTGTTGCGAATCGTGTGGTGCTGATCTTCACCCGCAAAAGAAGGACAAAAACCGGTGACTTCAGGGCTCCCCGAAATGGATCCCTGCCTGTCATTTCAGTGAATAAATCCCTCAATCAGTATGCCTGCCTGATTACGATTGTCCATGAGATGGCCCATTACAATGTGTTTGAATCGCATCGTGCACCGACACTTTTTCGTCGGCGAAAACGCATACTACCTCATGGAATGGAGTGGAGGAAGGAATATCAGCGCCTGATGATTCCTTACATGACATCTGACATATTTCCAATAGACATTCTGGATATTCTGAGTTTCCATATGCAAAACCCACGAGCAACCACGTATAGCGATTCACGGCTTGCCCGAGTGCTATTTCAGTATGATCGGGATAGGTCAGGAATTATGCTTGAAGAGCTTCCTGAAGGCCTCAATTTTAAAACGAATAGCGGGATGCTGTTCTGTAAAGGACAGAGGCTGCGTAAACGGTTTAAATGTGTCCGGTTACATGACTGTAAAGTGTATCTTTTCTCACCTTCGGCTTTGGTAGCACCGGTAGAAGAAGAAAAATAATTCAGGAACATGTTGGAATTCAGTTCCATTATTTTATTTTTGTAGTAAACCAAAACTCATCTACATGTCGGAACATAATTACTGCGTGATCATGGCGGGTGGCGTAGGTGCCCGCTTCTGGCCAATGAGCCGTACTTCCCATCCGAAACAGTTCATCGACATCCTCGGAACCGGCGAAACGTTGATACAACAAACTTTTAACCGGTTTGTTAAGATCTGCCCGATCGAAAATATCTATATCGTAACCAATGAAATATACAAAACGCTGGTCGTGGAACAGGTCCCGCAGATTGCCCCGGAGCAGATCCTTTGTGAACCTTCACGACGCAATACCGCCCCATGCATTGCCTATGCCAACTACTGTATCCTTGCCCATGATCCGGAAGCGCAGATCGTAGTAGCACCTTCGGATCACATTATCCTGAAAGAGGATGTTTTTCTGAACAACATCACCTCTGCTTTGCAAGCTGCATCCAAGAAGAACTGGCTGCTAACACTCGGGATCAAGCCCAGTCGCCCTGATACCGGATACGGGTATATCCAGTTTATGGAAGGCGATGTCTATCCTGAAGATCCGCAGATCCGCAAAGTCAAAACGTTTACTGAGAAGCCTGATCATGAGCTGGCAACGACATTCCTGAAGAGTGGCGATTTTCTTTGGAACTCCGGGATCTTTATCTGGTCGTTGGAGTCGATCATGAAAGCATTTAATAAACTTCTTCCCGAAGTGGATGTTCTGTTTCAACAAGGGATTGGAAAATTTGGCACCCCCGACGAGAAAAACTTTATCAACAAAACTTATTCTGTTTGCAAAAGTATCTCGATCGATTATGGCATTATGGAAAAAGCAACCAATGTATATGTCCTGGCAGCCGATTTCGGGTGGTCTGATCTCGGTACCTGGGGGTCTCTTTATGAAAATCGGTCGCAGGATAAAAACGGTAACGCTATCGTGGGAAAAAATGTGATGATGTATGACTCAACGAACTGTATCGTCAACATGCCCAAAGAGAAACTTGTGGTATTGGAAGGTTTGATCGATTATATCGTGGCGGAGTCGGAAGATGTATTGCTTGTCTGCAAGAAAACCGACGAGCAGCAAATCCGGCAGTTTGTCAATGATGTAAGATTAGAGAAAGGGGAGAGGTTTGTGTAATTGCCAATCATTGCCATAGATTGCACATATCTGATCAATATTCGTCCCAGCTCTTGATCATGATCCCTTCATCAAGTTTGCAGATCCCATAGATGAAAGCGCTGGCCAATCGTGCGTTGGTGATCAACGGGATATTGAAGTCAACCGCTGCCCGGCGAATGGAATAGTCGTTATCCAATTCTGTTTTTGACAGGTTCTTTGGAATGTTAATCACCAGGTCAATTTTTCGTTCCCGGAGATAATCGAGGGTGTTAGGCTGCTTATTTTCATCAGGCCAGTGGAGGATGGTTGCCGGAATGTCATTTTCCTGCAGAAAGATTGCAGATCCCCGTGTGGCATACAGGTAAAACCCTTTTTCAACCAGCATCCGGGAGCTCTGAAGCAGCTCTATTTTGGAGCGGGTATCGCCGGTTGATAAAAGAATGTTCTTTTTCGGAAGTTGATAGCCCACCGACATCATTGCTTTCAACAGGGTCTCATAGTATCCCTCGCCGATGCATCCCACCTCTCCTGTGGATGCCATTTCCACGCCAAGCACAGGGTCGGCTTTTTGCAGTCGTGAAAAGGAAAACTGCGGCGCTTTAATTCCGATGTAGTCGAGATCGAATGCCGACTTATTCGGCTTCTCAACCGGAAGTCCCAGCATGATCTGTGTCGCTAACTCGATAAAATTGATCTTGATCACTTTCGATACAAACGGAAAGCTACGGGATGCACGCAGGTTACATTCGATCACTTTGATATCATTATCTTTCGCCAGAAACTGCATATTAAACGGTCCGGAGATACGGAGTGCACGGGCAATATCCCGGGATATCCGTTTGATCCTGCGGGCGGTTTCAAAATAGATCTTCTGCGCCGGGAATACCATGGTCGCATCTCCGGAATGGACTCCGGCAAACTCGATGTGTTCGGAGATGGCATAAGCGATGATCTCACCTTTTTTTGCTACAGCATCGATCTCAATTTCTTTGGCGTCCTGGATGAATTCTGAGACTACCACCGGATACTCTTTTGACACCCTGGCAGCCAGGTTAAGAAAAAAATCCAGCTCCTCGTGATTCGACACCACATTCATCGCTGCGCCTGACAACACATAAGAGGGACGGATCAACACCGGAAATCCTACTTCCTCCACAAAACGATGAATCTCTTCCGGAGTCGAAAGCTCTTTCCATCGGGGTTGATCGACTTCCAGTTCATCTAACAGGGAGGAGAACTTGTGCCGGTTTTCGGCCCGGTCGATATCCTCAGGGGAGGTGCCTAAAATAGAAACACCCGCCTGGAAAAGAGGCATAGCCAGGTTGTTAGCGATCTGTCCTCCGGTAGATACGATCACTCCTCCGGGATCTTCCAGTTCGATGATGTCCATCACGCGTTCGAACGATAGTTCATCGAAATAGAGGCGATCGCAAATGTCATAATCGGTACTTACCGTTTCGGGATTGAAATTGATCATCACCGATCGATATCCCTCTTTTCGAACAGTCATCAATGCATTAACGGAACACCAATCAAACTCGACCGAACTTCCTATCCGGTAGGCGCCGGAACCAATAACCACCACCGATCTCTTATCCTGTTCCGGGACAATATCGCCCGAGGAGGCATTGTAAGTCAGGTAGAGGTAATTCGTTTGTGCGGGGTATTCAGCCGCAAGCGTATCGATCTGTTTGATAAAAGGGAAAATGCCGGCTTTTTTCCGGAATTCGCGTGCATGCAACATTTTCTTGCGCATGTTTCCACCATCTTTCAAGACAAAGCGTGCGATCTGAAAGTCGGAAAACCCTTTCTGTTTGGCTTTCAGGAAGAGTTTCTGAGGGAATGTGTCCAGACGCTCATACAGTTTCAGCTCCTGCATCAGGTCAAAGATCGCTTTCAGTTTCACAAGGAACCAGTTGTCGATTTTTGTCAGATCGTGGATGCGATCTATGGTATAGTCTGCCTGAAATGCACTTGCGATGCAATAGATCCGCATATCTGTAGGATCCGAAAGCGCTTTTTCAATATCCGGGAAGTCGAGGTCGTTGTTCCCAACAAAACCGTGCATCCCCTGCCCTACCATTCGGAGTCCTTTCTGGATTGCCTCTTCGAAGGTTCGACCGATTGCCATCACCTCCCCTACGCTTTTCATGCTTGAGCCGATCTCTTTCGAAACACCGATGAATTTATTGAGATCCCACCGGGGAATCTTGCAGACGATATAATCAAGTGCAGGTTCAAAAAAAGCGGGAGTTGTTTTGGTGATGGAGTTCTTCAGCTCATGCAGACCATAGCCAACAGCCAGTTTGGCAGCCACGAAAGCGAGTGGATATCCGGTGGCCTTAGAGGCGAGAGCAGAAGACCGGGAGAGCCTGGCATTGACCTCAATCACCCGGTAATCTTCCGATTCCGGATCCAGGGCATACTGTACATTGCACTCTCCTACAATACCGATACTCCGGATGATTCGGATCGAAAGCTGCCTTAATATGTGGTATTCATTATTTGTCAGGGTTTGCGAAGGAGCTACGACAATGCTCTCCCCTGTATGAATTCCAAGCGGATCGAAATTCTCCATGTTGCATACCGTAATGCAGTTATCATACCCGTCCCGGACCACTTCGTACTCGACCTCTTTCCATCCTTTGAGCGACTCTTCCACCAGGATCTGACCAGAGTAAGAGAATGCTTTATCGGCAAGCATTATCAATTCCTCCCGGTTGTTACAAAACCCGGAACCTTGTCCGCCCAGTGTAAAGGCTGCTCGTATAATCACCGGAAAACCCAGCTCTTCAGATGCTTTTAACGCATCTGCCGTACTCGTTACAGCGATACTTTTCGGAGTTTTTATCCGGATCGATCGCAGCTTCTCCGCAAAGAGCTCCCGGTCTTCTGTCTCGATGATCGCCTCCACCGGAGTTCCAAGTACTTTCAGGTTGTACTTTTTGAGGATTCCCGTTTGAAACAATTCGATGCCGCAATTCAGTGCTGTCTGCCCTCCAAATGCCAGGAAGATCCCATCGGGTTGTTCTTTTTTGATGATCTCTTCAACAAAAAACGCAGTGACAGGCAAGAAATAAATTTTGTCAGCGATGCCTTCGGATGTCTGAACAGTAGCGATGTTTGGGTTGATCAAAACCGATTCGATTCCCTCTTCCCTCAATGCTTTGAGTGCCTGCGAGCCACTGTAGTCAAACTCACCCGCCTCCCCGATCTTCAGGGCTCCGCTGCCGAGAACCAGCACTTTTTTGATATGGGGATCACCACTCATTTGCTCTCGTCAATACGTTTCAGGAATTCATCGAAAAGATATTCCGTATCGGTCGGGCCACTGGATGCTTCCGGATGAAACTGAACGGAGAATATAGGTTTGGACTTATGGTGTATCCCTTCGTTTGTTTGATCATTGAGGTTGACAAAAAATGTTTCCCACTCTTCGCCCAGGGTACGGTCGTCGATTGCATATCCGTGATTTTGTGAGGTGATAAAGGCTTTGTTGGTGCCTTTCATCAACACGGGTTGGTTATGGCTGCGATGACCATATTTTAGCTTGTAGGTATCAGCTCCGGAAGCGAGGGCCAGCAGCTGATTCCCAAGGCAGATACCAAAAATAGGGGTGTCGGATTTCATAGCATGGGCCAGATGGCTAATTGTCGCTTCACACATTTTCGGGTCACCCGGTCCGTTTGAAATGAACAATCCATCATACTCCTCCTGCGACAGGTCGTGATCCCATGGAACACGAATGATCGTTGTGTCCCGTTTCAGGAAATGGCGAATGATATTGTATTTCACACCGCAATCAACAAGCATTATCCGGTATCTGCCTTCGCCATAAATCTGCTTTTTCCGGGTGCTGACCTGGTCCACCAGATTTTCCTTGTTTGGATCTGTTAACTCGATCGAATCTCCGTCAAATTCGATCTTTCCAGGCATGGCTCCACGTTCCCGGATGATCTTCGTCAGCGCCCGGGTGTCGATGCCTGTTAAGCCGGGAATCCTGCTTCGCTGTAACCATTGCCCCAGGCTCTCACTTGCATTCCAATGGCTGTATTCCTCTGAGTAGTCAGAGATGATCAGGCCGGTGATTTGCAGGTGATCCGATTCATAATTCTTAAAAAGATCGTTTTCGGTTGTCTCCGCCGGAACCCCGTAATTGCCGATCAACGGATAGGTCAGCACCAGGATCTGCCCCCGGTAAGACGGATCGGTAAGACTCTCCGGATAGCCGGTCATGGAGGTGTTGAAGACCACTTCGCCAGCCACAGATATATCACTTCCAAAAGAGTAACCGTAAAAAACTGTTCCGTCTTCCAGAGTCAATTTGGCTTTTTTCATTCAGTGTTTCCTTGAATATTTTCCGGCTAAATGATCAAAGCAAAAGTACTTTTGCGTAACGGATTATCAGAAGATATCCAACGAATTTTATTAACAAGAGAAGGGAGTTTATCATCTGATGATAAAAGAAATCCATAGATTTGTACGTTGTTAGTTGAGTTATGGACATTTACCTTCGAAAAAAGCGCTGGAAATGGATTCTGTTTATCGTTGCGATCCTGATTATTTCAGCGTCCTGGTATTATACTAATATTCTTGCGGAATACACACGTCAGGAGGAGCGAAAAAATGTAGAGATCTGGGCGGATGCCATCCAGCACAAAGCCGAGCTGGTGAACTTTACCAATGTGCTGTTTGAACAGATCAAGAATGAAGAACGCAAACGGGTCGCTTTCCTGGCTGAAGCTCAGAAAAGAATCAATACGGCCAGGCCGGATGAAGATGTAAACTTCTATCTGGATATCATTACTCAGAACACAACCATTCCTGTGATCCAGACCGATGATCGAAACAACGTGGTCTCTGTCAGGAATGTCAGCTTCAACATGGATACTGTCAAACATCTGCTGGGGGATCTGCGGGAAGAGTTTACCTACTATCCACCTGTAGTAGTAAACTATTTGCCCCATAAATATTATTACCTCTATTACAAGGATTCCAATATCTTTTCCGAACTGAAAAAAGCGCTTGACAACCTGATCAGCTCATTCTTCTCTGAAGTTGTTCTCAACTCCGCTTCAGTTCCTGTCATCATTACCGATAGCACAAAAAGGAATGTGATCGCTTATGGGAACCTTCCGGATAGCAAGATGGAGGATTCCACTTTCGTTTTCAGGACATTGGAGACCATGGAGTTGCAGAACAGGCCGATCGAAGTGAACCTGGCGGGTACCGGATTGCGGTATATTTTTTACAAAGACTCTTTCCTGCTTACCCAGTTAAAGTACTATCCATTCATTATGTTTGCTATATTCGGTATCTTTCTTTTCATCGCCTATCTTCTTTTCAGCACCGCCCGTAAATCGGAACAGAATCAGGTTTGGGTGGGAATGGCAAAAGAGACTGCTCATCAACTGGGAACACCTCTTTCTTCGATGGTTGGCTGGGTAGAGTTATTGAAGTTGAAAGGATTGGATGACGATACTGTCAGGGAGATTGAGAAGGATGTACTGCGGTTGGAAACCATCACTGACCGTTTTTCCAAGATCGGTGCTGCAGCCAGGTTGGAACCTTTCAATATTGTTCAGGTCGTATATGATACGGTCAGCTATATCAAATCGAGAACCTCTTCCAAGGTGCAATTTGATATCACCCCCGATCTCTCTACAAATATTTCTGCTCCAATTAACCTGCATCTCTTTGAGTGGGTGATTGAGAACCTTTGCAAGAATGCGGTTGATGCAATAGAGGGAAACGGAACCATCCATATAGAGGTGACACAAGACGAGAAACATGTCATGATCGACATCAGCGATTCAGGGAAAGGGATTCAAAAATCACGTTTCAAGACCATCTTTCACCCGGGGTATACCTCTAAAATCCGTGGTTGGGGCCTGGGTTTAACTCTTTCAAAACGGATCATTGACAATTACCACAGAGGGAAAATCTTTGTCAAGTCTTCCGCTATCGGAAAAGGAACTACCTTTCGTGTCGTTCTAAAAAAATAAGTTCCGTTGGCCGGAATCTACATCCATATCCCATTTTGCAAACACAAGTGCAACTACTGCAATTTCTTTTCCCTTGCTACCAAGAGATTCAGGGAAGAGTTTTTCCGGGCTTTGCTCAAAGAGATCGAACTGACCCGAGATTATTTGGGGAGTGAACCTGTTGAAACCATCTATTTTGGCGGGGGAACACCGTCATTGTTTTCGGTGAAACTGCTGGAGGAGATTATTCAACAGATACCGGATACCGGATACCCGATGCCGGATGAGGGACGAGCATCGAGCATCGAGCATCGAGTATCGAGCACCGAGCACCGAGCATTGAACATCGAGGTACCCGAGATCACTTTAGAGATGAATCCGGATGATGTGACACAAGAATACCTTAGCAAACTTGGCCAGAGTCCGATAAACCGAATCAGCCTGGGAGTACAGTCGTTTTTTGATGAAGATTTGAGCTATCTGGAACGGATGCATGATGCGAGGCAGGGGAAGAGGGCTTTAAAGATGATATTGGATATTGGATGTTGGATGTTGGATAAAGGACGAGGGACAAAAATCGAAAATCGAACCGGAGCGAAGCGGAGCTCGGCGAAGCCAAAATCGAAAATCGTAACTGTTTCTGTGGATTTGATCTATGGGATCCCAACTTTGTCAAACGATCATTGGAAAGAAAATTTGAACCTTGTGATCGATTTGGGAGTTCCTCACATTTCAGCCTATGCACTTACAGTAGAGCCAAAGACTCCGCTGGCCTGGCAGATTAAAAAAGGCATCCGGCATCCGGTATCAGATGATCAGGCATCCAAGCAGTTCGAGATTCTCATGGAGGTAATGGATCAGGCAGGCTATCTCCACTATGAGATCTCCAATTTTTGCTTGCCGGG
>JACNKI010000125.1:0-25118 GCA_014382125.1 Bacteroidota bacterium | reverse complement strand
GGAGGGAATGGTGTAATGATCTCGAAGATTTCTCCGGGATTCAGGTTTCCGGCTTCCCGTAACACCCTTTCCAGAGGATGTTCTCCCGCTGCAATGATCGGTCTGGCATCCAGGGATATGGTGATTTTCTCTTCTTGTAACCAGGTTGGTCTTTCCATTGTTTTATCTGTTTTTCTGTTTTCGGTCTTGGTTTCGGAATATTATTTATCCTTTGTATAAGAGAGAATCCGTTGTTCTCCCTGAAGCCCTTTTTTTCCCGTGAGATCCTCTGACACTTCAATCGTTCCCAGGTATTCCCCTTGTTCGTTCCGGAGGGCGAAATACTCAATGTGGATAAACTTCCCCTGCATCTGGATCCAGAAAGCAGCGTTATCCTCTTTACCACGCTTGAAATCGCTCAGAATCTGTTCTACCACATCCACACTCGAGGGAGGATGGCACATCCGTACATCCCGTCCGATGATGGCCCTGTTCCGGTCAAAAATCCGTTCTTTTCCCTGGGTGAAATACTTGACCTTATCGTCTTTGTCAACAAAAGTCATATCAACCGGCAGGGTGTTCATGATAGCCAGAAGTTCTTCCCTAGTAAAAGAGCCACTGGGCAACCGGATAGCATCTCCTTCAGCCGATCTTGTTTCGGCCAGGTCCGCTCCTTCGGGTTTCCATTCCACATGGGGATCAAACAAACAGTACCCGATTTCGTTAGTCTGCTTATAGATCTCATACCAGTCGGCATCGGTTAGTTTATCCATGGTCATCGGAAGCAGGATCTCCTCTTCCTTCATGATCATATCGGTGATTGCTTTGACAGCCGGTTGAATGTTCAACTCGATCTTTAATTTCATCTGATCAGCCGTTGTAGCGGGCATATCCAATGCATGGCTTGCATTCTTTAGCAGATCACGCGTTTCATCGTGCTTGCCCCACATCACCTTGGGCGGACCTGTGATTCCGTATCTTTCAAGAAAAGGGAATAAAAGATTTTCTTTCCTCCGATAATGCTTATCCACATCCATTAGGCTGTTAACGAGCCCTTTCATTCTGTTGATATATGCTTCACTTCCAATTGCAGGCAGGAGCTCGTCCACTTTTTCAAAAAGGTCATTTAGCTTCCCCGCCACCTTCTCCAACTCCCGGTTTTCCCGTTTAAAGGTATCCACCGGATGTCCGGGAGGAACAATCTTCGCTCCCGACAAGTCAATGTGCCCATCCAATGCCTCAGTATGAATATCGCACAGTCGCAGGACTTCCGTTTCCGGCAATCCTTCATTGATCAGCTCCTGTTCAACTTCTACTACTTCGTTATAGGGAATCTTCGACATGAGCGCTACAAGTCGCGCTTTTACTTCTTCCGGTGCGATTCCCTCATGAAGCTGCAGAATCATGTGCTTCAGCAGTTTCTTCCGGTCCCCGGAGTTTTTGATTAGTTCTGACATAATTGTTTATTTAAAACCCACCTGTAGGGGCAACCGGACCGGTTGCCCCTACAAATTCGGGTCATCCTTTAATCATTGTCAACACCATCTTGAATTTCTCGGTCGCATTCACTCCGTGAGGAATTCCTGCAGGCATGATGATGGTGTCACCGGTTTCCATGTTAAATGGTTGCTCATCGATCACAATCTCCGCCTTCCCCTCAATCACCTGCAACATGGCATCAAAAGGAGCAGAATGAGTACTTAATCGTTGCTCTTTGTCAAAAGCAAACAACGTAACAGTCCCAACAGGACGGTCAAGTATCCGTTTGCTTACGATCCCCTCCGGGGAGTATTCCACCTTCTCCGGAAAGCGGAATACATTTGAATGTTCAAACATGCTTTTTTTCATGTGTATATAATTTTGTAAGTGTTTAAATTTCAGCAAAATAAAAATCAAGTTTAAGAGAATAAATTTTCATGTTCGTACTCCCTCCCACAATTGCGGGATTGGTAACAGCGGTTGGTGCTTAAACTTGTGTGCCCATTTTTATGGACTATGTCAATTTCATACTCGAGCTTTCAGATTGCTCAGTAAAAAAACGACCTTCAAATTGATTTTGCTTAATAGAAACATCAAAGCCAAGTTCTTTTAAACGATTAAGATAATTATTGATTTGTTTTTTCTTTTTTCTAGGGTTGTTGTGTAGTTCAGGTTCTTTATATGGCTCTTTGTCTTTAATGACATGGTATGCAGCAATAATTATTTTATGCCCCACGGCTACAAGTGCTTTCTTCTTACCACGCCTTCCCACAAGACTTTCGTATTTACGTTTTAAAAAACCATCCTTTTTTCTGGTTGCGCCCCATCCACATTCAACTAATGTACTTTGCAGGTGTTTGTTGCCATGGACTATTCTCGCTACTTTTTTTTTCCACCTGTCTCGTTGTTGCCCGGGCTCATGCCTGCCCAACTACTCAAATGGTTCTCATCAGGAAACCTACCCATATCAACTCCTATCTCGCTAATAATACCAATGGCACTGTTTTTTCCAACCCCTGGTATGGTTTGCAACAAATCAATCTCTACCTGGTAGGCTTTTATTGCTTCATCAATTTCTGCATCAATGCGTTCTATGAGCCGCTCTTTGTCGGCAATGCTGTCTTTATGCAATTGAAGCATAAACTGGTGATGCTTGGTTACCTTACCTTCCAATGCAAGCCGAAATTCTTTCTTGCCGATTTTTATTTTACCATGATAGAACTTCATTAATTCATCAATATCCGTTTTGCCTTCTATCATGCTATTGATAATCTTTGTCCCAACTGCTCCATCAATATTGCTAAGAACACTGGAAAGTTTTATGTTGGCATCTTCCAGTATTTTAATGATGCGGTTTTTCTCGCTTGCCGCCTGAGCTATAACCTTTTTCTTATAACGTGTTAAATCACGTAACTCCCGGATATCTACAGGGGGGATAAAACTCCCTTTTAGCAAACCGCTTAACAAAAGTTTGCTTAGCCAACGGCTGTCCTTTTTGTCTGTTTTATGGCCGGGTACGTTCTTCACATGGCGTGCATTTACAAGAATAACTTCAAAATCTTCTTCCAAGACATTGAAAACAGGCTTCCAGTAAACTCCAGTGCTTTCCATGGCTACATGTGTAACTTTTTCATCTTTGCACCAATCTCTCAAACTTTTCAAAGAACTTGTATAAGCATTGTACTCGTGAGTCTCTAGCTTCTCATTACTTTTTCGTATGGTGGCCGTGATTAAGTCTTTATGAACATCAATACCGCAGCCAACTGTTACAACCTGGGTGAATCTCATGTCTTGTGCTTCCATCATTTGTTAATTTTGTGGTTCGATACCACAAAGTTAACTCCTATATTCATTCCCGGTTGGTGTGCTATTTATTGCTCATGGATATTTCATAATCCTAGTATTTTCTTATTTTGCTATTTCGCTATTTCACTTTTCGCTTTTCGCTACTTCACTACCTCACTGCTTATTTACACCCAATCCTCCTGTAGCACTTCTCCCTGCAGGCTAACAATTATTTTCTTTATCGGGATCTTCCTTCCTGCCTGCTCCCATGCCATCTGCGCCATACCGAGTAATCCACCGCAACACGGCACTTCCATCATGATAACCGTAAGTGTGTTGATCGCTGAATCTTTGATCATTGACTCAAGTTTCTCTACATATGCTTCCTTATTGGTATCGAGTTTCGGACATGCGATAGCCAATGACTTGTCTTTTAGAAAACGGGCATGAAAATTCGCCATAGCAAATGGAACGCAGTCTGCAGTAAGTATAACATCAGCATTCCGGAAGTAGGGCGCCTGAGGATTGAGTAGATGCAATTGAATGGGCCATTGTTTTAGTTCTGAGAGCATATTTGTGCTCCTGGAATCCACAGTGGGGGCTTCGTTCGCCTCTGTTTGGTTGGCATTGAAATCCATGGTCATAGAACCCGGGCATCCGCATGCCGGAGCTGGGTTTTCTGGTTTTACTTTAAATCCTTCTTTACTCATATCAATATTATTTTCGTTTAAATATTCAATGGCTTCATTTAGAAAATCTATTTCATTGTGATCACGCAGGTGTTCCAGGTGAGCCAGGATGGTGTTACGGCCTTTAGGGGCAATGGTCTCCATCACTTTCCGTTCGTTGTAAGGTTCTGCTTCACGTTCAATGATTGTGATGGCATCTTCAGGACAGTAACCGAGGCATGCCCCCAGGCCATCGCAAAAAAGATCACTGATCAGTCGTGCCTTGTCATCGATGATCTGCAATGCACCTTCCTGACACTCCGGAATACATAATCCGCATCCGTTACACTTTTCTTCATCAATCTGGACTATTTTTCTTTTCATGTTATTATCTATTTAGGTATTTGTTTGCTTAAATTAATAAAAAAATTTTTAATTAAAACTTGCCAGCGTTTTGTTCTCCAAATACTTTTTAAACTCGCCAGTCATCTCGTTGATGATCGTCCCCATGATGCAGCTATCATAATTGCATAATACGTATGAGAGCGGGCAGTCAGTCTCCTCCATCGGCCCCTCTATTGCTTCATATATTTCAAGGAAGGTGATTCCCCCGGCTTCCTTTTTAAGGTAAAATCCTCCGGCGGGCCCTCTTACAGATCTTAGCATGTCGGCTTTCACCAGACGTTGCAATACTTTGGCAATGTGATTTTTCGAAAATCCTGTGACCTCAGTGATTTTCACAACATTGATTCCATTTTTGGCTCGGGCGATCAACACCATGCTGTGAATGGCTATCGATGCAGCTTCTGACAATGAAAAAACCCTGGACATAAATTCCTATTTAGGTATTTGAATGCGCAAATATATAAATTAATTTCTTTGTTACAAAAAAAACAACAAAAAATGTATAAGTTTGTTTGTCCTTCCTGTTAGTTAGCATGATGAAAAAAGTGATCACAAGTATCCGGAATCCCTTGATTAAAAAAATCCTGACGCTTCAGGAAAAACCCCGGGAACGCAGAAGAGAGGAGCAAATCATCATTGAGGGTGTTCGCGAGATCTCCCAGGCAGTAACCGCTGGTTTTACGTTGACGACCTTGTTGCATTGCCCGGATATCTTTTCTGAAGAAAATGTGGCACAGTTGATATCTGATACACGGACTTCATGTGATATCATTGAAATATCCCGGGATGTTTTCAATCGGTTAGCCTACCGGCAGGACAGCGGTGGAATGATTGGTTGCGCCCATTACCTCAAGAAAACTCTCTCAAGTCTTGATCTCTCTCAAAATCCCCTGATGCTTGTTCTCGAATCTGTTGAAAAACCCGGAAACCTGGGAGCGATTCTCCGGACAGCTGATGCCGCAAGCCTCTCTGCTGTTATCATCTGCGATGCTCAAACCGATCTCTACAATCCGAATACCATTCGGGCAAGTCTAGGCACCATCTTCACCAACCAGATAGTCGTTGCCTCCTCAACGGAGACGATTTCGTGGTTAAGGGAGAACAAAATAGTCAGTTTTGCTACTGCGTTATCAGGAAAAACCGGATATCACGAAGCTGATTTCAGCCAGTCTGCCGCGATCATAATGGGATCAGAAGCTGAGGGGCTTTCTGATCAATGGCTCAAAAACGCTGACCTGTTGATCAAGATTCCAATGCTGGGGAAAGTGGATTCACTGAATGTCTCTGCATCCGCAGCCATCGTGATCTTTGAAGCAATGCGTCAAAGAGGTTTCAATATTTTTCATCACCCTCTTTGAGAGAGAGAAAACCTTTTGGAATTGGCAGGTTGTATTCAAGCCTGACATTGGATTCCGGATGTTGAAAAGAGAGAAAACTGGCATGTAACCTGATTCTCCGGATAAAGGTGTCGTCGGCGCCATACCGGCGATCGCCAACTACCGGACATCCCATCTCTGAGAGATGTACGCGTATCTGGTTTTTACGCCCCGTCGCCAGGGTGATCTCGAGAAGGGTATGATCTGGCAACTCTTTCAGAACGGTATAATGGGTAATAGCCAATTTCGCTCCCTCCTGATTGTTCGCCGAATGTACCCGCTGCTTTGAATTTTCGGCGAGATAAGTACGGATGGTCCCCGCTTTTTCGGAGGGTCTTCCTTCGACTAATGCATAATACTTTTTTGTTACCTGGTTCCAGTGATTTTTCAGCGCCTGTTGGATGCGCTCTTGCTTGGCAAACATTACGATGCCCGAAACCTCCCTGTCGAGCCGGTGTACCACGAACAGTCTCTCTTTTCCTTCAGACCTCTCTTTAATAAAATCAGACAAGATCTTATACAACGAAGTCCCTCCGGTTCCACGGTCACCATAGATGAGTAAACCCGGAGGTTTTACTGTCACCAACAGATCCCTGTCTTCATATAATAACGGAAACGGAGTTGCCTCTTTCTTCCCGACAGGTCGTTCTTTGATGTATTCTACCTGATCATCGGGGATCACTTTTGTGGATGGGTTTCGCTCCACCACATCATTGATCCGGATGTTGCCATGCGAAATGATCTTTTTCACCGTGGTTTTCGATGCAGAACCAAACTCTGCAAAGAGCAATTCGAGAAGTGTGACCGGTTGTTTGACTGGAATGATCATTTTAACCGGATTTTTAAGTAAACAGGTTGATGATCTGAAAAAGCAAATCCTGTGCTGAATGTCTCTACGTCGACCACTTCAACATTGGGTGAAACCAGGAAAAAATCCAGGATAGTTGTCGGAGTTATTCCGTGTTCGTATTGTGTGTCCACATTCCGGTTTGTGGGTGCTGTCGAGTCAAAAGCGAAAGTCCAGCCCGGAAAATAGTCATTCAGGTCTGTAAATTCATCTTGTTTGATTCGGTCGCCAGTTAGAATCATCTCCCTCTTGAAGCCAGGTGGATTGTCATTCCAGTCGCCGCCTGCAATGAGGTAGTTCCCCCTCTTATACTCCTCGATCATAAATTTTCGGATCATCTCCATCTCCCGTGTCCGGAGAATGCCACCGGTATCGAACGCCGAATTGTGAATGTTTACAAGCACCAGTTGGCTGCTATCAGGAAGGAAAAACCGGGAGGTGAGAAAACATCGTTTCAGGTAAAAAAGTCTGCCGGGCCATGACATATGCTTATCAAAGCCATGCCGTGCAGCAGAATCAATCCGGAACCTTGAGAAAATTGCCAGTCCCGAGTGTACATAGCCCATAGGATTGGTTGGCGGAACAGGAACAAATCGACAGTTGTAATTGGTTGCGAAAACCCGGCAGAAACCAGGTAATTTTTCCCCCAGCCAGGTAGTTTCATCCAGGTAATAGCTACGCTTCGAATGAATATCAACCTCCTGAAGCAAGAAAAAGTCTACTAAATCATGAGCTTTCAGAAAACGCAAGATTCCATTGCACGATTGCCGGAAGTAGCTGCTATCGGGTCTGACACGGGTGCCTCCATCGTAAAAGAAGTCCATCTCTTTACCCAGCCCGCCGTACCCAATATTCCAGGTAATAAAAGAAAACGCCCGGTCAGGGTTTACAGCCCTGCATCCAACTTCCGTGATCTCCACTGATTCTGTCGGGCCCGGTTTGTACTCCATGATGCTACTGTAAACTAAAAATCCGGCTACAATCAGAATTCCAGACCCAACGATCACACCAATGCTCCAGGCAAGTACTTTCAGAATTGGCTTCATCATGTAATGTAATACACGAAAATAGTTATTTTTTCGTAACATTGTATCCATGATTCGCCCCCTCGTTGAAGGTTTCTTTCTCGGCCTGACCGTTGCCATAATCATCGGCCCGGCTATGATTGCACTTATCCAAACGAGCATCAAATATGGTGCGCGACACGGTGTTTACCTGGCACTGGGTATCTTCACCAGCGACCTGACCATTGTTGTCGGCAGCTATTTTGGAGCCTCGCAGATCCTTGTTAATCCAACAAACCACCTGATACTGGGCATTATCGGAGGGAGCATTCTTCTCATGTTTGGAGTTGGTTCATTATTCCGGAAAGTGCCGGATAGTGATACCGTGGAGGCCATTCGGGAACTGAAATTTAAGCATCGTGGCTTTTTTACCTACTTTTTCAAAGGCTATTTTTTAAACCTGGCCAATCCCTCCATCTGGTTTTTCTGGATTACATCGGTAGTAGCGATTAACTCCAGTTACGGCGGTGACAACAACAAAGTGGCATTCTTCTTTGCCGGAACGCTAGTGATGGTTCTCATGACAGATATCCTGAAAGCCGTCCTTGCAAATAAAATACGCACAGCTATCAGTCCGCAGGTGAAGCTATGGATCAACCGCATTGCCGGTATTCTGTTTCTGATTATCGGACTATTTGTGATTGGCAGTTCTATCTCTGAATACGTTTACGGGATCTCCCTGCTTAACGGAAAATTAACCCATTAAAAATTAAACCCATGGAAGAAAAAGGTAAAAAAAATTGGTGGTTTCTGGCTGTTAACGGATTAATTTCAATCCTAATCGGGATATTTCTACTCTTCTTTGATCCCGACCAGATGAAAGTTCTGGTGTTCTATTTCGGGATTATTATCCTTGTTATTGGAGCGGTACTTCTTGTCATCGCTATTCGAAACATCAAACAAAATAAACACGTTGGAATGTTGCTTGTTGAATCCATATTAACCCTGGTTATCGGGTTGATCATGGTGCTCTTTCCGGATTTCACATTGAAATTCTTCCTGATCATCATTGGTGTCTGGGCGGTCATCTTAGGAATTGCTCAACTGGCTATCTTGATCCATATTAAAGAGAAGTTAAACAATAAGAACATTTTACTTTTCAATGCCCTTCTGACAATCGTTTTAGGTGTTCTACTCTTTTTTGATCCGATCACTACCGCCGGAGTATTGCTAAAAATACTGGGCGCTTTTGCGATTCTTTTTGGGATTCTTATGATCTATTTTGGCTTTGTCCTCAAAGCTCTGAAACCAATTGAGGAGGTAAAGAGCCCTGAGCCGGAAAAACTACCTGACAAGAAGGAGTGATCTCTATTCGTTCAAGCTGACCGGACCAGTTTTTCAAATTCCATCTTGTAGTTCGATCCGATTGGAATAAATTTTTCGCCGATCCGTACCTGGTTTCCTTCAATAAGCTCAACTTTTGAGAGGGAGATCACATACGATTTATGCACTCTTGGAAACCGGTTGGGTGGGAGGATGGTTTCGACGTTCTTAAGTGACTGATAACTGACGATCATCCGTTCATGGGTATAGATCTTAACGTAATCGCCCAGTGCCTCAACATACATCAGATCGTTGAGGTTTACCTTAAATGTCTTTTTTTCCGATTTGACAAAGATAAATTGCTCTTCCTGGATATGGTCAGATGTTCCTGGCTGCTCCTCCGTAGTCAACTTCGATGACAGTATATCCTGTGCTTTATGTACCGCTTTGACGAACCGGTCAAAAGCAAACGGTTTCATCAGATAATCCACTACATCCAGCTCATATCCTTCAAGGGCAAATTCTGCATAGGCTGTCGTAATGATCACCAGGGGTGGATGTTTCATAGTCTTCAGGAAATCGATTCCGCTAAGCTTCGGCATGTTGATGTCCAGAAATAACAGGTCAATCTGTTTCTGGTGCAGTATTTCAATGGCTTCAACAGCCTGGTTGCATTTTCCTGCGATTTCCAGGAAGGGGATATCCTGGGCGTATTTCTCGATGACCCGCTGTGCCAGTGGTTCATCATCAATAATAATGCTTCTTATTTTCATGATGGTTGAATGCAAATGCAAAGTTCCACACGGTATGTGTTTTCCGTTTGGGTGATATTGAGATAATGGTGATCCGGATAGAGCAGTTCCAGCCGTTTTCTTACGTTGGTCAACCCAAAACCAGTCTCTTGTTCTTCTGATGGAATGATGTTCATTTCCGTATTATTCTCGATGATGAACACCACTTTTTCCGGCTGCTCCACGTTAAATTCAATGTAAATATAGGGATTTAACGATTTGGTCTTACATCCATGTTTAAACGCATTTTCAATAAATGCGATAAACAACAGGGGATCAGTTCGTGTATTAAGGTAATCTCCCTTTACTTCGAAGGTCAGGTTCAGGGTCTCATCAGCTCTCATCTGTTCAAGGTAGACATAGCTTCTCAGGAAATCGAGTTGTTTATTCAGGGGGACCTGGTTGTCCTGGGATTCATAAATCACATACCGCATCAATTCCGAGAGTTTCAAAATCATATCCGGTGCTTTTTCTGATTTGTCGAGGCTGAGCGAATAGAGGCTGTTGAGGGTGTTGAAAAAGAAATGAGGGTTGACCTGAGATTTCAATGCCAGAAGCTCTGCTTTTGTCTTCTGACCTTCTACCTCTTTTACTCTGATCTCCACATCCTGTAGCTTAAGTGAGTCACGCATAAATTTCAAGGCTGTGGTGACGATCAGAAAGAGAGAAACTAAAATAAATTCAGCAATCGCTTCACTGATAAAATCCGGGTGATCCTGTTCAAATATCAGTGAGGTGAAGTAGTTCAACAGAATAAAAAGGATTATATTGACCAGCTGGAAGATCGCAAAAAGAATAAATTTTCTTTTTTTAAAGAATTTAGGGATCAATAACAGAAGGTTAATATAAACAGAAATAGCCAGAAAAAAGAGGGTTGTCAGAATGGATATAGATGTTTTGAGGTCAATCTCCTCCAGCTTGAATCCCCTGGTATAGAATAAAAGCAACATAAAAGATACGATACTCACCGCCCAGAAAAGGATGTGAGGAATGATAAAGTTTTTCTTCGAGATATGATAGAGTCGTTTAAGCATGTTTCTTATTTTACCGCTTGCAAAGATGAAAATTACTCTAATGACACCCAACTTTTTTTGATTACTCGGTGGTTTTACCTGATTTGTTCCTTTGTATCAGCGATAATCAGAGAAAACGGAATAACCGGATAAAGTGGTTTGGTGATCGGGAAAATATCGGTTTTATCTATTATACTTCACAGTTCTGAAAAATGTACGTAATATTGTGCCGGTAAAAAATTAAACCATGAATGTTATGATAAAAAACCGATCAACTCTTGTTTTCCTGTTGCTTATCGGGATGATCTTTCTGATGGTTCCCGGAAAAAGAATAGACGCGGGTAATCCACCTGATGAAGGAATGTGGCTTCCTATTCTGATTAAACGGTTGAACTATGTCGACATGCAAAAAATGGGGCTGCATCTGACTCCGGAAGAGCTCTACAACGCCAATAATTCCAGTCTGAAAGATGCTATTGTGGGATTGTCATCAGGCAGTCCGGCCAATCGTGGATTCTTTTGTACCGCCGAAATGGTTTCAGATCAGGGTTTGATCTTTACAAACCACCATTGTGGATACGGTGCAATTCAAAACCACAGTACGACCGAGCATGATTATCTGGCCGATGGGTTCTGGGCACGGTCGCTCAGCGATGAGCTCCCGAATGAAGGGATGTGTGCCTCTTTCCTTCACAGGATAGAAAATGTCACCGATTCGATCATTCCGTTTCTCGATGATACCTTATCCTCGTCTCAGCGATCCAAAAAAGTCAGGGAGATTTCGAAACGGATCACCAAAAGGGCTTCAGAAGAGAAAACCTACGAATGCAGTGTGAAATCTTTCTATAGTGGCAACGAATATTATCTTTTTGTCTTCAGAACTTACAAAGACGTGCGGTTAGTCGGAGCTCCTCCATCTTCCATCGGAAAATATGGTGGCGATACGGATAATTGGATGTGGCCACGTCATACCGGTGATTTTTCCATACTACGAGTATATGCTGATAAAGATAATAACCCGGCTGAATATTCCGAAGAAAATGTGCCTTATCAGCCCGATTACCACCTTCCGATCAGTATTGCTGGTGTGGAAAAGAATGAGTTTGCCATGATCTGGGGTTATCCCGGACGTACCAGCCGTTACATGACCTCATATGGGATTCAATACAACCTCAACGATTTCTATCCGGTAATCATAGATATTTTCGGCAAGCAGATGAAGGCGATGAAAACGAAGATGAATGTTGACAAAGTTGCCCGGATAGCCTATTCAGACAACTATGCCGGCCTCTCCAATACCTGGAAGAACTTTATTGGTCAGACTAAAATGCTGAAGAAGAATCATGTGATTGAAAAGAAAGAGGTGATTGAGCGTGACTTTACAAATTGGGTAAATGCCAATGACATGCGAACGGAGAAATACGCAGAGGTATTGCCTGCTCTCAAAGAGGGATACCAGAAACTAGGAGAGGTGAGCGTCCCCTTTTACTATACACGGATCGCCGGAATGAGGCTGGATATCGTAAGGTTTGCCGGTGGCTTCTCTGCACTCAAGGATGCTCTTGAGAAAAAAAATAAAGCTGCGCTTAAGGAGACTGTCGATGATCTCAGGACACTTGTTGAAGAGCATTTTCAAGAGTGGGATTTCGATATTGAAAAGAACACTTTTGCTTCCTTGCTACGTCTCTACGCTGAAAAAATAGCTAAGGAGGATCTGCCTTCTATCTTTGAGGTGATTGAAAAAGATTATAAAAACGATTTCGATTCGTTTGCTGACAAGGTATATAGTACGAGCGTGTTCGCTACAGCTGAAAGTGCAAATAAATTCCTGGACAAGCCATCATTGAAAGTCTTCAAGAAAGACCTTGCCTGGCTTACTACCGAGTCGATGCAAACCGAGTCAGGCAAATATGCAGGAGCTTTTGGTTCTGCCAGGTCAGGACTTACGAAAGGAAACCGCCTCTTCATCGACGGGTTACGAGATATGTACCCCGATAAGAAATTCTATCCGGATGCCAACTCCAGTCTCCGGTTTACATTTGGGAAAGTGCTCGATTATTTCCCTGCTGATGCCGTTCATTATGACTATTACACCACTCTGGCCGGGGTGATGGAGAAGGAAGATCCAACCAATCCCGAATTTATTGTAGATGAGAAACTCAAGGAACTCTATGAAGCAAAAGACTATGGCCCTTATGGTGAAGATGGAGAACTGGTAGTCTGTTTCCTCACTACCAACGACATCACAGGCGGAAACTCCGGGAGCCCGGTTATCAATGGTGACGGCCAGTTGATTGGTCTTGCGTTTGATGGAAACTGGGAAGCAATGAGTGGTGACATTCTTTTTGAACCCAACCTCCAACGGTGTATCAACGTAGATATCCGCTATGTTCTCTTCATCATCGATAAAGTTGCCAATGCAACAAACATCATTGATGAATTAACAATTGTAAACTAAGGGCAGGATTTCTATTCTGCAATCAATTTAACCCATAGTGTCTGGCTTCCCAGTGTCACTTTCAGGATAAACATCCCGGTGTGGATCTTACGCCCGTTTATCCCACTTCTGTTCCAGAGATATGTATGAATTCCGGCAGGGTATGTCGCTTCTTGCATAAGTGCTACGAACCTCCCGGTAAAATCATAAAGTTCCAGCTTCACAGGCATCTGTTGATCCAGAATAAATTGAATATTCAACTGATCCCGGAAAGGATTAGGAAAGGCTACAACATTCCTCTGTCCCGATTGATCATGTGTTACAGGAATCCCTACACTGGTTGTGTCATAGCCGCCTGACAAACAAATGACCATACCTTCCCGGGTTCCCAGAACCATCTCCATAGAGGTATCGCCGACAATATCCGGAATGGCATTGATCGCATCAACTGGGCCTGATGTTGGCACAGACTCCAGTACAATTCCGTCATAGCCATCCAGGAAATAGGCATAATTGGTCTGGAAAAGAGTGCCGATAATCGCATCGTTGTACCCGTCCCAGCTTACATCACCGATGTTTCCGACATTTGAGGACTGGTCGGCCAGGGGAACCTGCCAGATATATTCTCCGTTAAACCCATTGATAACGATCCCCTGATGGCCACTGTGTGCGACCAGAATATCGCGGTAGCCGTCTTTATTCACATCTCCCATATCCTGTAACCTGTTGATAATGGCAGATCCGGTGTTAAGATAATACAGGTTTGCCCCGTTTACGGCGTTCACCAACACAACCATCCCACCGAAGCCACCGGCACCGACATCTTTGATCCCGTCACCATTGATATCGTCGAGCTGCATCACGCCCCATGTGGAGGAACCGCTGGCATAGTTCGTCCATTTGACAGTTCCATCGGATCCATCGATCCCGAAAATCCTGGCAGAAGTCTCATTCTGAACCGAACCTCCTGCAACAACATCGTGCTGTCCGTCTCCGGTAAAATCCTCAATACCGGCCACGGAAAAGAGTGGTCCTGACTCAGGATTCCGGCGTTCCCAGATGGAGATGCCAGTCAGGCCGTTCAGGCAATAGACCCTTACAGGTCCTGTATTGTTTCCATCATTTCCTGTAACAGCCAGTACATCGGGGAAGCCGTCGTTGTTATAATCATAGGTAGCTTCCACCTGGTAGACCCAGCCTCCGCCACCGTATTCATGCGTGTCGTGCTTCCACAATTGGAATCCTGTTTTTCCTGAAAGCGCGTGGATGGAACGATCTCCCCAGGCTGTTCCTACGATGACATCACGATATCCGTCGTTATCAATGTCATCGATGGTAACCAGGCATTTCTGGCTATAGAGTGAACCGCTATATATTTCCCGCGCCCACATCACATCTCCGCTTACAGAAGCATTGCCATTGAAGCAACGGATGTAATTATCTTCCGAACCCACCAGCACATCATCCACTCCATCGCCGGTAATGTCCTGAATGGGTTGAATGGCTTTCGGACTTCGATCATATGATCCTGTAGTGATCTGATAGTTCCAAAGGAGTGTCCCTATTGGGTATTCAGTTTCAATACCGGTACCCTCCAGATCAACATCGAGGGAGCTCTGTCCAACTGCATCTGAGATAATAGTCATGGTTCCATCGTAATCGATTCCCGCTTCCGGGTGAAACCAGATCCCGATGTAAACAGTGACTGTGCTTGGCACTGTCATCGGTAACACAATCGATTCATCCACAAAGAAGTTCGGATCATTCATATTCAGCTCCGTAATCGTTAATGTCGCATTTCCATCATTTGTTAGTGGCAGCATCCACCTGGAATAGGCCCCTGCCCGGCGATTTCCCCAATCGTGTGAGGTATAAGGAAGTGAGATATGCGGACCTGCATAAACACCATTACCGGTTAGGCTGACAGTTACGACGGGAGTGATCGGATCGCTGGAGTTGATAGTAACCTGCGTGTTTAGAGGGATTGCAGCAATGGGTGAATAGGTTAGCGGAACGTTAACACTATTTCCCGGAGTGATTGTATGGGGAGTTGTAAAGGTCGTGGATATAGGTTGGCCAGATGGGATCTCTATACTGGTGATCTCCAGGTCGGCTGTTCCTGTATTCTGCACTTCGCAGTTCCAGGTAGAAGAGCTGCCTACTGTCACATTCCCATAATCGTGAGAGGTTACCGGTACAGTGATTTCCGGAGTGCCAGAGCCCGCCAGGTCTATTTTGTAGAGTGTGCTGTTCGAGCCGGTAGGCCCGTCACAATACCAGAGATGGGTGCCATCCCATACAATACCGGCAGGATCCGTGCTTTCTGAGGCGTGACTCTCAAGTACGGTCCCAGTGGTGGTCACCTTGTACAACATGTCTCCCCAATAATCTGCTATCCAGAGGTCGGCGCCATGAAGGCAAATGTCCCATGGCTGGTCGTTAGGAGGAGTGAATTGCGACAATACTGTTCCTGAAGAGTTGATCTCATAGACTGTGCCAGGGTCGGGGTAATAGGTGCATACCCAGTAATTACCGGCGTCATAGGCAATTCCCGACATGTAGTGGTCTGGCAGGTCTAGTGTGGAAACGGTGGTGCCTGACATAGTAAATTCAATGGCTGTTGCCGGAATGGAGGGATTTGTAACATGATACGTATTCACCAGGTTTGGGGCCTTGTAGGTTAAACCGTAAGAATCGTCAAACGCTCCGCTACACTGCAAGGTCGATCCTCCGTTGGATGGATCGAATTTGTATATCTTCTCCCCATCGACACCATATATTCCGTAATAGATATAGGTTCCATCCCAGGCTAGTCCGGACGCTTTTCCTGACAGTGTATATGAGGCCACTACGGACCAGGCATCAGGTTGCTTAGGCTCCTGCGCGAAAGCTGAAAAGGCGATCGTAAATAACGATAGGAGTAAAATTAGATGATTCTGTTTTAGTGTTTTCATCGTTGTAATTTTATTTTCGGAATCGGTCAAGTATAGAGTGGTCATTAATCTCTTTTGAAAGGTTTTCGATCATGTCGTAAGGCACTTCATAGAGATCCAGTATTGTCAGTGCATCCAGACAATTATTAAATTGTGGGTCAATGTTGAAGCCGATAATCTCGGCGTTTACACTCAGGTATTTCTTGAACAAAACCGGCGTTTTATATAATGGATCGATGCTGTTGATAAACCTGTCGAGCCGGTTCAGGTCCTTTCCAACATATTTCAGGTAAAGTTCTTTATTAATTTTTCGTGGAATCTGAATGGTAAATGGTTTATTGGGGTGTATGTATTCGGCAAACTCGGAGTTGTAATAGTGGGCCCTTAAAAATTCTACAGCAAGCGCTTTTGAGACATCCAGGAATTCATTGCTCATGCTAACCGGTCCGATCAGGTATCTGTATTCCGGATTCTTGATCAACAGGTATAGAATCCCTTTCCAGAGCATGAAGAGCGACATGGTTTTCTTCTGATATTCCTGAACGATAAAGGACCGTCCAAGTTCAATCGAAACGGCAAGCACAGTTGAAAAATCCGGGTCAATCTGAAACAAGGTGCTGATGTAAAATCCTCCAATTCCGATGTTTTTCAGGATTGCCTTTCCTTTGCCTATCCTGTAGCCCCCGACGATTCTATTTTCCTCTTCGTCCCAGATGAATAGTTGCTCGAAATATTGATCATAATGATCCAGGTCAAAACTTCTGTTTGTCCCTTCTCCCACCAGGCGGTAAGTGATCTCACGCAATCTCCCGATCTCTGTAGCAAGGTATGGGATCTTCACAGTAGGGACGCAAAAAACGGATTGATTTTGTATCCGAAACAACGTGTACTCTTCCCGGATAGAATCTATCTCTTGTAACAGATGATCCTGGGGAACCGGATCAATTACCGGTTCCTGAGCGGCTCCGCTCGGGGCCACAGCTGCCTGTCGTTTTTTATTTGCCAATGGGATCCCGAGAGCATACGTTTTCATGCGAAGAAATCTTCCAAAATCACGGATATCTTCAAACTCATTCTGTTCTTTAACCAGAATAGGTGTCCCGATCCGAACAGGGATGATCTTTCCTTTTTTATTAAACAATTCTGAAGGAAGTTTGATCGTCCTGAGGGTCGGATGAATCAGTCCCAGAAAGTGAAATATTGAGCTGTTGGATCCGTCGAAATAAACAGGAATGACCGTGACTTTCGACCTTTTGATGAACTTCAGGATGGAGTACTTCCACTCTTTATCTGCCACTCCCCTGTATTGCAGTTTTACTGATGAGACCTCTCCGGCCGGGAATATTCCGATTGGATGATCCTCCTGAAGATGAATAAAGGCATCTTTCAATCCACCGAAACTGGATTTTACGTTTTTATATGCTTCAAAAGGATTGACACCCAGGAAATACTCTTTCAATGGATCCACCTGGGTCAGTAAAAAATTAACAAGCACCATAAAATCGGGCCTGACCGAAGGGATGATTTTTAACAGGATAAGGCCGTCGATGCCACCGTAAGCATGGTTTGAGATTGTGATAAAAGGGCCCGTTTTAGGAATGTTCTCCAATTCGTTGTCATCCACCTGAAATCCGAATTCAACCTTCTCCATGACCTGCCCGATGAACTCCTGGGCAGGCAGATGACAGATCTCCCCATACTCTTTATTGAGCTTGTTAAACTTGAGGATTCTGAAAAGCAACTTTGCCAGTGTTTCCCCACCGAAATATTGCATATATTTATTCGCTTCAACAAGTTGTTTTGGGGTAATCAGGTCCATAAGTTAACTCTGCGGAGTTTGATTTTTCTCCACAAAGTTATGATTTTCATCCTGAGTAAGGATAAAATGGTTAGCTGACCAGGGTAAAATCCATCTGCTTTTTCCCGAGATCTATTCGTTTCACCCTGATTCTCACTTTGTCTCCGAGTTGATATTGATATCCATATCGCTGCCCGATGACCTGGAAATTCTCTTCATCCAGGTAATAGAAATCATCTTCCAGATCTCTTAAAGGCACCATACCTTCACACTTCGTTCCAACGATCTCCACAAATATGCCCCATTTACTCACCCCTGAGATCAATCCGTCGAATTCCTCCCCTACTTTATCCAACATATATTCCGTCTGCTTATATTTCACCGATGTTCGCTCAGCCTCTATGGCTTTCCGTTCCATCTCAGATGCATGATCACACATCGGCTCATAGACCTCCTGTTTAACGGATGGAGCTCCATTCAGATAATCCTGCAGGATTCGATGTACCATCAAATCAGGATAACGCCGGATGGGTGAAGTGAAGTGTGTATAGTATGGAAATGCCAATCCATAGTGGCCGATGTTATGGGTGGAGTAAAGAGCCTTAGCCATGGTGCGGATAGCTATGGTTTCGATCATATTTTCCGTACCCGTTCCCTGAATATCATGGAAAAGCCTGTTGAAAGATTGAGCAAGTGTTTTGTTGGAGGAGAGGTTCATTTTGTATCCCAACTTCTTCAGGAAATCAACAAATGCATCCAGTTTATCCGGACTTGGTGTGTCATGTACTCTGTATATGAATGTTTTAACAGGGCGGTCACCACGCTTCTTGCCGATCTTCTCAGCCACACGACGATTGGCCAGTAACATGAAGTCTTCAATCAGTTTGTTTGATTCTTTCATTTCACGTAAATAGATGCTCAGTGGCTTTCCATCTTTATCGAGCTTGAATCGTACCTCCTGGGTTTCGAAATTGATGGAGCCTTTCCTGAATCTCTCATTCCGTAACGCTGTAGCAATCGTATTCAAAACCCGGATCTCGTCCGCAAACTCTCCCCTGCCTGTTTCAATAATCGCCTGGACTTCCTCATAGGCAAACCGGCGATCAGAATGAATGATCGTCTTTCCGAACCACTCTTTATAGATCTTTCCATTCTCATCAAGCTCAAAGAGAGCGGAAAAGCAGAGTCTGTCGGTTTGCGGTTGAAGGGAACAAAGCTGATTCGACAGCCGTTCCGGTAGCATCGGGATCACCCTGTCTACCAGGTAGATCGATGTTCCCCGTTCATACGCCTCCTGGTCAATAGCCATACCCGGTTTAACATAATAGGATACATCGGCAATATGTACACCCACTTCCCAGTGGCTGTTTTTTAGCTTTTTGAGGGAGATGGCATCATCAAAATCTTTGGCATCAGCAGGATCGACGGTGATCGTAAACGTATCCCTGAAATCCTTTCTCGATTTGATCTCCTTTTCCGGTATTCCGGCTGGGATCCTGTTTGCCTCTTTCTCTGATTTATCACCAAAAGAGAGTGGAAAATCAAACTCCGCCAGGATCGATTGCATCTCAACCTGATTGTCGCCCGGCTGACCAAGGATATGGTTAATTTTTCCAAACGGATTTTGCGAGTGTTCCGGCCATTCGGTGATGGTTGCAATCACCTTTTGTCCGCTCCGGGCTTTGTTCAGGTTCTCTCTGGGAATAAAAATATCCATCGGCATAGATGACGTGTCGGGAATCACGAAAGCAAAATTCTTCGCGATCTCCAGGATTCCGACAAACTGGGTTTTATTCCGTTTGATCACCTCGACGATCTCTCCTTCCCGTTTCCTGCCTTTCCGGATCGGGAAAAGCGACACTCTGACGTAATCGCCATGCAAGGCGTGATTCGTATTGGCTGCGCTGATAAAGATATCGCCTGTCTTCTCATCGGGGATCACATACGCTTTTCCCGATTGCTTCATGTCGACCTTGCCGGTCATGTGGGTTTTCGCCGATTTCTTATAGCGCTCACCTTCCGGATTGATCTGATACTTTCCCCGTTTCGACTCAACCAACTCCTGGCTTCGGTATAGCTCTTCTATCAAGAGTCTGACCAGGTCTTTCCGGGCCCGGTCTTCTATGCCTAACCGCTTCGATACCTGCTTGTAATTTAATCCACTATGTGGATTTAACAGATATGTCTGCAGGATGTTATTGATCAGGGTCTTTTTTTGATCTCCGGATAATTTTTTCTTCTTTGTCATGGGTCAATGCTAATTTAGAGGCATTAAGGTCATTAGGATCATTAAGGGAAAAGAGAGATCTAATCCGTCATGGCATCCAGCAATATCTTCGTGTATTCTGATTTTGGATCGTGGTAGATCTCTTCGGGATCGCCGATCTCCACAATTTTTCCCTCTTTCATTACGATCAGGCGATCTGACATATACTTCACCACGTTCAGATCGTGCGAGATAAAAATGTAGGTAAGATGAAAATCCCGCTTGAGGCCATTCAGCAAATTCAGGATTTGCGCCTGGATGGAGACATCGAGGGCGGATACAGATTCGTCGCAAATGATCAGTTGCGGCTCTAGGGCCAGTGCGCGGGCAATGCAGATCCGTTGTCGCTGACCACCCGAAAACTCATGGGGATATCGATAGAAATGATCCGGGGTTAATCCAACTTTTTCCAACAGTTTTTCCACCTTCAATTTCCGTTGTCTGTCGTTATTCAGCAGATGATGCACCTTCATTGGTTCCAGGATAGCAGCTCCGATCGTCATCCGGGGATTGAGTGAAGAGTAGGGATCTTGAAAAACGATCTGCAGATCTTTGTAAAGAGCTTTCCGCTTTCTGTATGTTAATCTTGTAATATCCTGATCCTGATAGAATACCTTCCCTTCCGATGGAGGGATGAGTTGCAACACGGTGCGAGCCAGGGTCGTTTTACCGGATCCGGATTCGCCAACGATGCCGAGTGTTTCACCCTGATATACACTGAAGCTTACGTTGTTGACAGCCACATATTCGGCCTGTTTCTGAGAGAACATCCCTCCCCTTCCGGAAAAAACTTTCACAACCCCTTCCACGCGTAATACAGGTTCATTTCGATAGAGTTTTTCGTGTGCGGTTTTGCGATCTTTTGCGGTGATAATATTTTTTCGGTTTGCTTCGTCACTACGTTCCTTGCAATGACAAGTTTCGTTAGCTTTCTGCATGAAGTCTTCAACGGTAGGCAGTGTTCGTAATCGAATATCGGCTTGTGGCCTGCAAGCGATCAGGCCTTGTGTATAAGGATGTTTTGGGTACTGAAAAACAGTTTTTACAGGGCCTCGTTCTACAATCTTTCCCTGGTACATGACCAACACCCGGTTGGCGAAACCGGATATCAGGCCCAGGTCATGTGTAATGAAAAGAATGCTCATCTGTCGCTTTTGCAGTAACGTTTTCAGCAGGTTGAGAATCGTTTTCTGGACTGACACATCCAGGGCTGTTGTGGGTTCATCAGCAATCAAAATCGTCGGATCGCAGGAGATGGCCATGGCAATCATCACACGTTGTTTTTGTCCTCCTGAAAGCTGGTGTGGATAAGCCCGGTAAATGCCTGGAGGATCTGGAAGCCGAACCTCTTCAAAAAGTTGGAGCACGCTTCGTTTGGCTTCTTTTCGGGAAATATCCAGATGTTGGCGAATTGTTTCAAGTACCTGATTTCCACAGGTATATACTGGGTTCACTGAAGTCATTGGCTCCTGGAAGATCATCGAAATAGATCTTCCCCGAACCGCCTGAAGCTCTTTTTCAGATAAGGTATCAAGCCTTACTTCTCCCCGATATGGATCCTTGAAAGAGATGGCTTTCGCTGATACCAACCCCGGTGGTTGCTGAATCAAACCCAGGACAGATAGCGCTGTCACAGATTTCCCGGAGCCCGATTCGCCAACAATTCCCAGAATCTCACTTTGCCTCATTGAGAAAGAGATATCGTCAACCGCACACTCCTTCAAGCCGTCACTGGAAAAGGTGACCTTCAGGTTTTCAACATCGAGCAGGTTTTTCACTTGTTACTTTCTCCGGAGCTCACAGCAGGTACTTTCATCCACAGCAGGGTCAGGATAATAGCCACTGCTCCTGCACCAATGATCGTATACATTGAGGCATGGAAGCCGCTTAAAAAAGATTCATTAATGAAGTAGAGAATTTTCTCTTTCGACAATAGTGTTACTGCAGCTATCTCCTCAACATTCCTGTGTGCTGAGGTGATCAACGAATCGAATTCCGCCTGTGCTTTTTCCGGGATCACAATAGTTGCTTTGTGCAGCATTTTTTTTAAATGAGCATTCGAAACCTGGACAAGCACATTGGTGCTGATCACCACTCCGATGGAGAAGCCCATACAACCACACATATTGTACAAGCCGGACAGGGCATCAACTGTTAGCCTGTTTACGGCTTTTAACATGGTTGCGTTATACGGTGCAATGGAGAGGCCAATGAAACCCATCAACGCCAAACTGATGACCAGGTATATGGTGGTTGTATGAAGTCCGTAAAACAGTGCCAGAACGATGCCGATAATACTTATTCCCAATCCAATACATGCAGGTATCCGGGCGTCCATCTTTTCTGATAATTTTCCGCCGATAGGTGAAACCAACGAAAAAGCCGTGGCAAAGCCTATAAAGATCAATGCGTTATGAAACGTGGTAAAACCCAGCACATTCCCCATGTAAAGTCCCGTGAGTACCAGCACGGTTCCCAGGATGAACGAGAGAAACATGAACCCAATCAGTGTGGAGACATACAATTTATTGGAAAACGTCCCTTTTGGAATCAATGGGTCTGTTGCTTTCTTGGAATGCAGATGAAGCATGACCAAACCGGCGGCAACCAAAACAACCACAATCAACGTCTGATAGCTGAGCAAACCCCAGGTAGAGATATTGTTAATTCCATAGCTGAGCGGTAGTACGATCAACGCCACATAGAGGCTGGAAATCAAGTCGAGTGATTTGCTAACTTGTTGCGATTCCTTCCGGATGGTGAACAGAACAATTAACAAAACAAGGATTCCAAGCGGGATATTTAAATAATAGATCCATGGCCATGGGAATTGCTCCATGATGAAACCTCCAATAGTCGGGCCAATAGCCAGTCCGACACCTGTTCCTGTTCCCAGCAGCCCAATCGGAAAACCCCGTTTCCCGGCAGGAAATTTATCATAAACCAATCCGTAAATCGGTGGGATACAGATGGCAGCGCCAACACCCTGGATGAACCGACCGAGGATCAACAACCAAACATCATGGGCAATCGCACAAAGTATCGACGACAGAATAAAGATCGATATCCCGGTGATCAGCATTTTCTTTTTCCCGAATTTGTTCGCAAACTTCCCTGAAGGGATGACAAACACCGACCAGGCAATCCCATAGATACTGATGACCCATTGCAGGATCTTAAGGCTGGATTTCATCTCCTCCTCAATCGGACCGATGGTCAGGTTAACCACCGTCGCATCCATATTTAATATCGTGATCAGGAGGACAAAAGCCGCAAGAGCCAGCCACCGGCTCCATGGTTCCACATGTTCCCGGGGATCCGTAGGGTCGTGTACAACATTGATGATTGACATAAGTGTGTTTTTTGGTGAAATTAAGAAATTATTATCAACTGTCAATTATTTTAGGATGCCTCAGTAAGAATTTGCATCAGCTCATCACGACTAAGCTCAACGGGACTGTTTTTCAAAGTGGTGCCACTGATAATCCTGTCAAAATCACCATCTGTAATACCAAACATTCTCAATTTCGGGATGTTGAATGTGGTTGTCCACTCGCGCAGTTTTTCATGGAGTAGCTGAAGAAAATAGTCATCACTTTTCTGTTTGTATGAGAAAAGCTTTCCTGTTTCCACATATTTCCGGAGAGACACCGGATTTGCTTCCGACTGTTTCAACTTTGCAATATTTATCCGGGTAGCCGGAGCCAGCAATGCACCACATACGACTCCATGAGGAATGGGGAACATGCCTCCTATCGCTGAAGCAAATCCATGAACTATTCCAAGTCCAGCATTGGCCAGTGTGATCCCTGATATGAGGGCAGCATAGGCCATGTCAGTTCTCGCTTCCAGATTATCAGGATCCTTAAATACCTGTGGCAACGACTCTACCACCCGTTCCATTCCACTGAATGCAAGCGCATCCGTCATGGGCGAAGCATGGGTGGAAGTGAACGCCTCCAACAGCTGAGTAAAGGCATCCATTCCTACAGGCATCGATATGTCGGCTGGGCAGGAGCGTGTTAGTTCCGGATCAATAATCGTGACATCCGGTACAAAATTGTCGTGCCGAAGGGACTTCTTGAATCCGTTTGGTCCTGTTTCACTCAAGACTGCATTTTTGGTCGCTTCACTGCCTGTCCCGGCTGTGGTAGGAATAGCAATAAAAGGGGTTTTCTGACCGGTATGTGACCGGGTTCCTACCCCTTCCAGAAAATCCCTGACAGATCCTTCCATAGGAATCATAGCAGCGATGGCTTTACCGGCATCAACAATACTTCCGCCACCAATAGATACGATCACATCCGGTTGAAATGGTCGCTTCTGCTGAACAACCGTATCTACAAAAAGTGGAGAGGGCTCTCCGGAGAGGTCAACTACCTCAGGCTGGATTGTCTGCTTACTCAGTTCATTGAAAAGCAAGGGAAATGAACTGGTTTTCGAATAGGTCTTGCTCACCACAACCAATATCCGGCTCCCAAAGTGAGTCAGTATCCCGGGCAACAGGGATATCGAACCGGGTCCGAAATGGATTTTCGGTATGCGGGCAAATTGAAAGTCATTCATCTGCTCCGCTATTTTGGCCAACGTGCATTATATTTTATGCCTTCCCTGGGTTTAGCCATCCAATCGGCCACCGTTTCCCTCCATTTCAGGTAGTGGGGTGTCTCTTTGTGCTTCGCTGCATCTTCATCAGAATCATATGCTTCGTAAAGCAGGAAACGGGCCGGATCTTCTTTCAACTGGAGGATATCAAATCTCCGGTTTCCGGGTTCGTTAACAGAAGCCAGATGGTTCTCAGTTGAGGCATCAATAAAAGCCTGGATATAAGGCTCTTTGATATGTACATGCACACAGGTTACAATCATGGCAGGTCTGATTTTGATTTCAACGAATTTACCCCTTTTTGTCAAATATGAAAATAAAATACTTTCCAGCATATAACCTTTTGCCCTGTTTCCGGATTAATGGGAAACAAATTAGCTATGTGGATGAACGACTTTATTTCTCTGAT
>JACNKI010000201.1:3607-7235 GCA_014382125.1 Bacteroidota bacterium | reverse complement strand
ATCTTGGAATTGAGATAACTCCACCGGCTGAGATGAAGAAAGGCTTCCCGTTTCAGGATCTTCTGGTCATGGATGATCTCTTCAGCACTTACCATCATGCCAAAGAAAAGAGCGACCACTACGCTCATGAAGAGGTAGGCAACCAGGTTGCTGTTCATGCCGAAGATATAGGTATCACCCGGGTAATAACGCATGAGAATGGCAAGGACAGCAGCCAGAACTGGAGCTTCCAGGAGGTTGATCAGCAGGTATTGCTTGTTAGTAATTTTCGAGAGGAAATTCCTGGTACCGAATAGTTGAAACTGCTTGAACAGGTTAGGCACTTTGAAGTGATGTGTTGGAAGCATCCGTTTAGCCGAAGTAATTTTCAGTTTGGGTTGAATGTTTTTCCGGAAGTGTTCATACCACTCGTGAGGATTGGTTTTCCGGTTAGCGCTCAGCTTCCCATATTCGTTGATCACCTTCGCTTCAGTGATTTGAAGAATCTGTTCGGGATTGACATATCCACAGTTTGCACATTCACTCTCAGTTGGGTTGACGTGGCTGCTAAGGGTTTTAAAATAAGCCAGGGCATCGATCGGGTTGCCGAAGTAAATGGGATAACCCCCTTTGTCCAGGATTAACAGCTTATCAAAGAGCTTGAAAATATCGGATGAAGGTTGATGGATATTGACAACAACCAGTCGCCCCTTCAGCGTCTGCTCTTTTAGCAACAGCATCACCATCTCAGAATCCATGGAGGAGAGGCCCGATGTGGGTTCATCGACAAAAAGGACAGATGGCTCCCTGATGAGCTCCAACGCAATGTTCAATCGCTTTCGTTGTCCGCCTGAGATGAACTTATTCAGCGGGTCGCCTACCTTCAGGCTTTTGATCCCTGCCAATCCGATATCGGAGAGGATCTTCATCACCGATCTGAGGATCTGGCTCTTTGTGAACTCACTGAAGCAGAGTTTGGCGTTGTAATATAAGTTCTGGAAAACTGTTAGCTCCTCAATCAGCAGGTCATCCTGTGGGACAAATCCGATGATCCCCTGCAACTGCTCCCTATCGTGGTGGAGGTCGTAACCGTTAATCATGATCTTTCCACGGGTGAGGGGGAGGTTTCCGTTCATCAGGTTCAACAGGGTAGATTTTCCCACCCCACTTCCGCCCATCACTCCGATCAGTTCGCCTGAACCGGCAGTGAAGCTGAAAGGATGGATGCCGTTGGTGCTGTTTTTGAAACGGAACTCAATCTCTTCAGCTGTATATTCAACAGGAATGATCTCTTTGGTATGCAGGAATCTGGCTGCCAGGTCGGTATAATAAACGGGGCTAAGTTTTAAACTTGTTAGGATCGATCCATGGTTGAGAATGACCGAGCGGTAAGGAACCATTTGGTTCCCGTTCAGGTTGATGTCATCCTGCCCCAGGTACCTGCAGATAAAAGAGTGGATCAAAGGGAGGTAGAGGATCAGGATTTGCCCGTCGAGGTTTTCCCTGTACATCTGCTTCTGCTCCTGCAGATGCTCACGCGAATCGATTATCAGCAGGTTATTACGGTCGAAACCGGAACCTTGCGGATCCAGGATAAAAGCCTGGCAGTTGACGAAAAGCGGTTGAGACAGGTTGAATGTTTCGGCGATGATTTGCAGGTAACCTTCTTCCTCGTTTGTGATGGGTATTGCATCATACGTTGCTCTTCCATGTTCCTCCTCCAGATACTCCAGAAATTTCAGGAATACGATCACTTTATCACGTAATTGAAGCCCCTTGTTGACTTTCTGACAGATCTCACGGACCTTTCCGGCTGTATCAGGCGCTTCCTGAATGTCATCCATAGGTTGATGGAAGAAGAGTAGCTCATCAAACAACTTCAGATACTCCTCCATTTCCTGGCTGCTGAGATGAGCTTTCAGAAAGGAAGCGATAATGGTGCGCGTGCTTTCCGGATTGGCTTTTCGTCCCGAAGCAGCTACAATTGCAAAAAGCTGTACCAGGGCCATTAAGATCGGTTCAGACATGGTTGATGGTTTATCCCGATCAAAGATAAGGATTCTCTGATAAAAAAAACGGGGCTCGAGGCCCCGTCCAATTCAGTCAATTATCGTTATTGAATAAAGTAATTCCGGACATTTTCGATCAGATCATTGATCTCAAATGCTTTCTCTTTAGTCAGTGGTTTACCAGGCTCCTGGACAAAATCTGTGAAGACGCTTTTAAGGTCGAACATTTCGTCGTAAAGAGATTTCATTACTTCGTCATTCTGATAGAGATCCAGGATCATCATCATCTTGCTGTAGTTGTCGGCTTGTTTGAGAATCACTTCCGAGATCTGGGTATTATCTTTCGCCACGATATTTAACGAACTGGCCAGGTAAAGTCCTTCTACAAATGCACCGGAAGCGATGTAAACAGTTACCTGGTTACGGTTGTTTTTTGAGAGAAAGTCGTTTGTAGAGATGAAGATGTTGGAGACAAGGGCTACCAACGAATCCTTGTTGTTGTTGAACTCTTTCACCTTTTCAACCAGGTTGGGTTGATATACACCGGCAATGCCCAGCTCATTAGATAGTACACTCGTGCAGACCAGGAACTTATTGGTGTTGTCAATTTGCCTGTAGGTTGCAGAATAAGCCAGATCAGCGCTATAAACTCCCAGATTCATTGCTCTGCTTTTTTCGGTTATGTATTTATCAACATTCTCCGGGGAGTTCGTGATGTCGAAAATATAACCTGCCTGAGCCTGTTTCAGCATTTCGGTAATTTCGAAAGGAGTAGGTAGGTCATACAGGAGGTTCCGGGCTTCAGGAGTAAGGGTCATCTCCTTCTTAATGGAATCAGCCGCCTCTTCGTTGGCTTTCTGGTCTATGGTCCCACCACCGCAACCTGTCAGGAAGATGACAGACACTGCCATGGCAATAGTCAGGCTAAGGAAAAAATTGTGTTTCATTTTCATCTGTTTATTTTTTTTCTGCATTGCGAAAGTAGATTTTTTTTCCGAGCTAAGAAAATTTTTGTTGCTTTGATTTAATGTCTGATCAGCGCTTTAATGGTATCGGGTTGAGCTGCAAACTGGAATGCTTCGACAAGTTCATCAAACGGGAAGACCTTTGTGATCATTGGCTCCACATCGATCAGTTTCTGACTGAGCAGGCTGAGGGCCGGTTCAAACACACCACAACGACTACCGATGATATTAAATTCATTCATCACGATCTTGTTGAGATTTAGTTTTGCCGGATTGGCTACGGTGGTTTTCAGGATTAGTTTTCCGCAAGGATAGAGGTGAGAGAGGGCTGTTTCTATCCCTTTTGGATTACCGGTGCAGTCAACACAAATCTCTGCTTTCTGATCGGCTCCTATCGCCTCTGGTAACGCGGCAGATAATCCAAGCCCCTTTGCAAATTCCACCTTCCATGGGTTAATATCATACAATGTATATTCACATCCCGATAACCGGAAGACCTGGGCGATCAACAGCCCTAATTTTCCGGCGCCAAAGATAAATACGTTATCTGTCGGTTTAATCTTGGTTTGTTCGAAGATCTCCAGTGCTGCTGCAAGCGGTTCTGTAAGCGCAGCAGTAGGCATGTCCACGTTCGCCGGAATGACATGAAGGTTGGCCTCGGGTAACACAATGTAA
>JACNKI010000201.1:0-3029 GCA_014382125.1 Bacteroidota bacterium | reverse complement strand
AAAGTGGATCAGTAACGAACCACTTTCAGGCTGGAGACGGCAGATTCGATGTCAATGATGATCTTATTGGTACCTTCCGGATAGTTTTCTGTCTGGTACACCCCATCTCCAAGTTTATTGAAACCGTGGAATTCGCGGCTTACGAGGATCGATTCCGAGTGGATCTTACACGCCGACTCTTTCGGGATCCTGATTTTCAACGAAGCGGCTCCGGAACTGTAGTGGATGTAAGTCAACGGATTCAGGTTGCCAAGTTTGAGTTCGAGAGAAGCAGCTCCTGCATCAATCCGGGCCGTATCTATTTTGTAGTCGCTGAGATCCATTTCCACAGCAGCAGCACCCACATCAAAGTCGAGATCCCAGGTGACATGTTGGTTTAGGTGAATGTCGATCCTGTTCTTCCTGACACGTCGGATTTTTTTGTTTTTCTTCAGGCTGATGTTAATGATGGTCTTCCCATCGCTCTCCTCAGTAGTCATTGAGTAATCTCCGATATCTCCTTTCTTCTGAAAAGAGAGGAGTTCACTTGTCTCTCCCCTGACATAGAAGTTCCCGGCTGCGGCATCCATTTTAAGGATTGCTTTGGGTGTTGCAGAGTCGAAGGGGACGGTTAATTCCTGTTTGGAATATGTGTAAGTCCGGCTCTCACTGCCTTCATCATCCCACTCAACATCCCAACTATCGTTCCAGGTCCAGGAGTGGTCGCTTAATGTGAAATACCATCTTGGCTCTGTAATTTGATTGAAGAAGATGAATGTCAAAGCAATGAAGGCAATCACCAGACTAAATTTTATAATATCTTTAATCGGAAGGATCGAGATTCCCCAGAAGATCAGGATCAAGGGCCAGAGGCGCCAGATACTCACCCAATGGAAGTCAATCCATCCGAAGTTACTGACCATGAATAAGAACCCGATCGCAATTAGGATCAAGGCCCAGAAAAGATTGCGGAATTTCATAATATTACGTGTTTAATCGTTTTTCTTTTTTTGTTTTCCATATGCATTGACCAGGAGGGCGACACCGATCACAATTAAAATGATTGGCCAGAGGTCACCAAAATCAATTCGCGGGACGAACTGGTCGACCAGAAAGATTGCACCAAGGGTAATCAATACCAGTCCGCCGATGAGATTTCCTTTGAATTTTGATTCCTGATTAGGCTTTTGAGGATTTTCTTGTGGTTCCATATCCATTTGTTTTTGGGTTTGATGTTCATTAACAGGAGCATCCGGTGTTACGATCCATAAAATGATGTAAATAATCAGGGCTCCACCACCGAAGAAGGTAAAGATTACAAAGAGTAACCTGACTAACAGGGGATCCAGATTGAAATAATTGCCAAGTCCGGCCGCTACCCCTCCAATCACACGATCGTTAATACTTCTGTACAGACGTTTTGTTTCCATTTGTGGGAGATTTTGTGGTTAATTTTGATGGCTCGAAAGTAGATAAAGATATTTTCGGCGACAATAATTATCCGTTCAGTCCCGGGATTTTTCCGTTTAGCTCACGGAATTACCCGGCCAATTCCTGTTGCTTCCTGGTATGTATCTTTGTGGAGATAGCGACGCTCACCTCAAACAGGCCGTAGAGCGGGATAGCTACGATCAATTGGCTGAAGATATCTGGACTCGGTGTGATGATGCCGGAGATAATCAGGATGGCTATAAGGGTGTGTTTTCTGTATTTTTTCAGGAAACCAGGGGTAATTACTCCACCTTTTGTAAGAAAAACTACGATGATGGGGAGTTCAAAAAGCAGGCCCATCAAAAGTGTCATCATGGTGACAGATCCGGTATAGGAAGAGAGTGCGATCTGGTTGCTTACCATCTCACTTACCTGGTATCCTCCCAGGAAATTTACCATCAAAGGGACTACGATAAAATAGGAAAAGAGGACACCAACCAGAAAAAGGAGGGAGATAGTAAATACAGCTCCACGCGAATGCTTCACCTCATCCTTGGTTAATCCGGGTTTGATGAAACGCCAGAACTGCCATACCACAAATGGCATCGCCAGAATGATCCCGGCAACCAGGGAGATGACCATGTGCGACATGAATTGCCCGGCCAGGTTGATATTGATAATATTAAAATAGGAGGGATCGATACAGAGGGTGGGGATAGATATCCAATCGGCTAAACGGCAAAGCAATCGGTAGGTGATGAATGTTTTTTCTTTAGGGGCCAGGAGGATGTGGTCGAATAGAATATCCTTGAAGATGAATGCTGCAATCCCACATACAACAATGCCCACCATGCTCCAGATCAGCGTACTCCTGAGTTCATCCAGGTGTTCCCAAAAGCTCATCTCTCGTTTCGATTCGGGCGGATCTGACATTTCTTTAATTCAAAATGTAAAAATATAAAATTCCATTAATAAATCTCTACTTTTACAGGAGCAAACCCACCTTCATGCAAACACTTATCGTCTATATGTCTTCACGCGGTTGTGCCGGGAAGGCTGCTTTGATGATCCGGGATCTGCTGCCTGATGAGGTGACTGTGATCAACCTTGAATCGGACGAATTGCCTTTCCTGGATTCGTTCCACACACTCATCATTGGGGGTTCCATCCGTATCGGTAACCTCCAGAAACGGCTCAAAAAATTCTGTGAAAAAAACCTGGATCAGTTGCTGAAAAAGAGGATCGGGTTGTACATCTGCTGCATGTATGAAGGCAACAAGGCCAGGGAACAACTTATGGAAAATTATCCTGAACCACTTGTCAGTCATGCTGTTGGAATAGGGATCTTCGGCGGGGAACTCGACTTCGATAAGATGAATGTCTTTGAACGAATGATCATAAAGGATGTCATCGGGATCACGGTTAACGTCTCGCTCTTCAACGAAAAGGCGGTAAGGGCGTTTGTGAAGAAGATAACTGGATAACTTAATATATGAGTCTTGAACCTTGAATCTAGTCAATATCGTTGTATCTTTGTGAAGAAAGAAACAGATTCAATCATTAACATAGATTTTCACGGTAAACAACTACCCGTAAATCACAAATAGGAAGTTCCTTCA
>JACNKI010000119.1:20831-35005 GCA_014382125.1 Bacteroidota bacterium | reverse complement strand
AAACGGCGATATCGCCCAGAAAAGTTCTGTCGGATTAAAAGGCTTGGTGATAAATCCACTCATGCCGTAATTAAAGATTTTCTCCCTGTCTTCTAGGAATACAGAAGCTGTCAGGGCGATGATCGGCAGCTCCTGGTAGTATTTATCCTTTTCCGCTCTGATCTTCTCGGTCGCTTCATACCCACTCATCTCAGGCATATGGAGGTCCATCAAAATCAGGTCATACTTTTTCTTCAGTGCCTTATCAAAAGCCACCCGTCCGTTTTCTGCAATATCGTAACTGGCTTCCCACTTTGTAAGGTATTTCGATACAATTTTCTGGTTAACAAGGTTGTCTTCCACTACCAATACTTCCAACCCCCTGAGACTGTGAAGGGCTGATGACAGTTGACCGCCATCCTTGACATGGCTTTTACTGCTGATCTTGAAGGGGAGCGTAAAGAAGAAGACGCTTCCCTCCCCTTCCTTACTCTTCAACTTGAGTTCGCCTCCCTGAAGTTCAACCAGTTTGTGGGTAATTGCAAGACCCAGGCCCGTACCGCCATATTGCCTTGTTGTGGAAGAGCTGGCTTGTGTGAAGCTCTCAAAAACCATTTTGATCTTATCTTTTGGGATACCAATCCCTGTATCGGTGATCCGGAATTTAATATCGATCCGGGAGTTGTGTTTCTTCTTCTGATTAGCCTCAATGATAATTCCGCCTTTCTCCGTAAATTTCACGGCATTACCAACCAGGTTGATAAGGATTTGCGTCAGCCTGACAGAGTCGCCAATGACAACTGGGGGTATCTTCTCATCGATGATATTTTCAATTTTCAATTTTCGCTGATTCGCCTCATAATCAAAGCTTTGTTTGATCCCGGTAATCAATTTTCTCAACTCGAATTCCACTGTCTCAAATGAGATCTTTCCTGCATCGATCTTGGAGTAGTCCAGAATGTCATTGACAATCCGCAGAAGGCTGTCAGAAGAGAATTTAAGGATATCCATGCTCTCAATTTGCTCTTCGTGAGGGTGTTCATCCTTGAGGAGATTAACTGTATTGATGATAGCATTCAATGGTGTTCGGATCTCATGGCTCATCGTGGAGAGAAATTTTTGCTTCGCACGGCTCGCATCTTCAGCCAGCTCTTTAGCTTTTTTCAAGTCCATTTCGATCCGTTCTCTCCAGATGATCTCCTCTTCAAGGCTTTTCCGGTGTCGGTATAGGTTCATGAAGACACTCACTTTGCCAATCAGGATATCGGGAATGATTGGTTTCGTAATGAAATCAACCGCTCCCGATTTGATCCCTTTCACTTTATAATAATCCTCATGATAAAAAGCTGTGATATAGATGATTGGCATAATTTCGTTGTGAGGATCTTTCCGGATATTCTCCACTGTCTCAAATCCATCCATACCCGGCATATGAACATCCATCAGGATCATGGCAAATTCTGTGTCATGAGCCAACTTGATTGCCTCTGATCCGGATGAAGCTCGGACAAATTCAATATCAAGATCAATCAACATTTCTTCAAGGACGATGATGTTCTTAATCCGGTCGTCAACGATCAGAATTTTTGGTTTCTTATTCATATAATGCTATTCAAAAATTTTGCAATATTTTTCAATTTCATGACATGATCGACATTCGTAGCTTCGAGAGCTGAGGCAGGCATTGCTTCAGCTTCGGCCTCTTCAGGGTCCTGGACAATAGTCAATCCTCCCATCTCCCTGATCTTTTTCAAACCCCTACTCCCATCGTTATTGGCTCCAGTTAGAATGATGCCGATCAAACCATCGGAATATGCTTCTGCGGCTGTCTCAAATAACACATCAATCGACGGTCGTGCATAGTTTACCCGCTCCCCAACCGTCAGCGTAAATGACCTGTCGCTTTCGATCAAGAGATGGTAGTTTGGCGGTGCAATATACGCAATACCCTTTTGGGGAGTCTCCTTTTCATCCGCCTCTTTCACTTTTATTTTTTTCAGGTTATCCAGTAACGACGGAAGGTAACTATCAGTATCTGCGCTTATATGCTGAACGATGATGATCGGGAGTGGAAACTTTTTATCCAATTCCGTAAATACCGTCTTTAGCGCATTCAGTCCTCCTGCCGAAGAACCAATTGCAACTGCCTGAAAATTTTTCCTCTTTATCAACGAGTTAAAATTACTAAGAATATTTCTTTATATACACTCTTTCATGTTCCACAACAGGTTCAAACGATTCGTTATGAGTTGAAAATTGGAGAGTCTCCTTAGATCCCAGGCAGAGGAATCCCCCGCCAGGCATGCTATCCATGAATAACCCGATTACCTTATCCTGTAACTGCCTGTCAAAATAGATCAGCACATTCCGGCACACCACCAGGTTTATCTCAGCAAACACACTATCGGTTACCAGGTTATGATTGTCAAATACAATATTCTGCTTCAGGTTGTCATTAAGTTTTGCTGATTTATGATCAGCGGTGTAGTAGTCGGAAAATGATCTTGTCCCGCCGGCTTTCTGATAGCTGATGGTAAATTCCTTGATGCGGCTGATCGGATATTCAGCTTTCCGGGCATACTTGATGATCACCGGGTTGAAATCAGTGGCATAGATCTGGGTCTTGTGGAGTAATCCCTCCTCCTTAAGCATAATCGCCATCGAGTAAACTTCCTCTCCGCTGGCACAGCCGGCATGCCATATCTTCACAAACGGAGCGGACCGTAATATTGGCAGCACACTCTGTCTGACAGCTTTGTAGAATGTCGGATCACGAAACATCTCGGTGACTGTAATGGAGAGGTCCAAGAGGATCTTGTCCACAAAGTCACTGTCATAAAGGACTTTATGGGTCATTTCCGAGATCGTATTCAATCCTGACAGCTGGAAACGGTTCAGGATCCTGCGCTTGATATGGGCCTGAGAGTAATTCCTGAAATCATACCCATACTTCCTGAAGATAGCATCAATCAATAAGCGGATCTCAATGTCCTGGCTTTCCAGTATTTCTTCCTGCCTCTTTTTCAATCTTCCTGCAATGATTGGGATAAAACGGATCAAAAATAAGAAAATTCCTTATTTTTGTTGCCCCTTTCTAAATTAGAAACCCCACCCTATGAATGAAGCTGTTGTTCTCAATCCCAACCCACTCATTCGGTTTCTCGACAAACCTTCTGATGATTTTACACGTGCCGACCTGATTCGCTTCATCGAATCCAATGGGATCCAGATGCTTAACTTCCGGTATGCTGGTGCTGACGGACGGTTAAAGACGCTGAACTTTATCATCAAAAGCCGGCAGCATCTTGACATGATCCTGAGTGCCGGTGAACGTGTTGATGGCTCCAGTTTGTTCCCATACTATGTTGAACCAGGCTCATCCGATCTGTATGTCATACCCAGATACCGTACAGCTTTTCTGAATCCTTTTTCCGAGATACCAACTCTTGATATCATCTGTTCTTATTACGACAAAGACGGATTACCCTTTGCCAACTCTCCTGAGTATATTATGCGAAAGGCTCACCATGTGCTGAAAGAGTCATCCGGATTGGATTATCAGGTGATGGGAGAGCTTGAATATTATGTGATCAGTGAAAAAGATCCCCTTTATGAAGCTGCCGACCAGCGGGGGTATCATGAATCATCCCCTTTTTGTAAATGGGAAATGCTTCGGACCGAAGCGATGAGTGCGATCGACAGTTGTGGAGGATTCATCAAGTACGGACACTCGGAGGTGGGTACATTTACTGAATCAGGACTTCTCTACGAACAGAATGAGATCGAATTTACCCCTGTACGGTTGGAAGATGCTGCGGAGCAGCTGCTGATAGCAAAATGGATCCTTCGGTCGCTGGCTTACAAGCACGGGGTTACCGTAACTTTTGCACCCAAGATCACGACCGGGAAAGCCGGTAGCGGGATGCATATGCATACCCGGCTGCTGAAGAATGACAAGAGCATGATGATCGAGGATGGATCACTTTCTAATACTGCCAAAAAAGCGATCGCAGGTTACCTCTCTATGGCTCGATCGCTAACGGCTTTCGGAAATACAATCCCTACCTCTTATTTCCGGCTGGTTCCACACCAGGAAGCGCCGACTACAATCTGCTGGGGCGACCGGAACCGTTCCGTGCTGGTACGGGTCCCGCTGAGCTGGAGCAACACCAGGAACAACATGATCCTGGAAGCCAATCCTCTGGAGAAGGGCTTAAAAACCAATTTCATCGATAAGCAGACAGTTGAGTTCCGTTGTCCGGATGGTTCGGCCGATATCTACCTCCTCTGTGCCGGACTTGCCGTAGCTGCCCGCCACGGCCTGAAGATGAAAACAGCTCTTGAATTTGCCAAAAAAACCTATGTGGATGTCAACATCTTCGACACCAAATACAAGAAACAGGTAAGTTCTCTGCACCATCTTCCGGCTTCATGCTGGGATTCTGCCGAAGCACTCCAGAGTCAGCGGGATATCTACCAGGCTCAAGGTGTCTTTCCGGAAAAAATCATCGACGGCATCATCAAACAACTGAAAAGTTACGATGATAAGCATCTCCGTGAATCGATCAACCACAACGAGAAAGAGGTTATCAGGCTGGTAAACAGGTTTTTGCATTGTGGGTAAAACCCAAGCCCTGCCATTTTGACAGCAAATTCGTTCTAATCACCACTGGTATAGAAATTGATTATTCTATGGCAGATATAAAAAGTTAACTATAAAATTAGGAGAGTAACAATATGACAATCATGAGATGGCAACACAAAAATCCGATAACTGATTTCGTGTCGAACTTTTTCGATCCGGAATACAACGACTTTTTCGACAAGCGTACCCGTGATCCTTCAGCAAATATTATAGAAAAGTCTGAAGGATTTGAATTGGAGATTGCAGCTCCCGGGTTGAAGAAGGAAGATTTCAACATCAACCTCGAGAATTCAATCCTCACTATCTCCTCCGAGCTGGCAGATGAAAAGAATGAAGAGGGAAAGAATTATACCCGGAAAGAGTTTTATTATGGCTCTTTCAGTCGCTCCTTCACACTTCCGAAGTCGATTGATACCGATAAAATCAAAGCAGATTACATTCACGGCATCCTGAAGATTGACCTTCCTAAGAGGGATCAAGCTCAGCTGGAGACCAGAAAAGAGATCAAGATCTCGTAAGTTATGACATGGTGATTTATTTGGAGAGCCGCCCTGACAACGGGGCGGCTTTTTTATGACCCCTCCCCGACCCTCCCCTTGGAGGGGAGGGAGTAAGTCCCCTTCAGGGGATTTAGGGGTAGCCTTGAACAGGGTGTCTGAAAAATGAATAATTTTACCGGCACAATGTCAAAACTACCGAAAGCGCACCTTGCGATGCTCGGAGTCACGATTATTTTCGGGCTTCATTACAGCATTGCCAAGAGCATGATGCCCGGATTCCTGACTCCATTGCAGATGATATTTATCCGGCTGCTGGGTGGTGCGATACTATTCTGGATCTTTCAACAACTCTTTGCACCGGAGAAGGTCGAACGCCGCGATCTGTATAAGCTGGCTCTCTGCGGATTATTCGGACTTACCCTGAACGTTGGCTTCTTCTATGTGGGGTTGAACTATACTACGCCTGTTGATGCTTCAGTAATTCATGTTACCAATCCCATCCTGGTGCTGATCCTGGCCAGCATCATTATCAAAGAGCGTATCACAACCCAAAAACTATTCGGGATCTTTCTGGGCATGTCGGGAGCGTTGATCCTGATCCTCTGGGGCCGGCATCTTCAGTTTGGCGGACAGACGGCACTGGGAAATATCCTGGTTACTCTCAATATGTTGTTTTATTCCCTCTACCTGGTGATCATCAAACCCCTTGTGAAAAAGTATCAAATGGCTACCATCCTGAAGTGGGTGTCTCTGTTTGGGTTTATCTTCATCATCCCATTTTCGGCAAAAGAGATGCTCTCTATTACATTTATCCATTTCGATTGGTATGCATGGGGCGGGCTGTTTTACATCATTGCGGGCACCACCTTTGTTGCCTATATCCTCATCAACATTGCACTGAAGCAGTTGACTCCCACTACTGTCAGCTACTATACATACCTCCAGCCTGTCCTGGCAGCTATCTCTTCGGTATATATTGGAATGGAGCAAATCACCCTGCCCAAGATCCTGGCGGCCCTGTTGATCTTTATCGGTGTCTATCTTGTGACAAGCCGAAAAAATGGATTCAGTTTCCTAAAAAAGATGGCGAAAAGGAAGTAGGATGTATTCGAATATCTTTTCGATCTTCGGCCTGTTAATCCAGCGACGGTAATCAAACTCCTCCGAGTTGCGCAGGGTTTCCCTGACGTGATCCTCCAGCTGGCTGAGAATCTCAGGTTCATGTCCGATCAACGCAATCTCATATTGATACCGGAAGCTTCGGTAATCAAAATTGGCTGAAGTGATCGAGAAGGTCTTCTTGTCGATGATCATCAGCTTGGCATGGAGGTTATGCGGGGTGTAGAAGAGGAGCTTGACGTTGTTTTTATGCATCATCCCAAAGTATTTGTTCCGCAGAATATCCACCATCCGCACATCGGAATGTTTTGGCATGATCACCTTCACGTCAACTCCTCGCTTGCCGGCATCCATCAGCGCTTTACGAAGTAAAAAACCGGGAAGGAAGTAGGGCGTCTCTATCAGGATACTCGATTTCGCACTCCGGATGAGCTGGGTATACTTCTTTTTTAACCGCTGCAGAGGGATGGAAGGAACATCACGAATAATCTCGTAATCCTCGAACTTCATGTTTCTGCTGTAACTCAGTTTATCCTTTATGTAATAAGGATTAAACGCTTCGAAGTTCTGTGCAAAAACCTTCCTGAAGGTCTCTGCAATCTCACCCCTGAACCGGAGAACGAGTTCCCGCCAGTTCAGGTTGTATCCGGTGATGTTGGCTGAACCGATGTAACAGATCTTGTCGTCGATGACCATGATCTTCCGGTGATCGCGGCGATGCCCGCGAGTAAAAAGGTCGGAGCTGATCTTGATCTTCTCGAAGAACTTCACCTCTCCGCCATGATCGATCATCTCGGTGAAGAAGGTCTCGGAAACCGGTCCCCGCCCCCATGAATCGATTAAAACTTTCACTTCAACTCCTTCCCGTGCCTTGCGGGTGAGCGTATCCTTGAACTTGATCCCCATATGATCATTGGCGAACTTGTACGTCTCCAGGTAGACATACGATTTTGCATTCGCTATATCGTTGAGCATCATATCGTAAAGCCTCAACGTATCATCAATGACCAGGAATTCCATCGGGCGGTATTACATCAGGTTTTGTTGATCCAACTGATATCCAAAGATATAAAAATAGTTGGATATTTCGTAGCTTTGCCGGAAAGACAAGGACATGATCAAATCGATGACCGGATTCGGGAAGGCCGTTGCTGAGATTCCCGGGAAGAAGTTGACCATTGAGGTTAAGACCCTGAACAGTAAAGGTCTGGACCTTAATCTCAAAATTCCCGCCTGGCTCCGTGTGAACGAGTTGGAGATCAGAAATTCTCTTGCGACGCTTAAACGTGGCAAAATTGAGCTCTTAATCTCTTCAGAATCCACCGGGGAACAGATCAAATTCTCGATCAATAAACCCCTTGCACTCAAATACCACCAGGAGTTGAAAGCGCTTCAGGATGACTTGAGTGAAGCGAGTTCCGAAGAGCTGCTTCCGCTGGTGTTGAAGATGCCGGACATCTATCTGACGAGTAAAGAGGAGATTGATTCTGCTGCATGGGATATGGTCTGGTCAGAAATTGAACGAGCGATAAAGGAAGCAGACAATTGCAGGACAAACGAGGGATCGGTGTTGGAAAAGGATATCCTGGCACGGATTGAAGCGATCCTAACGTTGCTTAAACAAATAGAACCACTTGAGAATGAGCGTAAAGAGCGCGTTCGGTTAAACCTCCGGAATGAACTGGATGCGTTCAGTTCCTCCAATGGTGCTCCGCAACCAGATCAGAACCGGTTTGAGCAGGAGCTGATCTATTACCTGGAGAAGATGGACTTTACGGAAGAGAAGGTCAGGTTGAAAAAACACTGTGATTATTTTCTTCAGACCATGAATGAAAAGGAGTCGCAGGGAAAGAAGCTGGGATTTATCTGCCAGGAAATGGGCCGTGAGATCAATACGCTTGGCTCCAAAGCATCACATGCTGAGATCCAGAAGATCGTGATCCAGATGAAAGATGAGCTGGAGAAGGTGAAAGAGCAATTATTGAATATCGTATGAACCACAAGGCGATCATCGTATCAGCCCCGTCGGGTGCCGGAAAATCGACCATGGTGAACAACCTCAGGAAGGCTTTCCCTCAGCTGGAGTTCTCCGTTTCGGCCTGTAGCCGTCCGAAACGAGCCTGTGAGGTAGATGGAGAGGATTACTTTTTTCTCCCCATTGACGAGTTCAAGAAGAAGATCTCCGGGAATGAATTTGTGGAGTGGGAAGAGGTCTATCCGGGTAGCTTTTACGGCACGCTAAAATCGGAATTGAATCGGATTTGGAGCCTCAATAAGATCCCGATTTTTGATGTCGACACAGTAGGCGGCTTAAACCTTAAAACCTATTTCGGCGAGAAGGCGCTGGCCATCTTCATCCAACCACCCTCCATGAAAGTCCTGAAAGAGCGTCTTCAAAACCGTGGTACCGAAAGCGATGAGAGTCTGAAAATCAGGTTAGAAAGAGCAACGTATGAGTTGAGATTTGCCGGGAAGTTTGATCAGGTGGTGGTGAATAATGATCTGGAAGAGGCAATTGCTCAAGTGACTAAGCTGGTAAGAAACTTTTTATAGTACATTCATTATCTGGCTGTTATGAAATCAAATATAACAAAAACCGGGCTGTTTTTCGGATCATTCAACCCGATACATCTGGGCCATCTGATGATCGCCAGTTACATGATCGAGTTTACTGATATCGACGACGTGTGGTTCATTATCTCCCCCCATAATCCGTTGAAAGAGAAATCAACTCTCCTGCCGGATGTGAACAGGCTCTATATGGTCAACATCGCTGTGGAGGATGAACCCAGATTCAAAGCCTCGAATGTGGAATTTCATATGCCACAGCCATCTTATACAATCGACACCCTAACCTTCCTGCAGGAGAAATATCCGACCCATGATTTCACTCTTCTTGCCGGCTCCGACATCTTTCCTACCTTCCACAAATGGAAGAACTACGAACAACTGCTTTCCCTTTATCAATTCAATATCTTCCCCCGCCCCTTCACAAAAGCCCATCCCTACGAAAACCATCCATCCATTGCCTATGTAAACGCTCCATTGATCGAGATCTCCTCAAGCTTTATCCGAAACGGAATCAAGGCCGGAAAAAACATGCAGTATTTTCTGCCGGATAAGGTTTGGAAGTATATTGATGAAATGAACTTCTACAGATAACTGGCTTCCATAACCGTTTCGATCTCCTGGATCGTCTTCGGAATTTGTTTTCCGAGGATCCTTGCGCCATCCCCGGTGACCAGGATGTCGTCTTCGATCCGGATGCCGCCAAATCTTCTGTAGCTTTTTACGACATCATAATCGATAAAGTCGACATGTTTTCCTTCTGCTTTCCACAGGTCGATCAACTCCGGGATAAAGTAGATTCCGGGTTCTATCGTCATCACAAAATTCTCTTGCAGGCGTCTGCCAAATCGCAGGAATCCAAGTCCAAACTCTTTGCTGCGCTGGATCTCATCATCGTACCCGACAAAGCCTTCGCCCATCCCTTCCAGATCGTGAACATCAAGCCCAAGTGGATGGCCCAGTCCGTGAGGGAAGAACATGGTATGAGCCCCCTGGCTGACAGCTTCATCAATATCGCCCTTCATAATGCCAAGTTCTGTCAATCCTTTGGTGATCTCACGGGCTGTGAGCAGATGGATATCCCGGAATGGAACACCGGGTTTTACAGCTGCGATCGCTGCCAGATTTGCTGCCAGTACAATGTTATAAATATCAGCCTGCTTCGCTGAAAATTTACCTCCAACAGGCACTGTCCGTGTAATGTCGCTGGCATAGTGATATTCCGACTCACTGCCTGCATCGATAACTAACATCCGTTTCTTTACCAGCATATTGCCATGGTAGTGATTATGGAGAGTCTGGCCATTGATCGTCAGGATAACCGGGAAAGAGACTCCGCAGGCCTGGGCGAGTGCAATTCCTTCAATGGTTCCGGCGATTTCACGCTCGATGATCCCGGGAAAAGCCATCTTCATAGCTGTTGTTTGCATAAGCCAGGCAACATCTACCATGTCTTCAATCTCCATTATCTCCAACTGATCTTTCACCATCCGCAGCTTTACCACGGCTTTGATCAACTCATTGGACACCTGTTTCCTGATCTCGCTCAGCGGGTAACCCAACAAATCCGACAACTGGATGATCGTCTCTCCTCGATAAGGAGGCAGATAGTGAATTTTCTGTCCATGAGCTATTGCATGATGTAAGGTCTCTCCCAGTTTATTCATCGGTAATGTTTCCTCCACAGCTACCTCCTCGCCTCGATCCTTCATAGAAGGCTGTTTCCCCATCCATATGATATCACTTATATCCACATCATTACCAAAGAGGTAGTCGTTATCATTATCCAGATCTATGATCCCGGCCACGTCTGGTTGGTCCAGACCAAAGAAGTAAAGGAAATTGCTATCCTGTCTGAAGGCATATGTGTTAGCAGCGTAGTTGAATGACATCTCCTGGTTGCCGGGGAAAAAGATAAGTCCGTTTTGCATTTCTTTCCGAAGTCGATTTCTTCTGTCTTTGTATATACTTGATGGAAACATAATTTAGATTACTTTAAAATATTTGTTAATTATGATTTGAATGTCGAAGATACAAAAATTCTTTTCAACTTTGTTCTTTATCTTTTTAACCTTACGTTATGAGCTCTTCCTTCCTTCAATTTTCATCCATCACAAAGAAGATCTGGATGGCATTACTTGGTCTGTTCCTCATGGTATTCCTGGTTGTCCACCTGGGAATCAATCTCTGTTTGCTCCGCAGTGATGGGGGGCAATGGTTTCGAGAGGCAGCCCACTTCATGGGTGCCAATTATATTGTTAAAGTGTTCGAAGTCATTCTTTTTGCAGGCTTCATTTTCCATATCATTCTGGGGGGCATTCTGCAGGTCAAAAACTGGATGTCCAGACCTGTCCAGTATAAAGTCAGCAATAGATCCGCCACCCCATTTTTAAGCAAATACATGATCTATACCGGTGGAATCGTCCTGATCTTTTTGATCATCCATATGATGAATTTCTATTTCATCAAGCTGGGATGGGTACAGAGTCAGATCCCTTTCCTGGCAAATGGCGAGCCCGACTTTTACGAAACTGTCCGGTGGCTTTTCATTCAACCTTTCTATTCTATCCTTTATATCATCCTGATGGTGGTGCTGGCGTTTCATTTGAATCACGCTTTTGACGCTGCATTTCAATCACTCGGGCTGGAAAACAAAACCTACACGCCGTTTATCAAACGGTTTGGCACTATCTATTCGATTGTGATTCCTCTGGGTTTCATCATCATTCCCCTCTATTTTTTAATCTTTAGTTAGGCATCATGGCTGAATTAAAATCTAAGATTCCAGCGGGTCCTTTAGCAGAAAAATGGACCCAATACAAAGCACAACAAGACCTTGTCAATCCCGCCAACAAACGTAAGCTTGACGTGATTGTAGTAGGAACCGGACTTGCCGGCGCATCAGCTGCAGCTTCCTTCGGAGAGCTGGGATTCAATGTCAAGATCTTCTGCTATCAGGACAGTCCCCGCCGGGCGCACAGTATTGCTGCCCAGGGAGGAATCAACGCAGCGAAGAACTACCCGAATGACGGGGATACTATCTACCGTCTCTTTTACGACACCATCAAAGGGGGCGATTACCGTTCGAGGGAAGCAAACGTATACCGTCTGGCTGAAGTCAGCGGCGACATTATCGACCAATGTGTAGCCCAGGGTGTTCCTTTTGCACGGGAGTACAGCGGGATGCTCGACAACCGCTCCTTCGGAGGCGCCCTGGTGTCACGTACATTTTATGCCCGGGGTCAAACCGGTCAGCAGTTACTGCTGGGTGCTTATAGCGCTCTGAGCCGGCAGATCCACGAAGGCAGTGTGGAGATGTTCAACCGACATGAGATGATGGATGTGGTGATCATCGACGGAAAAGCTCGCGGGATTATTGCGCGGAACATGATTACCGGGGAGTTGGAGCGCTATTTTGGCCATGCGGTTGTGATCGCCTCCGGAGGGTATGGAAATGTTTTTTACCTCTCCACCAACGCTATGGGATCAAATTCCTGCGCTGCCTGGCAGGTCTTCAAGAAAGGAGCCTGGTTTGCCAATCCCTCTTTCACGCAGATCCATCCGACCTGTATCCCTGTTCATGGTGATTACCAGTCTAAACTGACCCTGATGAGTGAAAGTCTGCGGAACGATGGCCGGATCTGGGTTCCGAAGAATATTGAAGACGCGAAGAAGAACCAGAAGGGTGAACTTAATGCCAATGACATCAAAGAGGAGGACCGCGATTACTTCCTCGAACGAAGATACCCTGCATTCGGGAACCTGGTACCGAGAGATGTCGCTTCACGTGCCGCCAAAGAGCGTTGCGATGCGGGATATGGTGTAGGGGAAACCGGCCTGGCTGTTTACCTCGATTTTACGGATGCAATCAAACGGCTTGGCAAGAAAGCAATTGAAGCCAAATACGGAAATCTTTTCCAGATGTACGAAAAGATCGTAGATGAAAATCCATATGGAACTCCGATGATGATCTATCCGGCTGTTCATTACACCATGGGTGGGATCTGGGTGGATTATGAGCTGATGAGTACAGTGGAAGGATTGTATGTGGCCGGAGAAGCTAATTTCTCCGATCATGGAGCCAACCGGTTGGGAGCTTCTGCCCTGATGCAAGGGTTAGCCGACGGCTATTTTGTGCTCCCTTTTACCATGCAGAATTACCTTGCCGGTCAGATCAAAGTCCCACGAATCCCAACCGACAGCAAGGAGTTTGAAAAAACCGAACAGGAGGTAAAAGAACGGCTTGAGAAACTAATGGCAATTAAAGGAACCAGGTCTGTCGACCATTTCCACAAAGCGCTGGGCAAGATCATGTGGGAACGTGTAGGGATGGCCCGAACCGAACCAGGCTTAACAGAAGCGATTGAGTTAATCCGCAAACTAAGGAAAGAGTTCTGGGAAGATGTGAAGATCCCAGGTAAGACGGATGAGATGAACATCGAGCTTGAGAAAGCTAACCGGGTTGCAGACTTCCTTGAGCTAGGCGAGCTGATGGCTCTGGATGCGCTTGAGCGAAAAGAGAGTTGTGGAGGACACTTCCGGGACGAATACAAAACAGACGAGGGTGAGTGCTTACGCAATGACAATGAATATATGTATGTGGCTGCCTGGGAATACAAAGGTCCCGGAAAATTCGAATTGCATAAAGAGCCACTCGAATATGAGGAGATTGAAGTTAAACAACGTGTTTATAAATAGAGATTACCTAATCCCTGTAATATGAAACTAAAACTGAAGATCTGGAGACAGCAGAATGCCCTGGCGAAGGGCAAATTTGTCACCTATAAACTGGACGGCATATCCTCTAATTGCTCTTTCCTGGAGATGCTCGACATCCTGAACGAACAGTTGATCGGGGAAGATCAGGAGCCCGTTACTTTTGATCACGACTGCCGGGAAGGAATTTGTGGGATGTGCAGCCTCTACATCAATGGCCGGCCACATGGCCCTGATGATGAAGTTACTGTTTGTCAGCTTCATATGCGCAAATTCAAGGATGGGGATACCATCGTGATCGAACCCTGGCGAGCGAAGCCATTTCCTGTGATCAAAGACCTGATGGTGGACCGGACTGCATTTGACAAGATCATCCAGGCAGGTGGATATGTCTCCGTTGCTACCGGTGGCACGCCCGATGCCAACAACATCCTGATTAAAAGACCCAATGCCGAACTCGCCATGGATGCAGCAGCCTGTATTGGTTGTGGTGCCTGTGTCGCTTCCTGTAAAAATGCTTCAGCCATGCTGTTTGTCTCAGCTAAAATTTCGCAATTTGCTCTTCTGCCGCAAGGAAGGATTGAGGCCAAAGAGCGGGTGAAGAATATGGTAGCTAAGATGGATGAGCTGGGCTTTGGCAACTGTAC
>JACNKI010000119.1:0-20141 GCA_014382125.1 Bacteroidota bacterium | reverse complement strand
GATGCCAACGAGATCAATCGTATTCTCAGCTATAAAAGTTACGAATCGGAATACAAAGTTGTGATCATCTGGATGATCGAAAAACTCTATCATCAGGCTGCGCCTAAATTGCTGAAGATCCTGGAAGAGCCGCCCGATAAAACCCTCTTTATCCTGGTCTCCGATAATCCTGATCTTGTCATTGCAACGATCCTGTCGCGCTGTCTTCCGATACGAATACCCAAAATTCCCGGGCAGGAGAAGCGCAAACTGCAGATGGGGGAAGAGGATCACTATCATTTTGAAACATTCCGGAATTGGATGCGACTCTGTTTTTCCAGAAACGTCCCCGAACTCATTGGGTTTGCCTCGGAAACCGGTAAGATTGGCCGGGAAAAACAAAAAAAACTGCTTCGATATGGCCTGGAGATTACTAGTAACAGTACTTCGATCCGGTTCGGTCAAAGTCAGTTTGTTACCGTTGAAGGAGAGGAGTTGGAGTTCGCTCAGAAGTTTTCACCATTTCTGACACCAGAGAAGCTCCCCCGATTCTACGATCTGTTCAATACCGCCACCTACCACATTGAACGCAATGCCCATGCACCGACTCTTTTCCTTGATCTTTCCATGAAAATCACCGGTCTGATCAACGAATAACTTTTTGTACCTTTGCCTGCAAGGTAACTCCAATGGACAATAACGAAACATCATCTAATTCATCAAACCCCAACCCTTTTTTCACCCGAGGCTGTTGTGAACCACCCAGGATCGGACAAAAAAATGACGGTGTTTTCAAGAACCAGTGTAGCAAATTCGATTCTTTCGACTGGTTGAAAGACCTTCCTGTTCCATCCGGCCATATTCCTTTCGATATCGTAGAGGTTCGATTTAAAAACAGCCGGAAGGATTTCTTTCGTGCCACACCGGATATGATGCTGAATATAGGGGATCTCGTTGCTGTTGAGGCCTCTCCCGGTCATGATGTTGGGATTGTGAGTATGGCTGGAGAACTGGTCAGGTTAAAGCTGCACAACAGAAAAATCGATCCTGCGTCTGATGAAATCCGGAAAGTCTATCGCCGGGCACGTATCAATGATGTTGAAAAGTGGATTGCTGCAGTCGAACTGGAGACCTCTACCATGTTCAAATCCAGAGAGATAGCCGAGCAACTTGGCCTTGTCATGAAAATCAACGATGTGGAGTACCAGGGAGATATTACCAAAGCTATTTTCTACTATACAGCTGATGAACGGGTGGATTTCCGTGAGCTCATAAAGGTATTTGCAGAAGAATTCAAGATCCGTATTGAGATGCGTCAGATTGGAGCAAGACAGGAGGCCAGTCGCCTTGGCGGAATCGGTTCTTGTGGCCGGGAGCTTTGTTGTTCTACCTGGATGAATCAGTTTCACTCTGTTACCACTCAGACAGCACGCATACAACAACTCTCTCTGAATCCTCAAAAGCTCGCCGGACAATGTGGAAAGCTTAAATGCTGCCTGAACTACGAGCACGCAATATACCTGGATGCCCTGAAAGATTTTCCCGATACCGAAATTGTTTTGAAAACGAAAAAAGGAGAGGCGACGCATCAAAAGACCGATATTTTCAGCAAACTGATCTGGTATTCATATATTAACGAGCCGAATAACCAGATGGCTATCCCGGCAGAAAATGTCATCCGGATAATTGAGCAGAACCATAACGATATTCTTCCTGATAACCTGGAAGAGTTCTCAAATAGCACCAAACTGAAGCCAGATTTCGAAAACAAGAATCAGCAGGATGAATTGAGTTATTTGGATCAAGAATGAGACTCTCCATCCTTACATATCTCTTCCTGTCAGTGATACTCTCCGTGCTGTTCATCTCTTGCAATCATAACCGTTTTTTTGAAGAGAGCGTGAAAATTGAAGATGGCATCTGGCGATCGGATAACATTGTTACCTTTTCTGCCGTTATAACTGATACAATAGCCGTGTATAATATGTATCTGGATGTCAGAAATGATATTAGCTATCCGTTCAGCAACCTGTACCTTTTTCTGAAAACAGAATTTCCAAACGGGCAGATCGCAAAGGATACCATTGAATGTATGCTGGCCAGCTACGATGGAAAATGGTTGGGTTCTGGGATTGGCAGTGTGAGATTCAACAGGTTCCTGTTTCAGCAGGGAATCAGTTTCAGAATGTCCGGCACTTATCGGTTTGAGCTGGAACAGGCCATGCGTGTTGCCGAATTGAATGGGATCCGGGATATCGGGATCCGTATTGATAAAGAGTAAAAGCTGATTATTCGTTATACGATGGGATCGAAACGTAATCTATTACGAAGCAAAATAAGAAAGTACATCTGGGGATTCTGGATTACATACTTTCTCGGGCTCCTGCTGATCATTCTCCTGTTTATCTCCATTGGATATGGCCTCCTTGGCAAGATCCCCAGCTTCCGGGAGCTGGAAAATCCTGAAAGCAACCTCGCTACCGAAATCTACTCATCCGACGGCAAATTACTTGGCAAATACTATGTTGAAAACCGTTCCACCATTCAGTACCAGGACCTTGGTCTGAATATCGTGAACGCCCTGATCGCTACAGAGGATGCCCGGTTTGAAAGTCATTCAGGAATCGATGCCAAAGCCACAGCCCGAATGTTTTACGGTATTCTTACCGGTACCGACAGAGGTGGAGGCAGTACGATTACCCAGCAGCTTGCCAAGAACCTCTTTCCGCGGAAACCGAGGTATACAAAAATGGAGCTGGGAGTGATGAAATTGAAAGAGTGGGTCACAGCTGTCAAATTGGAGCGAAACTACTCCAAGCAGGAGATTATCGCTATGTACCTGAACACGGTCGACTTCGGGAGTATGTCGTTTGGGATCAAATCGGCATCAAAAACATTTTTCAACAAAACACCGGATCAGCTCACTCCCGACGAATCAGCCATCCTTGTTGGGATCCTAAAAGCTCCAAGTTTTTTCAGTCCTGTCAGAAATCCTGACCGGGCCTGGGATCGTCGAAACATCGTATTGAAGCAGATGGAAAAATATGGGTATATCTCCAGGCTGGAGTATGATACGCTTATCGAACAGCCCATTGATATGTCGAATTACCGGATCCTGGACCATACGAGCGGCCTTGCTACCTATTTTCGGGAGTACCTGAGAATGTTCCTGACTGAATGGTGCAACGGTCACTCCAAAGAGGATGGAACGCCGTTTAACTTGTACCGCGACGGACTTCGTATTTACACGACAATCAATACCGTAATGCAGGAATATGCTGAACAGGCAGTCTGGGAATATATAGGGGGAGAACTTCAGCCCTCTTTTTTCACTCACTGGAAAGGCCATTCCAATGCTCCGTTCGTCTTTGAGGAGAATGCAAGAAAAGAGATCTTTAAGCTGATGACTTCAGCCATGAGGCGTACCGACAGATATTACCATCTCAAGAAATACAATTTAACTGAAGAGGAGATATACGAAAATTTCAAGCAGCCTGTAAAGATGAAAGTCTTTTCATATCATGGAACTATCGACACGGTAATGACTCCCTGGGATTCAATCCGTTATTATAAATACTTCCTGCAGGCCGGCCTGATGTCGATCGACCCGTACACCGGCTACATCAAAGCCTATGTTGGAGGTATCGACAACAAATATTTCCAGTACGATCACGTGATCCGCAGCAAACGACAGGTTGGGTCAACGTTCAAGCCATTTCTTTATACACTTGCTATTCAGGAGGGAGAGACACCCTGTACCAGATACCCCAATGTGAGGCCTGTCATTGAGTTGTACGACGGTGAAAAGTGGTCTCCCGACAACTCCAGTGACGCCCGGATCGGAGAAGAGGTGCCGCTGAAATGGGCGCTGGCCAACTCCAATAACTGGATCAGTGGCCAGCTGATGAAGAAATATTCACCCCAGGAAGTCATCAACATCGCCCGGAAGATGGGCGTGGTCAGTTACATTCCACCGGTCTACTCCATTGCACTGGGTTCAGCTGATCTCTCGTTATATGAGATGGTAGGGGCTATGAGTACATTTGCCAACAAAGGACAGTGGATCGAACCGATTTTCATCACCCGAATCGAAGATAAATACGGAAACGTGCTTGAGCAGTTTATCCCGCAACGGCAAGAGGCCATCAGTGAAAAAACGGCCTATCTGATGATCGAATTATTAAAAGGTGTGGTGGAGAGTGGTACCAGTGTACGATTGCGATATAAATATGGCTTTACCAATGAGATTGCCGGCAAAACCGGTACTACCCAAAACCAGAGCGACGGATGGTTCATGGGGATCACACCCGACCTGGTAACGGGTATCTGGGTAGGTTGTGAAGACCGCGCAGCCCACTTCCGGACTCTCACCCTGGGACAGGGAGCCAATATGGCCTTACCTATCTGGGCAAATTATATGAATAAAGTCTATGCCGACTCCGTCACAACAAGAATCACCAAGCGTGACTTTGATAAACCCTCATTTAAGGTAGATGTCACCTTCAATTGCGACTCGTTACAGCAGATCATCAAAATGACAGAGAAAGATAAGTTCGATGAGTTTTAGGCGTATGAAATTTTCATTAAGGATCAATTTATTCCAGTCAATCTCAAATGAATACTATCGTATCGAATAGGACAATAATGATGATTAAAAAAATAGAGTTTTAAGTAACTCCCTTTTGTTCCTTTCAAGAAATTAGCATCCAGTGTTTCCTCCAGTTGAAATGTGTGCCATTCTCCCGGAATAATCTGATCGGGCGGAATTCCAGGGAATTGCAATCGGTCGTACATGGAATGTGTAAATGTTGTATCCTCTATGGTCATCACAAGCCAGGGTAACTCATATTTATCGATCGCTTTTGCAATAGTGTATTGAAACTTGATATCTATGCCAAACCCCCTGTAGTCATCAGAAAGCTCGAACGGATCAATTACAGTGATGTACTTATTCGGGGTTTTACCGAATTGTAAGCCCACAGAATCGAAAGAAATTATCAGCGTTGTGTCAAAGTCAACCGTCATGATAAGTTGCGGTAGAATAATCCGATTCTCTCTCATGGCATAATTGAAAACAGCATCTGTTGTTTTCAATTCATCCTTGAGTTGGTTTTGCTTCTTATTATCATTTATAGGAATCGTTTTCAGGCCATCCTGAATCTCAAACAACCGATTGTTAGAGAGAAAGAACTTGTTCTTCAGAAATTCATTTTTTGTCTGTGAGGAGGAAACAAACTGTATGGCATGTGTATTTCTGAACTTGGATGTTGTATCAATGCCATTGCCTACCCAGTGGACATATGGATGATCATCGAATCCATAGTGGTTGTTGATCATCGCAATCAGGGTAGGTGTAACATCTTGATGTGAAGACACGGAGTTGAATTGCTTGGTCTCTTTCAATAAAGGGGAATAAATAATCAATGGGACATGATACCGCTCAATGGAAGATATAGAAGAGTATCCTAGCTCCATAGAGAAATGATCTCCAGTTATGAAAAATATCGTATTCTCAAAATCAGCACGCCTGGAATAGGTCTCAAAAAAAGAACGGAGGGCGTCATCTGAATATAAAATAGCGGCAAAAAGTTTTTTGTTCAGATCTGTTTTCTTTTTCTTCTCCGGAGGGTATTCCGGCTGAGATGTGATCCGGTCATATTGATTCATATAAAAATCCGCCTCCGGGAAATCATACGGGCTATGTGTTGAGAGGGTCAGATAGATATCCAAACGAGGTTGCTTCTGCAACGAATCTATGACCTCTATCGAACGGGCAAATGCATATTCATCATGATGGCCCCATTCAAAATCGGGATACTGTGCTTTGATTTGATCATATTTAGGACCGAAATCCTCCAGAATATAATCGGTCTGGTGTTTTTTCAGAAATTGATTGTAATTGGTAAATTTCGCATCTCCTCCGTAAAAAAAGCTCACAAAATATCCATTATCATGAAGATATTGAATCAGGGAGGAGTGATAAGGCATCTGCCCCATATCCCTCTGTAACTCACCGCTCCCATATGGAAGTGAAGCAAAAAGAGCTTGGAGGACGTGAAAGGTGCGCTCTGAAATAGATAAAAAATTGGGCCAAAAAAGACTTCTATCTTTTAGGGAATCAAGAAATGGTGTGAAATTTCCATACCACGATTGTTCGCCAATATATGCTGTTGAGAGAGATTCAAAAATGATAAACACAATGTTTGGCAAAGAATCCTGCAACTCGAAAAAAGGCCCTAAAACATCTTGCGTGTTATCTTTATGAAGCAAGGGATAACGTTCGGAGAAAAAGTTAAACTCAGAATGCATCTTTTGATATTTCTCAATTGCCTTAGATATTTTACTTGGTTCATATGAACTCTTTCCCCATAAAAGATAGTCAAACCCATTGCCAATAAAATAAGCGGATTTATTGACCCGATAATGATACTGTACGTCTGATTCATAGTCCTTTGCGCAATTAGAACTACGAAAAGAGAGAGTCAGGGCAACCAGGAAGAGAAGCACAAGCAGGGTTGTCTTCCGATTGCGGAATGTTAGCTTTCTTAAAAGAAACTGAAGAGCTGACAGAAAGATCAAAGAGAGGAAAAACGGGAGAAAAGACCAGAAGTCAAGGCTTTCAGAACTATTGATTACCATTATGATCTCACCAAAAGAGTATCGAAACAAGACCTCATTCAACGGAAATAAATTGACAGAAAAGTACTTGATTAACGCAATCTGTAAAATTGTAATCAAACAAAGTAGAATGATATAAAAGATAATCCCGGTTTTTCGATTCAGCAGGGAGAGTAATATAAAAGGGAGAAACATGATGAGGGCAAACACAAGAAAGGAGTTGAAGTCATGCCACAGGCCGGCCGTTTCAATAGTAAATGGACGATCCAGAATATCTTGCACATGTAACAGGTAATAGTACTCAATGAACCTCAGAAAGATCAATATGGGTAGAAAGGCAAGATTCAGAATGGCATATCTCGCTGCAAGTGAAATCAGTTTCTCTTTCATATCATTCAATGACGACTTCATAAATTTCCCCTGTGATGTCATTTTTCGGGAAAGGGATGTTATCCTGTGTGAACATAGAACCGATCCACCAGCGTGTGTTGTGAAACTCCTGGGTGATGATCAGCAGCATCTGGTTGTTGGGGATGGTGGTTATGGTGTGATCAACGTAGCCAACCACCCGAAGCTGGTCTTTTTCGGGTCCGATACGCCAGATGATCCGTTCCGGCTGCCAGTCGATCTGGAAGTAATAATAGGGCCCACCAAACAATTCATCATCCGACTCCGGGCTCTTCGATGTGATCGCCCGGTAGGTATCTCCCCATTTGTGTTGCCAGAAAAGCTGACCATCATATTCGATCGGGTTACAGCCGCCGGCATAGTTCACCGGATCCTGACAGGCCATATCCCAGTTGGTACAGGCAACGAGGATCTCGTCCTTCATCTCCTCTATTTCCTCAGGAAGTGCGATATTCCAGTTTGTGATATTGGCCTGGTCGATCAATCCTTTATTGTAAGCCGGAGGTAAGATGTAACTGGGACAATATTTTGTGGTTTTCAGGATTTCAAAATCGACCTCCGAATATCCCACGTTCTTTACCCGTACATCCTTGTCACCGCCATAATAGTTTGCAAAATAGCCCAGATTATTACAATCACGGCGATGATTCCAGGGTGATTGATCCTGTGTAAAAAGCCAGATCGCGTTGGTCAGGCCGTTCCACAATCCATTTTTGTTCAGAAGCTCCGTCAGGTTTGCCTTGACTGTCCATTTTCCATATGTAAAACCGTGACGTGAGATCACTCCCACATTCTGTTTCTCCCATTTGCCAAACTCCGTCCCGGGATTCTTCATGATGATCTTATCCTCTTCGGGATCGGAAATTATCGTTTCGCAGGGATTCCGGGCGGTGGTAGCTACTACGGCAATCAGTTCCTCTTTCCTGTAAAATTGTTTATTCCAGTTATATTCGGTCAGGGAATAATTATCTTTCAATACATCGGCGATTACCGGGATGTTGCTATATTTTGTCGTGGGATCTATGTAATGAATAAACTGTTCGAAAGCTGCCTGATCATAGATTTGCTCGCTGTTGCCACAATTTCCTGTAAACATATCTCCATATTCATCCCTTGGATAATAAAATGGATTGATATAGATCCCTGCACCCAGGTCGGGTTTGGCAACGACTTTGAGGATATTGGGGAATCTATTGACAACCGTATTCGGAAGTTCTCTGCCCTCTCCATAGAGAAAGTAGAAATAGGGATTTACAAACGATACGCTATCCTTCGGCAAGCTGATATTCAGAATATAATCTGGAATTACATTGCTCTCTACATATTCAGGCATGGTCACAGCAAGCATGAAACTATAGTCGCCAACACGGGGATTCCGTTTCCATCGGTCGTTCGATTCATTTGTATAATAGCGTGTTTCATCTCTCGGATTTCCGACTATTCGAAACCTATCTGTTATCCGGTGAAACTTCCCATCCGCAGGGATCTCTGCTGTTATGACAAACGTCCTGTTCACATCTTCCCAGCTTCCGTAAAAATTTTCCCAGGCATATTCGTTCAGTTGGATACTATCTGTTGCATCTCTTTCGGGAAACTTGTACGATTCATTCTGGTAGTAGATTTTATAGGCAAACTTCTGTGGAGATGAACCGGTATTCTTGATATAAAATTCCATCTCGAAACGACCACTCTCTGTTTGTTCCGGTGAAGGAATCAGAAATCCTGCTCGCCTGGGCGCTGTATAATCCAGATAGAGTAGTTTATCACTAAAGACATTGTTCATCTCTTCTCCAGCTATATCTTTTTTCCAGTTAACCAGGGGATTGAATCCGTTGACTGTAAACTGGCCGGAGATTACTTCCGGGCCTTCCGGAGAGTGAGAACAGGCTGTTGTCAGCACAAAGCAAGCCAGGCCAACCAAAGATATAATATGTTGAATTTTCACAAACATCGTCTCTATTTTATTGGTTCAACGGAATAGACCTGTAGAGAGTTGGGCAAGCCGGGAAGATTTTCATAGTCTGAGCATTCTCCACCTGAGAAATTTTTCTGTTTACAGTTTCTTGCTACAACCATCACTGAAGTGACCATTGGATTGATCCAGTTGCCGGTATGGATCTTCAGGATCTCGTAATACTTGGGATTCATATCATTCAGGTAGCCTGAGAAATCAATGTTTGCCAGGATCTGAAATGTGGTATCATTGAAACGGATATCTTTCAAATCATATCGCCAGTCTCGATTATACCGTAAAAACGATCTTGGTTTTCCATGTTGAAAATGTCCGGGATAAAACCGATCGGTTGGTTTAAGTGTATCGATACCTATTGTCAGCCCCTTACTCTGTTGATCATATGGAAAGAGCTGCGTGAACTTCCGGTCAGCGGATTGATAGTTCAACAGGGAGTAAGCATATTTTCCGGTTTTTTTATCCTGGAATGTGGTCAGAAGAATATCGTGACTGAACCGCGATAGGTATGGGCCGGCTGTAACCGAGAAGTCAACCCGTGTGGAATCCCACTCCTTGACTTTGTACTCTTCACCCGTTGCAACAACTGTCCAGAAACCCCCTGAAGAGCCGGATGAAGCATATTTTAGCAGCTTCCACGATCCCTTCAGATCAAACAGGAGGAGTTCTGTAATCCGGTCGCCATTCAGATCGCCACAGGTCATCTGATTTTGATGTTTCAGGATAATTTCGTGCAATTGGGATTTATCAGATTGCCAAATCACGTTGAGCAATGCAGAAGCACCATTTCCGGAAACACATATGTTGCCGGTTTTTTCAAAACCGATCAGTGCAACGTTGTTATTCCCGGTGATAAGGAGCTGATCAGTTGAAGATGAAGTGAACCTTCCTTTCAAATAGCTGAATCCTTGCAGGATTGGATACAGTTCAACTGGGCAATCGAGCGGGATCCTGACAAATGAATGCTGATCCGGACAATAATGATAGAGCTCCGGTTTGCCGTCAGGTTTGATTACCAGCATCGACTCCCTGGCATTTCGGGGTTTGAGGAAATGACCCGAGACCACCTGATCGGCAGGAGTAATATTTCCCTCCACTGTGTCGCCTTGTTTGATGAGGAATATGTTATCATCATTTTGAATATCCTCCCGGTTAAGGAATAATGTGTGAAAAGGTGGATTGTTAAATGCAGGCTGGTACCCGGTCTGTTTTGTCATATCCACCAGGGCTGAGTCGCCGATCCGATCATTGGGAGCGCCAAAGACGAAATAGAAGTCATCGACCAGCAGATCCGTACTGCTGTTATTCCAGAAATAGAGCTGGATATTGTCATCAGATCGTAACCTGACATCAGACAGATCGAAATACTTACTGATCTTAGTCCACTTTTCTGCCGGGATCAACGGCCCGGAGAAGTACAACCCTTTCCAGCAGATGTTTACGCCTACCGAATTGATGGCGGAAAAGACCAGGGCTGCATTCACCTCATCATCAGTTGGAAGGACATATACCCAAGCGCTCATGGCAACACCATCCAGGTTCCCGAGCCCCAGCTCTCCTGCTTTACGAACCACACTAATGGAATAACTGCCCTTTCCAAACACCTTCGCAGAGTAATTCCCCGAATGGGCAATCCCATGATAGATGCCATTTGGTATCTCCTGTGTTGAGTCTACTTCAAAGTCGAAAAACAGTGAATTAGGAGCGGCGCTCACCAATTTATCGTGCCTGATGAAGGCTGTCTCATCGGATTCCGGGATTTTCACCAGCTTGTGCCACGGTACATACCTGATCACCAGGAGAGCCAGGATAGCACTTAGCACAACGATCATCCCGATGATGATCAACAATTTCCGCTTTTTCTTCATGAAATCTGTTTATCGGATAAGGACAAGTTTAGCTATTTTAGCTCTCCCGGCAGATGTCAGTTTCAGAGTATAGATCCCAGTAGGTACCTTTATCCCTTGCTGATCTGTACCATTCCATGTTACCTGGTAATCACCATCTGACATGGGCTGATCAGCCAGCCGTTTGATTAGCAATCCGCGAAGGTCATAGACATCAAGCGTTACTTCTGAACTCTCCTCCAACCTGTATTGAATCACCGTTTGATCACTGAATGGATTCGGATATCCCGAGAGGTATCCGTTGAGGTCTGAATCCTCCTCAGAAATCCAGATCGGATAGTTGACATGAAGTAACACAGGTACTACAGTAATGTTATTATAGAGATCCCGAACAAGCAGGTCACAGGTATAATCCCCGGATTCAAGCGCTCCGGCATCAAAATTCACGATCACATCATCCGAAAGACCGGGCAACAGGCTGCCGCTGTTGGAAGAGAGACCAAGCCAACTGTTTGACAAACCCTCATTGGCGATTCTGATCTCTCCGGCAACAAAATGGAGTTCCTGGCCGATACTATCTCCATCTATCACATAGATGATAAAGACATCGAAGGTGTTCCCCTCCTGAACCGTCCCGGTAACGACTGAAGTGGCAGTCTCCCCGGGTTTGATTACACCACGACCTCCAGTACTCTCTCCGTACCAATGTATGGACACACCATTCCCGGTTGTGCCGTCATACTCTAAATCTCCCAGTGATCCCCCGGAGAAGTTGGTAGCACTGTTCACGGTTACTCCCTCCGGAAAGTTCATCCTGATATGTTTAATGTATTCATCATCGGTACTGCTATTTTGTACAGTAAATGTCCAGCTGAAGGTTTGTCCGGGAACAAAGGTGGATTCGGAGCACACAATAGATGATCCGGTGAGGTTGTCAGGTAGTAAGGATTTGTTGGCCGTGGTGTCGAACACTTGAATGGTATAATTCAGCAAACCTCCTCCTGAGTTGGTTATCTGCAAATTCTCCGTTCCGGTCTCTCCGGGCTCGAGGGATTTGATCATTGAAAGGGGGTTAACCGATATCTCTGGCAATGCTCCTTCAAACGGGGGAAACGTTATGAAATCAAGCCAGCAGCAATCATAGTATGATATGACCGAATTATCCTTGTGATAAACCCATTTAAATGTATGATAACCTTTGGATACAGGATAGGTCATCTTTTCCCAGGGGAGGTTCCCATCCCATCTGCCCATCTCTTCATTATCAATAAAGAAAGCCAGGTAATCGTAATCGGTTCCATTGGGATCATCCTCACATGACACCCGTTTCCAGAAGCTGATCTCACCACCTGCAAGTATATTCAATGAAATCAGCACATGTGATTCCATATCTTCATAGATCCAGCCGGACTTAATTGAATATATTCCTTCCCAGGGCTCAAACTGATCGATGTTCCAACCTGCATCTCCACCATGAAACCATGGGAACCTGTTATAATTCCCTGTCTCAAAGTCTTCAATGATCTCTCCGGATAATAACCAGATACTATCGTTTCCGACAAACCCGTTGTTACCTGAGAGGCTGGCCGGCATCAGGTAGAGGTGTTCAAACGGTGCCTGACCGGAAGCAGAGATATTAAATACCAGTTGCCGGGTTGAGTCCGGTTCCAGAATCGGGATCGTTCCAGACCCCTGGTTGACGGATAAGAGTGGATCTCCTGAACTCAAGATGGCTGTCAGGTTTTGAACTTTTGCTCCTCCTTTATTCTCAAATGCGACAACAAAGTCGGCTGTCTCTCCCGGATCGAGTCTACCATTATCCCCATCAAGCAATGCCAACTCACCAATTATTATATCCGGTGCCAGCGCGACCAGGGAAATCGTGGTTTCAAAGTTCTGCTGGTTGGATGTTTCATGGAAAACGAGATTGAATTCATGTTGGTCAGGCACTTTAGATGAGACCTGGAAAGAGAATGCATCAGGAAAAGTGACCGTTTGCCCTCCATTAACCGTACCCACATATTGTGTGCTATCAATGAGTGTGATCAGCGAATCTGTCTCGGTCAGCCATGTGTCGATGCCGGTTATCGGCTGTGTCCCCAGATTGGTGAGTGAGAAAGAAATCAAAGCTGTCTCCCCGTATTCAATCAGGCTATCGCCTCCAGCCGTAACGATGAAGTCCATCATCAATCCGTTCGAGGTAAAATACAGAACCTTGGTAGTAGAGATTCCGTTATTATCTGTGGCCCGAAATGTGATTGGCTGGTTAGTATATATGTATTGCGGTGTACCGCTGAACAATCCATCTTCCGAAAGATTCATCTCAACAGGATAGCCGCAAGCTGTGAAATGCTCTTTTGTATTTGTTGGAATGGAGGGCACATTGTGTAGCTGTGAATATTGATAATTCCTGTTATCACCACTAGAGATTCCACCTGTCCATTCTGTTTCGATGGGGTAGTTCATATTACCGTAATAGTATTCGATTACACCGTTTGGATAGAGTTTGACAGCAAAATTGAGGTTGGTCGTTCCCGACATATTATTCAACGAGGCCTGCCAGCGTATTGTAGCCGAGTTTTGATCGCCTTCAAACCAGATCCCGTCGCCCTGGTTATAATAAAGACGCAAGTCTGACATAAATGGACTGATGATACTGGTTTGTCTAAACAGCAGGTTGGGATCTATGAGGTAGGGGTAGGTGTAGGGTTTATCGTCAAAGAGGATAAATCCGTCAGCATAAATGTACAGTTTATTAATAACCTCCTGATAGAACGGGAAAGAAAAATTAAGATCCTGAATTGCATACCCGGTGTTATTGTTCGTAAGCACCAATTGTGTTTCAGTCACAGAGGGGAAAATCTCTGTGGAGAGGGTTTCCGGATAATCCAGCTGGAGATCCCACAGATACGGAGGCGTTCCACCAGCGGCCGTAAGCTGCAATGAATAGGGCTGGTACAATGTGGCAACAGGCATCGAGTTGGTTGTTATGACAGGCTTATTAAACGTGATTGTGTGGTTTACATAAATACTGGTGGTACTATTGTTTGCCAGCACTACATTAGAGAAAGGGCATGGGATGGTCTGTGGAAATCCGGAAGTATAGTCGATCAGACTCATCTGAACGATCTCACCCTGAGATGTGTTTCCCGGGTCATCCTCTTCCACCTGCAAAAAATACCTGGCCGGTTGGCCGGTAGTTAAATCACTGAGAACATGAGTAAGGTCCAATCCGAACTCAATCGTCTTATCCGCTTCCGAGGTCCCGCCCTGCATGTAGTATGGCCCTCCCTGGTTGTTAAAGACAGGATATTCGTAAACATAATCAGGGGATGTAGCAAAAATGTCGGTGCTCATTCCAACAGTCACTTTCAACTTGTCTCTCGATGTATGTTTCAGGGTCAGGTTCATGGTGAGTTGTGGATCACAACTCTCCTTCACATCAATCACATAGACCGTATGCTCCCAAATGCCACCATATCCGATATCGTCAGCCAGCGTCTTATACATCATGTAGCAAAATCCCTGGTCACACCAGCCAGTCCCTGAATATCCATTGGCGAATTTCAATCCGCCTATCTCCCAGTCATGCATATCGATTATCCCGTCGCCGGTAATATCAATGTTGTTGGTATATTGACCATCGTTATTGTAATCAAACCGGATGGAGTCGTTGAATCCACAAATAGTCCAGGCGTGAGAGGGGCTATTGCCCCAGTAGGTTTGCACATACTTACCCGCTTCCGGAGTTCCGGCAGGAAGAACTGTTGTTGTAGAGCCAAAAAATTTGGCGTAAAAATTGGCTACCCCTCCTACAGCAGATCCCTCAAGATGGTCCCAGAGCCAGTATTTTAGTGTTTGTAATCCCCCCGGATTATCTACCCGGATTGCTTTAACTGATGTGAGTCTGTTATGCATTCCGCTGTAGTACTTATCGTAACCTGAGATCCAGCGTTTCTCGCCACCAAAGTTTAACGTTCCTCCATATTCGGTCACATTCATGGTACCGCAAGCCCTGACGATCTCCCAGGAGTCAAAGAAGCTGGCTCCTGTGTAGTTGTAGCCATCGTTCAGAAAATTCCAGACAAAATGAGTTGGATACAGGTTGTCGGGTGTATTGGCCGGAACACCTCGTAACCGGTCGATCTCGTAAGTAAAATTGAAAGCGACCCCGGCCGATTGGCCACACTCAAAGCCTGATTGTGTAGTGATTGAACGAAAATAGGGTTGAGTGGAATTGTCAATGGAGAAAGGAAGTAACGGAGCAGATGGACCTTTGTATTCATCCGGCAATTCAAGCAATGGAACATTCGAAAGAACATATTGCTCCTGCAGAGATATGGACACAGGTTCCAGCCCCTGAGCTGCAGGGGTATCCTGAGCAAAAAGAGTCATAGGCGCCAGAATGCAAATAGAAAAAACAGTTTTCAGAACCGTACTATATCTCATCCTTAATAGATAAATTTCATTGCAAGTTTAACGATTTTCAGTTTTATAGAGGTACTTTGCATCTTTTCTGATGATATTCTCAAGGGTAGTATGGTTTTCCTTTGCCTTTTTTACCATGAACCTGAACCACTCAGGTTCATTTCGGATACGATTCTCAAAGGGATACCATATCGGATCTGAGTGTTCCGGAAAATAGGCCTGATAAGCTTCATCCGGAAAGTTCCAGAAACCGCAGTGGAGATTGATCTCTGAAACCATCAGGAGGATGATATCAAATTCTCTGAATTTCTCCTTCAAATTGTTTTTATCCACATAGACCGGCTCCTGGTCATCGATGATATCGGGATATAACTTGGAGTTGTAGTACCAATATTCCTCATCTTCAAAAAGATTTCCGGTATAATCGTTGATCAGGTTGATATAATAACTATCGGCCACTACCAATACAGACAGGTTCCGGGTGAAATTGGTTGTGTCAAATTCGATTTTTGGGTAAGCCATCGTTACCTCTGGCAATGGGAAAATGAGATTCAGCATATCGCCGATATCTTTATCCGTCCATATCAATGAATCGGAGACCCGGATCTCAGGTATACGGATCTCGGGCAAGGGTGTCTGACACACTTTTTCAATGTGTTGTTTCAGTGTATCCAATACCAGGGTGGCGCCATAGATACTCCAATGCATGCCATATTTCGGGAACAATGGAAACCTGCTGGTATCTTTCATCAGCAAAAAATACTCATTCAGGTTCATCATCGGGATATCCAACTCTTTGGACCGTTTGGTTATGTAGTCGTAATTCGAGATACTCCTTTTCTCCGGATGATAGATCTCAGGAATATACTCTGGGTGAAAGCTGGCTTTTCCGGGTTCAAATACCAGGAGAAACCCGATTCCCTCTTTCTGAAATTGCTGTTGAACATCTTTCAGCTTCTTCAGTTTATAATCGATCGTCTCTTTCCCGATAAAGAATTCACCTGTATATTCCCTGATGTAATCTTCTTCAAAGAGGTATCCCTCCTCACCCCGTATAAAACCTTTTGCATGAGTGACTCCGAATAAACGGTAATCATATTCGTTATGAATGCGGAAAAACGTATTTCGCAGTCCTATATGATCCTCAACCTGATTCGAAATAGTCTCCTGAAATTCACTGCTGAACCACCTGTCCCAGGTTAAAAATTCTAATTCGGGTTCGGATTGAAGCCTGAAAAAGCCATTCAGTCTCTTTTCATTCACAAGTGAGAGCTCCTTCTGAAACAATGGGAGGGAGAGCATACAAAGAATCAAAATCACGAAGCTGCCTTTCAGGATTTTCACGGGCCTGTTTTTCCTAACAAAACTAATGATTTTCCATGAATTGCCTACTTTTGTGATATGGGTAAGACCTCCCGGTTTGTGAAAGAAATACTATTATTTATTATACTGGTTTTCTTATTGGCTTCATTCAGTCAGCAACAACTTTTTCACATCCGGGAAATCCGATTGGCGGGCGTATCGGAATCCAAACCCGACACGCTCTCATGGAAAACCTGGACCGGCGGAGATTATCAGTCTTCCATTGAAAACTACCTTGATTTCCATGCAGGCTTCAGGAATTCGCTGGTAAGGTTACATAACCAGATCGACTATTCGCTATTCCATCTTGCTTCTAACCCGACTCTTACGTTGGGCCTTGATCATTATCTATATGGTGATATCTATCTCGAAGCCTACACAGGGAAAGATTACATCGGGAAAATGATGATTGCAGAGAAAATCAAGATGCTGAACCGGATCAACCAGGCGTTGCAAACAGAAGGGATTCACCTGATCCTGGTCTTCCCCCCGAACAAGGCACGGTTTTACCCGGAGTACATTCCAGGGCATGAACTAAGGCATTTCAATGGGAACTCAAACTATGAAGAGTTCATTCGGCAACTGGAAGCATATCCGTCTATCTCTGTGATAGACTTTAACCGCTATTTTCTTCTGATGAAAGATACGGTTACCTATCCGCTCATTCCCAAACATGGAATTCACTGGACCAATCATACCTGTCAGACCATCATCCCCGATACCTTGATTCGATTGATTTGCAGAAAACGGAATTTGACTCTCCCTGATTATACCCCCACCGGTTTAGCTTATCCGGATTCGCTTTTGATTCCCGATTACGACCTTTATGAATTATTAAATCTCTTTCACGCACAATCGGGTGAACGGATTCCCTATCCTGTGTTTAAAAAGGAAAAGGATTCGGTCGTATTGCCGGTCAGGGTTCTCACCATCGGCGATAGTTTTTTCTGGAACCTCTATGCTCACTACCCCTGGAAATCGCTTTTTACAGCTAATGATTTCTGGTTTTATGGCAACCAACGGTATCCGAAACACAAATACAAGGAGCTATCTGAAACCTCCCTGGAGGAGATCAGGCATGAATTTCTGGATCATGATGTAGTGATCCTGATGATCGCTGAGATCAACCTGGATGACCTGATGCACTTTCCGGAAGATGCCATTCTGTGGCTTGAGCTTTAAGATAAAGATAGTTCATCGAATTTTTCCTCGGTTATACAATAGGTGTTTAACTTCCCTATCCCTTTATTAAATTTGTCATTGCTGAAAGAAAAGAACTGATAATCAAATTGTTCAAGAAATTCGATGACCTCGGAACTTATAGATTCAATGAGCAATATGGGTTTATGAGTATAAAGGGTTTGATAAGCTCCTTGTAAGGCATCTAATTCATACCCCTGGATATCAATTTTTATAAAATAGGGATTCAATTGGAATTCATCAAGTTTACGTATCTGACAATTTACTTTCTTAATAGACAATTTTTGTTCGTTGAACCTCCATAGCCTGGATCGCAACCAGCTTTCAGCAGAATCGTATTTGAATGAAGAGAGACCGTCAAACATCCATTTTCTGTAAAAAGGAATATAAAGATCAAGTTTTTGGTTTTCAGATCCCAGTCCGCAATTATAGAGTTCTACTTTCCTGTTTTGTCTGAAATAGTTTTTAAGTTTAGAAAATACAAGAGGGTTGGGTTCGAATCCGATGATCCTGGTTTCGAAGTTTGATACGACAAGCATGGATAATATAGCTTCTCCGCGATTAGAACCTATATCGATGAATACCTGATCAGAATCAGGTTTAAACAAATCAAGTGCATTGAAGTCACTTTCGTGAGGTCTTTTGGTAAGCTTCATGATAAAAAGCTTGAAAGAAAACCTGATGTCATGCAAATAAGGAAACAGTGTTTGAATTGATCTAAGGATTTTTTTCATTTTTTAATCATTCATTCTTACTAACCAGGGTTTCTGACTAATCAAAAACGGAAATAGATAAACGGAGTGAATCCGGATGATGTGATCGTCGCTTCGCTGAGGATGAACAGGAGGATCGCAACAACAGTAAACAAAATAACCGTAAGACTTTTCGGGGCTGTAAACAGTTTCTCACTCCAATTTTCAATTCGTTTCCAACCGCCCCAGAAAGAGAAGAAGGTGGCGACACCGAGAATCGTCCAGAATTTGGAATTCAACCAGACATCATTGGGCGACTCTACAAAAAGGAACATCCTGCGAACGTAGAACCAGGCAAAATCGAGACTTTCCGAACGGAAGATCACCCAGCCAATGACCAATACCAGGAAGGTGATCAGGATAGCTGGAATCCGGCCGGCTTTTTTCATCCATTTTAGAAAGAAGAGGCGGTCGATGATGAGGAAGAAGGCCATATAGCATCCCCAGAAGATAAATGTCCAGGCTGCTCCGTGCCAGAAGCCGCAGATAAGGAAGGTGATCGCGGCCGCATACATGTATAGCAGTTTATCCGTTCGGATCCCCATATATTGCTCTTTCTTCCACTTCCGTGAAGTTGAATAGGCGATCGGAAGAAAGAGGTAATCGCGCAGCCAGGTGGAGAGGGTGATATGCCAGCGTCTCCAGAATTCGGTGATGCTGGTGGAGATGTATGGGAAATTGAAGTTTTCGGGAAGGCGGAAGCCGGCCATTTTTGCCACGCCGATCGCCATATCCGTGTAACCGGAGAAGTCGAAATAGATCTGGAAGGTATAGGCAACGGCACCTATCCATGCCAGGCCGGAGGAGAGTTCCAGCGAGTTGAGGGCAAAAATCTCGTTGACCGTCACTCCCAGAACATCAGCAATCAGCACTTTCTTTGCCAGTCCGATGGTAAACCGGTAAAATCCGATGAGTCGTTCGTTGGAGTTCTCCTGGGCTTTCCGGTTACGGATTTGCCCGTAGATCTGGCCGATCCTGACAATCGGGCCCGAAAGAAGCTGAGGGAACATGAAGATGTAGAGAGCGTAATCCTGTAACCGGTTTACTGCCGCATGGCGCTGCTTGTAAACATCAAAGGTATATGAGAGTTTCTGGAAAGTAATGAAGGATATCCCGATAGGCAGAGCGATTTGCGTCCATGCGGCCGGTTCACTGCCAAACCAGCTCAGGATGTCGTTGAACTGGTCGATAAAAAAGTTCATGTACTTGAAATAGATCAGCAAACCCAGGTTCATCAGCACACTAAGCCAGAAAAGGATCTTCCGCTTTCCCCCCTCGCTTCTACCAACCTCTTTCAATAGAAAAAAATCGACCAGGATGGAACCGGCAACGACAAAAACAAAAACCGGGGCTCCCCATGCATAGAAAAAGATACTGGTTACTAGTAGGAAAGTATTCTTAGGCCACGTTCGTGGAATCAGCGCCAGCAGAAAATAGATAATCAAAAATGCCGGGAGAATGTATAATAGAAAAAGAGAGGTGCTGAATATCATGGAGAATACCTATTTCGCATACAATAATACTAATATTGTTATGATTGCTTAAATAAATCTTTATTTACATTAATTCAGCTTTTAT
>JACNKI010000146.1 GCA_014382125.1 Bacteroidota bacterium | reverse complement strand
AGGCTGATTATCACTATCGCAACAACTGGTATGTGAATGGCAGCCTGATCTTTCCTGTTCATTTCAGCAAAGCGTCGCTCTCACGTCCGGCTCAACTGGCTGTAACGCCACGCTATGAATCCTACTGGTTTGAAGCGAACGTGCCGGTCTCACTCTATAACTGGTATCAATTACGGATGGGACTGTCTCTCCGGTTTTATATCCTCACAATCGGGACAGAGAAACTGGGAACCTATTTAGGACTCAGCAATTTCAATGGAATGGATATATATTTTTCAGTGAAGGTGCCATTAAAAAAAGGAACCTGTCGGTCGAAAAAGGGGGCAAAATCCTGCCCGGCCTATGACAAATACAAACAGTTCAGGCTATAAGGTTTTCACATCCAGCGCGTCGCGCAGCGCATTTCCAATTAACATAAAAGCGAGCACCAGCAGCATGATGGCCACTCCCGGTAGTATAGCCAGGTGGGCGTAATCGAGGATGATATAGCCGTAGTTCTCTTTGATCATGGATCCCCAGGAGGGAACCGGCGGCTGAACTCCCATACCGAGGAAACTCAACCCGGCTTCAATCAGGATGGCGGCAGCAAAGTTGGCCGCAGAGATCACAATCACCACTCCCATCACATTGGGAAGCAAATGTCTGGTGATGATCCGGAATGAGGAAAAACCCAGGGCTCTCCCTGCTTCTACAAACTCTTTTTCACGCAGACTGAGGATTTGTCCACGCACCACCCGGGCTACTTCAACCCACATGGTGAGTCCGACAGCGATAAAGACCTGCCAGAATCCTTTGCCGAGAGCGAAGGTGATTGCGATAACCAGCAGCAGGGTAGGAATCGACCACACGACGTTGATGAACCAGACAATGAAATTATCGATCCACCCCCTGAAATAGCCCCCGATAGATCCAATCAGGATTCCCAGGACAAGTGAGATAAACACTGAAATGAAACCTACGGAGAGGCTGATCCTGGCACCGATCACCAGCATGCTGAGGATATCGCGGCCGAAACGGTCGGTGCCCAGCCAGTAGGTACGGTGTATCAACGTTGCTTCCTGATGTTGTTGCAGAAATTTTTCCGGTTTTTCCCGCAAATAGTCTCCATCGTGGTCATAGATGTCGACATAACCGTTTACCACAGGATAGGCATGGAACCGGCTCTTCTGGCCCCAGATCATCCGGTGAAAAATATTGGATCGTTTTACAGGAGGCTTTTTCGGCACCAGGATAAATTCAGCTCTATATCCGGGTTTTTTCAGCCCCATCTCCAGGCACTGGTCGTTGGCAAACGGGGTAGGGTCGGGGGTGATCAGGTAGCCGAGTAAAGCAATCAGAAACACCGTTCCGATAAAGATCAGCGAGCCGAAGCCCAGTTTGTCTTTTCTGAACCGTTTCCAGGCTTGAGCGGAGAGGGAGCCGGAGGAGATGTATGTTTTTTTGCGGAGAAACATCAGGTGATTTCAAGCGCCAAATTACAAAAAAATCGTTATCTTTGCCCCCTCAACACGGTGGTTGTAGCTCAGTTGGTTAGAGCATCAGATTGTGGTTCTGAGGGCCGTGGGTTCGAATCCCATCTTCCACCCCAGGTTATTGCCATTATTGCGCATTATTGCACATGATTGCCATAATTTCGCTTCTCGCTGCCTCGCTATTCGTCAATAAGGTCATTAAGGTCATTATGGGAAAAAACTTCAACATTCCTACATTGATACATTGACACATTGTTCACCTAATACATTCCTTTATTAATACTTTTTTAGCTGAATAAACGGCAAGAAGGAACTGCCCAAAGCTGATCACCGAATTGCTGAATTTTATTCCCCCTATAAATAACAATCCCGCCTATCCAGAGGTTTTTTGAAGAGGCTGCGAGACGCCGGAGTGAAGTGAAATCTGAGCTGGATATTACCTCCCTCTTCTTGGCTTCGATCGCGATAATACCGGAATTAGTTTCCAGTAAAAAATCAACTTCCATACCCGATCGGGTACGGTAAAAACTAAGCTTTGTTTCTGACTTTGTTGTTCTGATGTATTTCATTAACTCTGATGCAATGAGATTTTCATACAATTGACCATTGTCAACCATATATCCCAAACCTGATAAATGCCTGAGCAAACCGTTATCAAACCAGAATAATTTAGGGGTTTTGACTAGACTGCTTGTGAGATTTGTATGGTAGGGAGGGAGGAGGAAGGCTTGATAGGAGATGTTCAGGTATTCCAGATATCTCCTGGCTGTTTCAATACCTATGCCTGCATCTTTTGCGAGTTCAGTATAAGAAAGCAGATTGGCTGATCTCAGGGCCGCAATTTGTTGAAATTTTCTGAATGGTTTCAGGTCATTCAAGTTGGCCAGATCGCCCAGATCCCTCTCAAGATAAGTATGCGAATAATCAGCGAGCCAGTGTTTTCTGTTTTGCTCGCTGGTAATATGTATGAGTGGGGGTATACCGCCCCAAACCAATAACCAGTTTTCTGTTTTTTTTAACAGATCCCACTTCTGCCCCAGAACAACTGAAGGGTATGAACCTAAAACGTCATCGATGGATCCACTTGTTAACAAATCATTAAGCATTCCGGATTCATTATTATTCCCATTCGGATCTACAAGTTCACATAACATGAAAGGGAAGAGTTCCCTGAGGGTTATTCTTCCTGCCAGTGTTTCACGAACTTTTTTTAATAGTAAGATCTGCGAGGAACCAGTGAGGACAGAGAAATTTAATTCACCTTCGTCAAAAGCGTATTTTATCTTGTCAAACAGGTTCGGTTCTTTCTGGATCTCGTCCAGTATTGCTTGACCAACTTCACTTCCCCATTGAAAGGTACTAATGCTACTGAGTTGTTCCCGGTATTCAATGGCATCAAGATTATAATAAGCCAGATTTGTATAAAATTTCCTAACAAGTGATGTTTTGCCAGTTTGTCTGGCTCCTGTTAACAGCAATAATGTATGATAAGAATCAGCCGGAAGTATTCTTTCGAGCAGTCGTTTTGCCTGTATATTTTCCCACATAATGAGCGAATATACAGTATTTTTACAGTATTACAAAATTTTATACCTTTTTTTATTCGCTTCTCACTACTTTGCTATTTCTCTATTCGTCATTAAAGTCATTAGGGTCATTAGGGGAAAAAACTTCAACATTCCTACATTCTTGCATTCCAACATTGATACATTGACACATTAGCGAAGCGGAGCTCGGCGGAGCCAATGACGAATGAACAAAAATTGATTATTGATTGGATATTTGTATGGGATTTTTTTGCAACCATCTATTATACAGCCACATAGAGAATGCGGAGATGAAGCCAATTGCCATGAGAACAATCCACCCCATCGAATTCCAGAAAGGATTCAACTCCAGCAGCCCGGATTCAAGTTTGGTCGCACCATGACACATCACTTCATGAAAGATGAATGCTCCGGCAGGTCCTCCGATTAAGGCTCCAATAGCCAATGGGAGATTTGCATAACCAAGGAATAATCCCTCTTGTCCTTTTGGTGCAAGGGCTCCTATAAATTCGTAGGTTCTGGCTGATGTGAATAATTCACCGAAGGCAATCAAAGCAACTGTCAGGGTGATAAAAAGTGTTCCCATCGGGATCCAATCACCGAGTGTAAGCGCTCTGACTCCTCCACTCATAAATATTGGAATCAGGTTGATCATCATTGATATACCAATAATGACAATACCGACGATTATTGAATTTATCGGTTTCATCTTCCCAAACTTCTTCGTTATTAAAAGCTGGAAAAACACAATTACAAATGGATTTGCCATAGTAATAAGGTCAACGGCAGGGTTTAACTCTACAACTTTTTGTAAGTAAAGAGGCAGCACATTGTAAACCTGGGCATAGATGAAGAAGAAACCACTCGATACGATTAAAAATAGGGCAAACCTAGGGTTTTTAAGAACAAGGATCATATCAGCCAGAATCCTGAGGATGGATTTTTTTGGTTTCTTTTCACCTTCACTCTGGTCAGATCGTTTATCCGGATCTGTATAAAAAAACAGGACAGCAAAAAAAGCAAGAATGGAGAAGCCTACGGAAACGGCAAAAATGTAGCTCAGGTCAAATTGTTTTCTAACCACAAAACTGACACCTCGCCCAACAAGAGACCCTATATTGATGATCATGTAAAAGATCCCAAAGCCAAGAGTCATCTTCGCACCAGCAGTCTTCTGCACTGTTCCTGCGATACAGGGTTTTATAATGGACCCGCCAACACCGATGAAAAGGATCGCCAGAATGATCGGGAGAAGAATGCCTATCCCTGCCGACATTTCGCTTCCAATGATTGGATTAAGTGTATGATTCCCAAACCATACCGGGTATCCCATGATGAAGTATCCAATAGCAAGCAATACAAAAGCGATGAGTAGGGATTTTTTAAAACCGATTTGATCAGCGATGGTACCTGAAAGAATGGGCAGGAAAAAGACCAATGCCCATAATATTCCATTCAGGTTACTTGGCCAATAATTTCCCAGTCCCAGTTGTCCTAAATAGAGGACAACAAAACTTGCCATTGCATAGTAGGCTCCCCTTTCAAATAGCTCGGTTAAATTAGCCGTCCAGAAACTTCGTGGAAAGCTTTCTTTTTTGATTTCTTCAGTGTTCTGCATGGAAGAAGTATAAAATATTTTCGGTTTTATCTCTGTTGCGCAAATATAATGATGAATACGAATTATCCCCTACGATAACTTTTTTTTCTATCTTGAGCTCCCATTTTAGTATCAATTTCAATACTTCCACCATGAAACAATCATACAAATTCGCTTTTACCCTGCTCCTTATTGCGGCCCTTCCCGCATTCCATGTAAGTTTTGGTCAGTCTGTTTTTACAGCAAAAGACCTCCTGGGATTAGAAAGATGCCGCGTCCACCAACTAAGTCCCGATGGCACAGAGTTAATTTATTCGGTCTCTACCCCGCGTGGAGCGAATGAGAAACCCGGTTCGGCTCATACGAAATACTTAAGGATGAAGCTGGTAAACAAAGAATCAAGCCCACTTTTTGAAAAGGATATGAAAGTGAGTTCACCCCGATACAGCCCGGATGGTTCATTCATTGCTTTTACCCATAAAAAAGAGAAGGATCCGTCCCAGGTTTGGGTCATGCCTGCTGCCGGTGGCGATACGATACAATTGACCCACGCTAAAAATGGCGTAACCTATTTCAGGTGGCAACCTGACGGGCAAGGGCTCGCCTACCTTTCAACTACCCCCAGGTCGGCCACGGAACTTGAACTAAAAAAGCGGGGTTACGACTTCATCTATTATGAGGAGGACCTGAGAAACAACCAGCTTTTCATCATCCGCTTCGATACTGAGTTTCAACCTGGCACACAACAACAAATGCTTAAAGATACTCATGTTTGGGATTTCGAATTCAGTCCGGATGGCCAATGGTTAGCCTTTTCCAGTTCAGAGAAAAATTTGATCGATCACCGCTACATGTTCCGGAAAATGAAAATTCTGGATATGTCGTCAGGTAACGTTGTTAAAGAGGTAGGAAATGAAGGTAAACTTGGCAACTACGCGTTCAACCGGGAAGGCTCACATTTAGCCTTCACATCGGCATTAAACATGAATGATCATGCGGTCAGCCAGGTTTTCACCTATTCGATGAAAGATGAAACAATCAGGAATCACACACCGGCCAACTTTAAAGGGCACATCAGTTGGGTGGGCTGGAAAAATGACAACGAGTTACTCTGTTACTCCGGCGAAGGAGTTTATCCCAAATTGTCAAGCATATTCATAGAAAACGATAAGCGTTCAGTGATGCTGGATGCCAGAACCTCAGGCATTATTTTTGGGATACCCTTGTTTACGACTGATTGTCAACAGTTCGTTTTTACCGGCAATACGCCGAACGATCCTTCCAATATCTATACCTGGAATAGCAGTGGTGACTTATACAAGGTAACAGATTTGAACCCTCAGCTGAGCAATAAGTTTTTTGGTGAACAGGAGGTTATCCGTTACAAAGCCAGGGATGGGATGGAAATAGAAGGGTTGCTTATCAAACCGGTGGGGTACGATAGTACCAGGAAGTACCCGCTGATCCTCTATGTTCATGGTGGACCGGAATGGCACCATAGTAACGGTTGGTTAAGCCGGTACTCGACCCCCGGACAGGTAATGTCCGGGAAAGGTTACCTGGTGGCCTATCTGAACTACCGGGCCAGTACCGGTTATGGTGTTGATTTTGGCATGGAAGGATTCATGGATCCGGCCGGCAAGGAATTTGATGACCTGGCAGATGGCATTGACTACCTGGTAGTAGCAAAAGGTGCCGATAAGGAGCGGGTAGGCATGGCTGGAGGCTCCTATGGCGGTTATGCATCCGCCTGGTTTGCGACTTATTACACCAGGTATGTAAAAGCTGTTTGCGTGTTTGTGGGAATCAGTAATTTAATCAGCAAACGTGGCACCACCGACATTGCCTATGAAGAGTTTTTCGTCCATAGCGGAAAATCTCTCGAAGAACAATGGCAAATGAACCTGGAACGGAGCCCGGTTTATTGGGCCCATCAGAGTAAAACGGCTACCCTCATTTATGGCGGGGCTGCTGATTCCCGGGTTCATCCTTCACAGAGCCTGGAATTGCACCGCCGAATGAAAATGAATAGTCACCCTGCAGTAAGGCTGGTTCAATACCCTGGTGAAGGACATGGAAACCGGAAACAGCCAGGCCGGATAGATGTTTTGTACCGCCAGATCGATTGGCTCGACTGGTATGTGAAGGACTTAAAACCGCTGGAAGGTCCTATGCCACCGTTGGACATCAGCGACAAGTATGGCCTGGACTGGGAGTTGTAAGGGACGTAAGACGTAAGACGTGGGACGTAGGACGTGAGAGGTAAAAGGTAAGAAGTAAGAGGTAAGAGGCGATTGAAGACTGAGGACTGAGGACTGAAGACTGGATTTGAACCTTGAACCTCGACCCTCATCCCTGTTATTCTATGTTCCCTTTAAACGTTGACTTGTACTGCTCCCATTGCTGATCTGTGAAAGCATCTTCGGCGAAGTAATGAAGGATTGGTTCAAACTCTTTGGCTGGCTGATAGCCTGCTACCACAGTAAGAAGCTGGCTTTTTTCGTTGAGGAACACAAACGAGGGGTAGGACATCTTTCCACGGAGCAGTTCGATTGCCAGCTGGTGCGAGGAGCGCCGGCCTCCGGGATTCGGATTCACGAAAGTAATGCTATCGATCACCACCGTATCTTTCCGTTCGGCATTCATCTTCACGTTGTGAAAATGCT
>JACNKI010000202.1 GCA_014382125.1 Bacteroidota bacterium | reverse complement strand
CACGCCCAACTTCACCATAGGCTTCCGGCGAATCTGAATCCAGTCCGCATTGGGTTGGGAGATCGAATGCAACATTCAGGCCGGTCTGGCCATTTTTGAGAAGAAAATGAAAACGCTCGTTGGTCTCTTCGGGTGATGCAAAACCTGCATACTGCCTGATTGTGAATGGCCTCTTTCGGTACATTTCAGCATGAATTCCCCGGGTAAAGGGATATTGCCCGGGAAGTTCTTCTTCAATACCTGAATCCTCTATATCTTTATTGGTATAAACGGGTTTTACTGTAATCCCGCTTTCTAAGAACACCTCTTTTAACGCTTTTTTTCTTTTGCTTGCTGCCATCTCTTTACGTTAAAGAATTAAAATACTCAACAACCTCCTTCAATTGGGTTCCGGTAGGAAAAACCTTGTCCGGGCCCAGTTTCATCAATGCTTCTACATCCTGAGCCGGGATATTCCCTCCAACAACCCAGGAGATCTGAATACCCCTATCATCCATAGTTTTCCTGATATTTTCTGCAATAATCAGATGGGTGCCGGACAAGATGGATAACCCAATCACATCTACCCGCTGTTCTATAGCCATATCCAAAATTTCATCCACCGTCTTTCTCAGACCGGTGTACAACACATGATAACCGGCCTCCTTTAATGCTTGTGCTAACACTTTTACACCAACATCATGTCCATCCAGTCCGGGTTTTGACAATAGAATTTTCATGCGAGATCGATCAATGTTTACTATGTCACTCACTTTTCCAGTTCTTTAGCAATATTCAGTTTAAGTATCTCTGAAGTTCCTCCGCCTATTAGTGTGAAGCGTGCATCTCTCAGGTAGCGTTGTAATGAGTAATCGTCTGCAAAACCATAGGATGCCAGAATACGTGAAGCCTGGTCGCAAATGGTATTGGCACATTCGGAAGCATATAGTTTGGCGATCATTGATTCCTGCTGGCGAGGCAGGTTCTGGTCACTTAACGAGGCTGCATATAATGTATAATGCCGGGCTGTTTCCAATTGTACCTTCATCTCCGAAAACTTCATCTTCACTGCCTGAAACTTATAAATCACCTGTCCGAACTGTTTGCGTTCCAGTGCGTACTGCAATGCATCTTCAAAAGCAGCCGTAGCGACTCCAATGGATAACGCGGCTGTCATGATCCTGATCTCTGCCAGGATTTCCATCAGGTATTTTGTTCCATCACCCAACTTCCCAAGCAGGTAGTTGGAGGGAAGTCTGACCTGATCAAAATATACCTCACAGGTCACAGATCCGCGGACTCCAAGTTTTTCAATTTGTTTCCCGATCTTGACGCCCTCAAGGTGGGTGGGAACAAAAAAGATGGAGAGCCCTTCTGTCTGGTCCGTTTTGGCGAGGACGGTTAAAAAATCAGCAACCGGGCCGGATGTGACCCAGGTTTTTTGCCCGCTGAGGATAAAGCCATCGTCCAATATTTCAGCCTTTGACTGGATTCCAAAAAGATCGCTTCCTGCATTTGGTTCGGTCATGCAAATTCCACCGATTTTCTTCCCTTCAAGGGCCTCATTGAAATAGCCCTTTATCTCCTTGTCACCCAGGCGGTTCAGAAAATAAGTGGCCATGAGGGATTGCATGGTACAAACAGCTGCAAGGGAAAGTGAGCCTCTGCTGAGTTCAATAACTGCCAGGCAATAGGATACAATATCCATCTGGCTGCCACCGGCTGATTCAGGATATCGCATCCCGAAAAAATCCAGATCGCCCACTTCTTTGAACAATTGCATTGGAAATTCGCGATTCTCATCTATGGCTTTAGCTTGAGGTAATACCTTCCTGTTGACAAAATCCTTGAACGTCTGCTGAATTTGTTGTTGTAGCTCAGTTAATTCGAAATTCATTAGCGATGTCTTCTATAATTATTCATTTGATTAAGCAGTAATGGTAAAATTCATTGGATGCTTTTTATTAGGAATAACAGCCGTGGCTTCCAGCTCTATCACGGCAGGATGATTCAGCAGATCAGAGACGAAGATCATACTCATACAGGGATAATGATCTCCTATAATATCCTTCCAGACCTTTCCTAATTCTTTGCGCGAAGCAAGGTATTGATCTTTGTCTTTACAAAAGCAGGTCATCCTGCAGATGTGCTTCGCTTCGCCACCGGCTTTGTTTACAATGGCGATAATATTTCTTAGCGCTTGTTCAAATTGAGGAACCAATTCAGTGCTGTGAAACTTTTGATCTTTATCCCAACCAACCTTTCCCGCCATAAACAATATTCTTCCTGGCTGGGTCAATATCCCATGGGTATATCCCTTTGGCCTCATCCACCCATCAGGTAACGTTTTCTCATGGTTTAACGTTGCTTCATCCATAATGCATGATATTTAGTTATCTATCTGAAAATTTCATTTTGTATTCATTCCTGGCCTGATCCTTAGAAACCACTTCGTTTAAAACATCTTCATTCACAGCATCCTTATCTCTTTCATGAGGAGTGCCATATCCACCACCGCCACCCGCAATCTGTCTGTAAACTGTTCCTTTTGGGATCTCTTCTATCAGGTCTTTGCTCAGTGCTTTATAGGTTTTACCATCTGGATAGGTTAACTCAATACTATTAAGCACACTGCCTTTGCCGCCAAACAAGCCGTAATTTTCTTCTACATCCCCATCACCAAAGACAACCATTGTGGTGTTATCTCCACCAAGCCGGATGATAGTTTCTACACCTAGTCCGCCCCGCCAGGTCCCGGCTCCACCTGAATCCGTCAAATATTCATGCCTTATGATCTGGTGAGGGGTTTGCTGCTCGTACATCTCGTAATCCTGGTCAAGCAGTCCGCCTGAAGCGTCGATCATACCAATATGATCATACCCATCATCACCGAGCAAGGCCCCTGAACCTCCCTTCAGGCCCATGAAACAAATGTCGACATATTTTTCCCCTTTTTCCGGATGTAAGCCTGTAGTGAGTGAGCACAGCAAGTGGTTCCAGCCTGCTGTTACCCGGTCGGGCATAGCCGGACCCAGGGCTTTGAATATGGAGTCGGCGATCTGGGGACATAAATGATTCCCGAACGTGGTTGCTTTGGGGTAGGAGGCATTCAGGATAGTCCCTTCCGGAACCAGGTAGGTCAACGGTTTAATCATGCCTTCGTTGTGTGGGATATTGGGATCCACCATTTGCAGGAAGGTTAGTGTGATAGCAGAACAGGAGGAGGTAAAGGTACCGTTTACAAAACCGTTGGTTTGAGGAGAAGATTGAGAAAAATCAAATATGATATCTTCATCTTTCACAATAATGTGGCTCTTCACCTCAAATTCAGAACCCAGATGCCTTCCATCATAATATACGTTACTGCTTCCTTCATAAATCCCGTTGGGAATCGAAGCGATTTCAGCCCTCATCATCTTTTCCGTGCTCTTGAAGAGTTCCTGTTTGTGTGTATTAAAACATTCCACCCCGTATTTGCTGATGAATTTCATTAGTCTTCTCTCACCCAAACTACAGGCTCCGATCTGTGCTTTGATGTCTTCCTGAACAATGCTGAGCCTGATATTGGCAAAAATCAGGTTCCAGACATCCTCTCTTAAAACCCCTTTTTCATAAATTTTAACAGCAGGTATCCGCAAAGCTTCCTGCCAGACTTCTGTGGCATTGGGATTGTAGCCTCCCTGAACTGCACCGCCAATATCGGCCTGATGTCCTTTGGCTGCCGACCAACCCATCAGTTTTCCTTCCACAAAGATGGGTTTGAAGATGGCTACATCATTATTCTGGTTACCCATGCTGAATACATCATTGTGAATGATGACATCTCCGGGAAATAGTTGATCTCCGTATTGCTGGATAATGACTTTGCATACGGGACCCAAAGAGAAACTCAGGATGGGAAGATTCTCAGTCTGCTCCAGCATATTGCCCTCAGCATCATAAAGGCCGGTCACAAAATCTTTTGCTTCACACAAAATGGGTGAACGAGTAGTTTTCGTCAGGGAAATGCTCATTTCGTCCGTAATGGACTTGAACGCCCGTTGAAATATAGAAAGTAATATGGTATCAATTTGGTTATCAGTCATTACTTCATGCTCATTTCTGTTGCTCCTGATTTCTTTTTATACCCTTCAGGCATCAGGTTCTTGTTGTAAACGATGAAACTACCTCCTGTGATTGTTTCACAATGATAACTTGAACTTAAAAAAAGAGTTGTGTTGACCTGTTCGATGATGGCAGGTCCTTTTATTAATATCCCTTCTCCCAGAATTTCCCCGTTATATACAGGAAGTTCCTGCATTTCATTATCTTCCGGAACATAAGCCATTCTCATACATTTAAAGGCTTGTTGTGCCTCACCGATGCTTTCGCTGGTAGTGGAAGAAAGTGAGGCAGGCTTTTCCGTTATTCCCACTGCCCGGAGCCTTACATTGATCATTTCCAGTTCAGTGCCTTCTGCCCTCAGTTCGTATCCATATAAACGGTTGTGTTCCTGATGGAAGGCTTCCCTGATTTCGTCCAGTCTGAAGTCGCGTATTTCCTGCATGGAAACCTCAAGTGGCACTTCATGAAATTGGCCGGTATAGCGCAAATCCAGCGAGGGATAAAATTCAATTTTAGCGGCTTCGATCCCTTCTCCCTTCAGGGTGTTTTCTGCTTCTTCCTGCATTTCCCGGTACAATTCAAGGAATCGTTTATGGTCAATGGCTGAATATCCGGAAACATAAGAGCGGACATAATCATGTTTCAAATCGCCCAGTAACATTCCTGCCGCGCAAAAGATGGATGCCACAGCAGGAACCACAAACATAGGTATTTCAAGTTCCCTGCAGATTTCACCGGCATGTATAGCGCCAGCCCCTCCTGCACAAATAAGCAGAAATTCCCTGGGATCAAAACCTCGTTCCACGGATACCTGCCGGACTCCCTGGGCCATATTCATATTAATTACACGATACATCCCGGCTGCCGCCTGTTGTGCATCCAATCCCATAGGATCTCCCAGGCGGGATGTTGTTATTTCAATGGCTTTCCTCTTGTTGAGTTTGTATTTGCCTCCGGCAAAATAATCCGGGTCAAGGTAGCCCAGGATCAGGTCGGCATCTGTACAAGCCGGCTCTTCCCCTCCCCTCATGTAAGAAACAGGACCCGGTAGTGAACCCGCACTTTGAGGCCCCATTTTCAGCAGGCCTCCCTGATCAATCCATCCAATGCTTCCGCCTCCTGCTCCAATTGTGATGATGTCGAGTGTGGGAAGAGCAATCCTGTGTCTGTCTATCTCCCCTTCTGTACTGGTGATGCATTGACCGTTTACGACCAGGGAAGTATCAAAGCTGGTACCTCCCATATCCATGGTGATGCAATGGTCAAAACCCAGCAAGCGGGCATAATAGGAACCTGCAATGGGCGCTGCGGCAGGCCCTGACAGAACAGTCACTGCTGCAATCTTACGTGCCACCTCAGGTGTAACCACTCCTCCGTTTGACTGCATAATCATCAGCTTGCCCTTGAAATGAATCGTTGACAATTTTTCCAGTAAGGATTCAAGGTAACGGTCGATCACCACTCCGATATAAGCGTTGATGCAAGTGGTACTTACCCGGTCATAAAAACGGATGGATGGAAGCACCTCAAATGAAGCACAGATAAAAAGATCAGGCAGAGCATCCCTTATATATTGGGTCACCTGCTTTTCATGTTCGTTGTTCAGGTAGGAGTTCATCAGGCAGATAGCCACGGCTTCCACCTTTTCGGCTTTAATCCTGGCAATGATAGCATCCAATTCTTTCAGATCAACAGTTACTAAGAGTTGACCGGATGCATCTACCCTTTCATTTAAACAAAGCCTTAAATATCTAGGTACTAATGGTTTGACGTTCCGATAATGATTGTTGTAACGTTCTTCCCGCACACCTCTGCGCATCTCCAGTGCATCCCGGAAACCTTCTGTAGTGACCAGAGCAGTTTTAGCTCCTTTCATAGTCAGCATGGCGTTAGTTGCAACTGTTGTACCGTGGACAATAGTGTCAATCTTTCCGATCAATGAGGAGGAAGGCAGATTTAGTTTTTCTGCAATCTCATGAATCCCTGTCATGAAGCCGATGGAGGAATCCTCTGGTGTAGATAATGTTTTGTGTACGAGGGAAGAGCCATCATTACCTACCAAAAAAAAGTCGGTAAATGTGCCACCTACATCAATTCCCAGTTTATATTTCATTCTGCTAACCGCATCATTAATGTCAACATCTCTAATCGTACTGAACACTTTGGAAGTAAAAATACTCAATATTTCGAACATATCAATACTTAAAAACGAGATGTAAGGGATGAGGGAGGAAGGACGAGGACTGCCAGTTGAAGTGAATATCCCGCTAGTGTTGGCCTCAGGATACCAGTCGGTAACTGCCGAAACCGGAACGATTAATTTGAATTCTTTCTTGTTCTCCCTTCCCTGTTTTTGACATAGGGATCATTGAAGATCCATATCAGCCGGAGGGTGATCACATTGTTGTATTGCTTACGGGTCCAGACCTTAGTTTCCGTAATATTTGTAAAGCGTCTTGTTCGAATCGGAAGGATCGAATACGAGTACCTGATATTACCCCATAAATTTCTCCAAAGACGAAGGCGTACATCAGCTAAAACCTGAAAGTCCGCTAAGGTGTAAGGCCCTCTTAGTGTTGTACTGTCCTGTCTGAAACCATCTTCCCACTCCTTAACAGATACGAGCTGATTATATGCAAAACCAACTCCCCCGGCGATGATTTTCTTATCCGTGAAGTGGACCATCAGCGGGATCTGGACATAATTCAGATTCAATTTATAGCCATTATAGGAAAGAGGCACCGTGGTGTCGGGCGGGAGTGTGTCAGGAATTGCAGGATCTCCTTTCTGATAAGCCCCATTCATCGAGAACAAGATCTCCATGGTGACTGACCAGTTTTTGTTTTTGCCAAAAGGGAAAATGATAGACGGACCTCCGTTGAAACCCACTTTCTTAAACCCATACACTTCATCACCATCAACCTGGGAAAGGTTGATCCCGGCAGCAATAGCACCCTGAAATCGTTGAGAACAGACCTCCTCCGAAACAAAAATCAGCAGGAAGAAAAAGAGGAAAAACAAGTATTTTTTTGTCATTTGATTGATATTCAGATTTAAAATTCAAGGTTCAAGATTCAAGGCTTTCTTCATGATTCAGGTCTCACCTATCACACTTCACTTCTTACCTTTTACTTCCCTACTTCCCTACCTCCCTACTTTCCTACTTTCCTTCTAACGTCTAACTCTCCCCGTTATTATTCAGCCCCTTCATCGAAAGCTGAATCCGTT
>JACNKI010000200.1 GCA_014382125.1 Bacteroidota bacterium | reverse complement strand
TGGTCCCGCTGAGGAACTCTGTCAGCAATCCACCAGAGGAGAGCATCTTTTCAGCCAAAGAGGTATTTGCATAGGGATAGATCCTGTCAAGGCCATGTCCCAGCACGGCGATCGTTGGTAGTGTTGCATCAAGCGCAGCACGGTGTGCATAGCTGTCAATCCCATAAGCCAACCCACTAATCACAAGTGGATTATGTGCAGCCAGTCCTTTGACTAACTCCCGGCAGATGCCTTTACCATATCTCGTGGCACTTCGGGTTCCAACAACACCAATGACACGCTCGGAATTCAGATCTGCCATACCCTTGTAAAACAACATCACGGGACTATCGATACAATGACTTAACCGCCGGGGATATCCTGGATCCTGGAAAAAAAGTGGCGTGATCCTGTACCGCGAGATAAAGTTCATCTCCTGCTCGGCACGGTTCAGAATCTCCTTGTTTCCCACAGCATGGCTCAACACCTCCCCGATCCCCTGAACCTTCCGGAGAATTCGTTTTGGCTCACGGAAAACGGCTTCAGCGCTACCACACATAGTAACCAACTTCTTTCCCAGCACATCACCGATACCGGGAATCAATACCAATGCAATTTGATACAATAACATAGTTTGGATTTTTACCCATTAATCAGGTTTAGGTGCAAAAAGTAATACCCAATTATTCACAATTTTGTCAGAAATGGTGATTCAAGTGTTATTTTTGCATACATGGAAGTACCGGAAAAGAGAATACGTATCCTGGTTTGTCCTCTGGATTGGGGAATAGGACATGCAACCCGATGTGTGCCGGTTATCAAACACTTTATAGACCATGGCTGCCAGGTAGTAATCGGTTCCGATAATCGCCCGATGGCTTTTTTACAAAGAGAGTTTCCCGATCTTGAATTTATCCGGTTTCCCGGTACCCACGTCATCTATCCCCAGCGATCCATGATGGTCATGAAGATGCTTCTTCAAGGGCCCAAACTGCTGAAAGGGGTTCGGAAAGAGCACCAGGAATTACGGACTATCATCAGTAAGTACGATATCGATATCATTTTTTCTGACAACAGGTATGGATTGTGGTCTACAGAAATCCCATCGATCTTCATGACACATCAGCTTCAGATCAAGGTCCCTCCATATCTGAAAGTGCTTTCACCCTTGATTCAGAAATTCAATTACGCGATTATCAATAAATACAACGAATGCTGGATCCCCGATTTTGAAAGTCATAACGGACTTGCCGGAGAACTCTCTCATCCTGAATCTTTACCTGCTCATGTCTACTATATCGGCACACTTTCGAGATTCACCGGATCCCTGAATCAACGGGAAGTTACAGAGATACCGCCCTTTGAGATCCTGGTTCTCCTCTCCGGACCAGAACCACAACGGACGATCCTGGAGGAACGGCTTCTCAGACAGCTTCAGCAAACCACTATTCAGACAATAATTGTCAGGGGGGTCACAGAGAAACAGGAGGAGAAACAGCTTGGAGAACATATCCGGATCTTTTCACACCTTGAATCTGATCTTCTGAAAGAATATATGCAGAAAGCGCTGGTGGTAATCTGCCGGTCTGGCTATTCGAGCATCATGGATATAACTGCCATGGGGAAGCGAGCCATCTTTATCCCCACTCCGGGTCAGACAGAGCAGGAGTACCTGGCAAAATACCTGCTCAAGAAAAAGATCTACTTTTCAATGTCTCAAAAAACGTTCGACCTGATCTATGCCCTGGAGATGTCGAAAAATTTCCCGGGAATGGTACTTGAAAACGACTATAAGGAACTGGGAGAAAGAATTGCCACTAATTGCCATGAATAATTGCCATACATTGCCATTTCACTTTTCGCTATTTCACTACTTCGCTACCTCACCACCCTTCTTCGCCCGTACTACTAGTATTATTCCAGCTATCACAAACGGAATGCTTAGCAGTTGCCCCATATTGAGCGCCATGGTGGCTTCGAAACCAACCTGGGGCTCCTTGACGAACTCAATCAGGATCCGGATACCGAAAATCAGAATCAGGAACATGCCGAAGAGAAAACCGGGCTCGGGCTTTCCCTCCTTCCTGTAATAGTACCAGATCAGGTAAAAGAATATCAACAGGTAGGATAGCCCCTCATAGATCTGAGTCGGATGCCGGGCGGCCGTTGCCTCTAATGGGTTGTTTGCATTTACAAACATAAAACCCCAGGGTAGCTCCGTAACATGACCGAATATCTCCGAATTCATCAGGTTCCCCATTCTGATTAAAAAACCTGCCAGGGCTACAATGATAACGATCCTGTCGATGACCCAAAGGAAAGGGCGTTTCTTGACAATGGAGAAGATAATCAAGGTGCAGATGATTCCGATTGCCGCACCATGACTTGCAAGGCCACCTTCCCAGATAGCGAAAATCTTGAGCGGATGGCTTAAATAGTATTCCGGCTCATAAAAGAGGCAATGCCCCAGTCGTGCCCCGATCAAGGTACCGATGATCATATAAGTAGTGAGGGAATCAAGTACTTTAATTGGCACTCCTTCCCTCCGGAACATCCGTTGAAGAATAATATACCCAAAAACGAATCCGAGAGCAAACAACACGCCATACCACCTGACAGCGATACTCCCGATGCGGAATATTTCAGGATCGGGATTCCATGTTATATAAAGTTCAAGTGTCAAATGTCAAGCCTCAAGTATAAATTATCAATTATCCAATATCAAACATCTAACATCAAATATCTAATTCCCCTGAAACTGCATTCTGACATTAAACAGCGAATCCAGTTTCGCTGCCAGGTCAGGCTGGCCATTGGTTCTGGCTACTCTGCCCAGGTCTCGAAGTACACTCAGGGCAGTTCTCATATCCTGATCATAATAACTCCGTCCCGGACCCTGAACATCATTATAATAGTCGAGATCCTGTCCATATGTGACCGACAACCGTTCCAGGATGGAATCAGCCTTAGCCGTGGATCCCACCTGGTAATAGATCTCCGCATAAGGAATCATATAGAGATCCCATGGAAACTTCGATTCAGGGAAATACTCCAAATAGGTGTCAAGCAGCGCTTCTGCCTCCTCCATCCTGCCTAACTCCAGCATTGCTTTTGAACTTCTCAACAGATTTGTTTTTGGCCGGATGGCGTTGTTGAGGCTTTCGGGATCAATATAGACATGAGGATCGTTCAGGTTGCCCCAGGTAAACTTATTCAGCATAACATCTGCTGAGGCGATCGGGTCAACCGTGCCAAGCCCGCGAATGTACTCATCCTGATAAGCTTTCACAGGCATGAACTTATAGACAAATCCGGTTACGTAGCACATCGAATCCATATTGAACACATGCTTTACACTCGACGGGGCAGCAAAATAAAGTGGTCTTGTGAAGTTCGTAGAGGAGATCAGGTCCAGCAGCATCAGGTCATTTTTATATAACTGGTTAGACCGGATTGTCCAGTAGACTGTATCAACCATATTGTCGACCAGTTCAGGTGGAACAATACCATATTTGATGCAATTCTCTTTGTTCACTGTCAGCTTGATTTTCTTTGCCGGGAAAAATTTGATTTGCTGCCCGTTCTGCAAAGTCAGGTAAGTCTGCTGACTGGGACTCTTGATCCAGTCGATGAGGTCTTTCAGCTCCACATAATCGTTGAATCCAACGTTGTAGTATGGAATGATATCATTTGTTCCCGGCCTGTAATCCTTTTGTGGTAATGTAAACGGGATAGGCTCTGAATCATACATCTTCTTATACAGTTGATTAATGTACCATGCTCCGGATGCAAGCATCAGATTGACCACCCTGACATCAGTCCGGATCCCTTCCACCTCCTGATCATACCAAAGAGGAAAGGTATCGTTGTCTCCATTGGTAAACAGGATCGCCTGGGGTGCGCACGAATTGAGATAGTTGGCTGCAAAATCCCGGCAGGAATACTTTCCCGACCGGTCATGGTCATCCCAGTTCTGCTGGGCCATTAACACCGGAACCAGGATCAATGTCACAACGAAAACAACTCCAATAGAGATTCTTTCGTTGACTTTTTGTTTCATCCACTCGATCAGCTGGATCACGCCGATCCCGATCCAAATAGCAAAGGCATAAAATGATGCCGCATAGGCATAATCCCGCTCTCTCGGTTCATATGGCTGCTGGTTCAGGTATACAACAATCGCCAGGCCGGTCATAAGAAACAGTGAAGCAACTACAATAGTATCCTTGTAATCTTTCTTCATGTGGAAGATCAAGCCGATTAAGCCGAGAATCAGCGGGAGGAAGAAATAGGTGTTGCGAGCCCGGCTCTGCATACTGTCGGGTAAATCGGTCTGTGGATGTCCGAGGTGCATCTTGTCGATGAAGGGAATACCGGAAATCCAGTTCCCTTTGGCAGGACCACCAAATCCCTGAATATCATTCTGTCTCCCTGCAAAATTCCACATGAAATACCGGATATACATATGCCCGATCTGGTAGCTGAAGAAATACTTCAGGTTCTCTCCGAAAGTTGGTTTATTAAGGATCTTTGCTTTTCCGTCAGGACCTGTAGTAGAAATCGGGACTCCCTCTCCTGCCCAGTTCTTGTAGAACGCTTCATGTCCTTTCCTTGCTCTGCTCCACATCCGTGGGAATAGTGTGGTGAAACGTTCGTCATAAATAGGGATAGTTCCTCGCCGGTCATCGATAACAATGTATTTTCCTGACTCATTATCACGGCGGTAAACCGGATTGCCATTATCATAATCCACAATCGGAGCGTTCCAGTACTGTCCGTATGAGATCGGCCAGGTGCCATATTGTTCCCGGTTCAGGTAGGAGAGCATACTGATCGCGTCTTGCGGTGCATTTTCATTGATTGGAGTGTCGGCGTTGGCACGGATGATCAGCATGACGAAGGAAGAGTATCCGATCAGGATGAAGGTAATACCCAGAATGATGGTATTCCAGACCACCTTTTGTTTCTTTTTTGTATACCAGATCCCCCAGATAATCAATCCGATAAGTAAAAGAAAGTAGAAGATCGTTCCTGAATTGAAAGGTAATCCGAAGCCATTAACAAACAATAACTCAAATTTAGCCGACAGTTCAACTACCCATGGAATGATGCCGAACATGATAAATGCCAGGATAAATATGGAGATGATGAAGGTGAAGATCATTCCCCAGCGGGTTGTATTCTTGTATTTTTTAAAGTAATAGACAAACGAGATAGCCGGAATCGCTAACAGGTTCAACATATGCACCCCTACGGAGAGTCCGATGGTGAATGCCAGCAGGATCAACCATCTGTATGAATGCTTCTCATCTGCCTGCTCTTCCCATTTCAGGATGATCCAGAAAGCCATGGCAGTCATGAGCGATGACATGGCATATACCTCTCCCTCCGTAGTCGAGAACCAGAATGTATCACTGAATGTATATGCCAGGGAGCCGATGAACGCAGCGGCAAAGATGGTATATGTCTTTCCTTGTGTCATCTGACCATCAGGAGCAACCATTTTCTTCGCCAGCATCGAAACGGACCAGAAAAGAAACAGGATTGTAAAGCTGCTGCACAGTGCCGACATGATATTGATCATCAATGCAACGTTGGCGGTATTCCCGAATGCAAAGAGAGTGAAAAACCTGCCGAGCAGCTGGAATGTCGGTGCTCCCGGTGGATGTCCTACCTGGAGTTTGTATGCAGTTGCGATATATTCCCCGCAATCCCACCAGCTGGCGGTGGGTTCGATGGTCATCAGGTAGACAACTGCAGCGATCAGAAACGCGCTCCACCCGAAGATCCGGTTTAATGTTTTGTAATTATTCATAATACCGATTGAGAATGTACGATTGAGGCCACGAAAGTACAAAAATTAGTTAGTTTTTTTTATCTTTGCCCGCGAATTCGATTTACTACTTGAGCTTGCGGTATTCTTTATTTTTCAATCGTAAATCGTCCATCGAATTGACCCATGGTGTAATGGTAGCACAAGAGATTTTGGTTCTCTCGGTTTAGGTTCGAGTCCTAGTGGGTCAACAGATTAAAATCAGAACACCCTGTAATAGAAATATTTACAGGGTTCTTCTTTTTGATGGGGACGGTACAGGGGACGGCAAAATCGTTTTTGATCCACTTTTGAAATCCTGCAATTTCGAGAAGGGCGGGTTTGCACGGAACAACTTTCCTTTTCAAACAAGGGGGGCTATCTGTGGTGGTAAACCCCTCCGGGGGGTTCTTGCATTATTTAAATAACTTAACGCGTTGTGCGGTTTAACATGCCAGCGCATATTTTAAATGATTAATAGGTTTATCGTTCTTTGAATTTATGTATTGAAGCAGAGTTACTGCTGTAATTTTCGTAAGGATACGAACGGAAAGGCCAAGGACAGTTTTGGCATAATTGCGTTTAAGCATGAATTGATCACAGAGTTGAGCAAACAATGTTTCGATTCTTTTTCTAACACGCTTATAGATAAATGGGAAAGGTTGATAACCTTTTTGGTTTGTTCTTTTTGGTGTTTGTAATTCAATATGACAAGAAGAAAATAAGTCTAATTGATGGGCTCCTGAAAGATATCCTTTGTCGGCAATCAGTGTGCAATGATTTATTCCTGAATGTTTTATGTCTTTTAAATAATGAACATCGTGTACACTGGCTTTTGATAAATCCATACTGACAAAAATTCCTCGTAAAGAGGTTAACAGGTGCAGTTTATATCCAAAATAATACGATTTACTAACAGCAGAATAGCCTTTGTCAGGAGCAGTTTCAAAGGTTTCTTTACATATTTTACTCTGCTTTTCTCGTGCTATTTGGCAGATAGGGATTGGGACAGAATCAACCAAAAATGTATCTTCTCCCTCATTTAGTTGGTTTGCAATTGTTTGATTCAATAGCTCAATAAAAGGATATAGTCGTTTACGTCTTCGGTTGAAATTACATCGATGGATCAAATCAGGGAAATCAGCTTTATGATCACTTTTGAGTTTCCCCCAAAAATAGTTCTCACTGTCAATCCCTAATGATTCTCCAGTAATAGCAAGGGCAATGATTTGACAATCAGACATTTTTGGACGATGACGATATTCGATAAAGTTATCATATTGATTAATACGATTTATAAACACAGATTTGGTGATGTTAAAAAACTTGTTGAAATTTGAAAACAGGTCATGCATAATAGATGTGTTTTGGTAAGAGATTATACATCTAATGTACTGTTTATCAGTAATATGCATGACTTTTTTAGTGCTATTTTTCAACAAAGTTGTTAACATTTCAAACCGCACAACGCGTTAATATTGTTATGATTGCTTAAATAAATCTTTATTTACATTAATTCAGCTTTTAT
>JACNKI010000165.1 GCA_014382125.1 Bacteroidota bacterium | reverse complement strand
GGTGCAAATTTAAACTATTTTTAAATCGCTACAAATTATTTTAATGCCCATGGCCAAGGAGAGCGATGCCGAAAGCGACAGCGATGCCAAGGATGACTGTCAGGAACTTTTTGTAGTTGTAGTGATGGGTTTCATCAGTCTCAAAGAGGATGGAAGTGGAGACATGCAGGAAAATACCGACTACTACCGCCATCACGTAATTAAAGTAATGTGAGATATCCTGTACCAAGGCTCCCTGCAGCAGGCGGCTGGTAATTGAGCCCAATGGTGTCATCAGAGAGAAGATAAATAGCAGCAGAAACGCTTTCCGGGCATTCATGCCATAATGGAGGAAAAGGGTCAGAAGTGCAATTGCGATCGGGACCTTGTGGACAACGATTCCCAGGACAAAGATGTGTCTGAGCTGGGTATCAAACGCTTCCACGATAGGCATTCCCTCCAGGAATGTGTGTATGGAGAGACCGATCATCAGCAGCCATGGGGAGACATGATCTTCCTGATTGCAGTGTTCTTCATCATGCTCATGACCATGTTCCGCTCCCCGGGTCAATACTTCAAGAAATAGCTGCAGCAGAAAACCCAGCAGGACAAATAACCCGATATAGATTGTATGTTCCTCATAGATCTCCGGCAGGAGATTCAAAAAGCTGATCCCGATCAGGAACGCGGCGCTGAACGCCAGCAACAACTTCAACGCCTGCCGGCTCTTCAATTTCAGGAGGTAAACCAGCAGTCCGGAAACCATCACAGAGGCAACAAGTACGATATATATCCAGATCATTGTTCAGGTTCAAGGATCCAGTTATCCAGTTATCCAGTTATCCAGCATCATTGTCATTGCGAGAAGCGGAGCGACGAAGCAACAGCATCTAGAACGCCTTCAATCCGGCTTCTTCGTTATCGTAAATCTCGAAAATATTCGTGAAGCCGGATATCTCAAAGATCTCTTTGATATTCGGCTGTAAGCTACAAAGTGCAAACTTCCCTTTGGCAACCGTGATCCGTTTCAGCGCCATCAGGAGAATACGTAATCCGCTGCTGCTTACGTAATCCATCTCCGACAGGTTCACCAACAATTTCGATTGTCCAGTATCGATCAACTCCATCAACTTCTTCTCCAGAACAGAATAGTTGGTGGTATCCAATCGTCCGTCAATTCCGATCAAGGTACATTTGTCGTTTTTCTTCTCTGTGATTTCCATAAAAAATATCTTGTTATTTGATTTTCTTGGTTAAGGTCACGATATTCTTGCCCGCCTTACGTTCGTAGTTCATCTCATCCACCATTTGTTTAACGAAGTGAATTCCTAATCCGCCAACTTTTCTCTCCTCCAGGGCTGCATCAATTTTTACCTCTTCTGCTGCTTCCATCAGGTCAAAATAGCGACCATCATCCACGAGGGTTATCTGAAGTATCCCTGATGCGAAGAGGCTGAATGTGAGTTCGATCTTGTGTTCCCTGTTATCCGGAAAAGCATAGAAGACGATGTTGGTAAAGAGCTCTTCCAGTACCAGGTTGATCTCCATATTGGCTTTGGAAGAGATGTTCCAATCTTTCGAGATCTCTTCCATGGTCTCAACTATCTTGTGCAGTTCTTCGAGTTTATTGAGTACCTGTAGTTGCTTCATTTTCGTAGGCGCTTCAATATGACTGCTGCTCTTCTGGTATCCGAGGATCAGCAGGGTGATATCATCCGCCTGCTCCTGTCCTTTGGCAAATTTATAGATCGAGTCTACGACTGCTTTCACCAGGGTTGGCACATCGGCCGATTTGCTCTCTTTCAGTTCTTCCATGAGGCGATTTTCTGAATACAATTCATTGTTCGCATTCAGTGCCTCGGTTACTCCGTCGGTGTAAAGGACCAGGCGATCGCCCGGGTTCATCTGCACCATCTCCGTCTTGTATCCGTGATACTCCTCGATACCTAACGGGATGGCAGAAAAGAGACTCAACCTTCTGACCTCTCCTTCCCTGTCCATAATTAACGGAGGATTATGCCCTGCATTGCACAACTCGACCAATCCGCTCTTAAGGTTGATAATCCCAGACACCATGGTGACAAACATCACATTCGGATTATCCTTACATAATTCTTTATTGATGTGCGACATGATCTGATGCATTGGCTGGCCATCCATCGTCCGTGAGCGGTAGAGTGTTCTGACAACTGTCATGAAAAGCGATGCAGGAACCCCTTTGCCAGACACATCCCCCACCGAAATGAACATGTGATCCTGGTCAATAAAAAAGAAATCGTACAGGTCTCCACCTACAGCCCGGGCCGAATCGAGTATAGCAAACAGTTCAAACTCCGAGCGCAATGGAAACTCCCTGGGCAGCATTCCCATCTGGATGGTGTGGGCAATGCTCAGTTCGCTCTCTATCTTCTCTTTTTCTGCGGTAGTCTGTTGAAGTTTTTGAATATGATTCTGCAGGTGGTTGCGCATGTCGAAAAACGACTTTGCCAGCACACCGATCTCATCCCGGCGTTTCACTTTCGGGATTTCGACATCAAAATCTCCGTGCCCGATCTGGTGAGTAATTCTTACCAGTCTGCGCAATGGTTTTGTAAGCCTGCGGGTCATCAGCACCGTAACGAAAAAGACCACCAGGATAATAATGCCGAATGCACCCAACAGATATAACACCAGGTCCTTCAGGTTCGCATACATCTCATCATTTGGAAAAACAACCCCAATTGACCACCCGGTTGTCGCTAAAGGAGAGTAGAAAATTTCGCTTGACTTCCGGCTCCGGAAACCGTGGAAGGATGCAAAGCCACTTTTTCCCTCCATCATCCTCTCTGCAATGGTTGCGAGTCTTTTATTCTTATACTCTTCCGCGATATCCAGGATATTCTGGTTGATAAATGATGAATCAGGAACATATAGCACCATGCCCTCCCGCGAGATGAGAAAGCCAAATCCGGATTCATACACTTTTATCTTAGAGACAATACTACCCAGTGACCTCAACGTAACATCAAGAGTAAGTATACCCCTGAAAACCTGCTTTCCCTCAATCTCATTGAAAAAGGGGACCGAATAAGTACACATCAGTGTATCACCCGCACCAAGGTCATAATAGGGTTCCGACCAGGCAGGCTTACCTGTCTCCTTCGGGATCCTGTACCAGTCCTTAGTGAAATAATTGTAATAATTTCCAAGGTATTTTGTACGAAGCCCTTTTGGATTCTCATACGAATAAATCGCATAATAGAGGGAGTCCTTTACATATGAATAGGGCTCAAATGCAATACAGGCACCATAGATATATGGATCTTCCACCACGATCCCCTGGAGGATCCGGAGGATCTCATAATAATCCGGGCTGGGCTTCTCCAGTGATCTGCCAAGCACCACTGGCATCTGCTCGACACGAACCAATGCATTCTCCAATCGGGAAATGGTCAATTCAGCCAGGGTTTTTGCATCTTTTCGGGTATCGTTAGTCACCATGACAGCTGAATAGGTCAGGGTGATAATGAAATAGATGAAGAATACAATGAAGATCGCAAGGGAGAAGAAAATGCTGTACCGAAAAGCAAGGCTTCTGAAGCCCAGGCGCAGTTTCTCTATTTTCTTTTTTTCCTTTTTCTTTTTTCTGGCCACGTGATAATCTCTAATTTCGGGTAAAGGTAAAAAAAACTATTTTTGCACGAACTACATCCAATTAATCGTGAAAATGAATAATCCTTTTACACAACTACACCCACCCCAACTCTGGCATTATTTTGCGGAGATCTGTGAGGTACCTAGACCTTCAAAGAAAGAGGAGAAGATCGCAAAATACCTGCTCGATTTTGCTGAAAAACACCACCTCGAAGGGAGCATTGATGAAACAGGCAATGTATTGATCCTCAAGCCTGCTTCACCAAGCTATGAGAACCGCAAAACCGTTATTCTACAAAGTCACATGGATATGGTTGGTGAGAAAAATGCTGATACCAACCACGATTTTGGGAAAGATCCTATTCAGCCATGGATTGATGGTGACTGGGTGAAGGCAAAAGGGACTACATTGGGTGCTGATTGCGGGATTGGGATTGCTGCAACGCTGGCGCTACTGGAGTCGGATTCGATCGCACATCCTCCCCTTGAAGCACTTTTCACCATGGATGAAGAGACCGGCCTTACCGGTGCTTTTGGGCTCAAGGATGACCTGTTAAAAGGAGATATTCTGATCAATCTCGATTCGGAAGACGAGGGACAATTATTTATCGGGTGTGCCGGAGGTAAAGATACAGTGGGCATCCTCCTGATTGAAACGGAACCGGTCCCGGCTGGCCAGAAAGCCTATCACATCAGTATCACCGGACTTGTCGGCGGTCATTCAGGCGATGACATCAACAAAGGCCGTGGTAATGCGGTGAAACTGATCGACCGTTTCCTTTGGAATAGTACAAAGAGATTTGATGCACGCCTTTCAACTATCCATGCCGGAAACCTAAGGAATTCGCTTGCCCGTGAAGGCTTTGCATTGATTGTTGTTCCGGCAAATATGACCGATGAATTTGAAAAGTATATCCTGGAATTTCACAAAGAAATCGTGGGCGAATTGCATATAACCGAACCCGATTTTAAATTCTCCGCAAAAAAAACCGACTTGCCATCAACTGTCCTGGTAGCCGGATTGCAGGAACGACTTTTAAACCTATTATATGCCTGTCCACATGGTGCCATAGCCATGTCGCGTGAAATCGACGATTTTGTGGAGACCTCTACCAACCTCGCCTCGGTTAAGATGGAAGCGGATACAATTATAGTTACTACAAGCCAGCGAAGTTCGGTCGAATCTTCTAAAGAAGATACAGGAGATATGGTAGCCAGTGTATTCCACCTGGCAGGGGCAAAGGTCGAACAAACCGTTGGTTACCCCGGCTGGAAGCCCAATCCCGATTCGAAGATCCTGAAAATTACGGTTGATTCATATAAAAAACTCTTCAGCCGGGAGCCTGAAGTGCTGGCAATTCACGCCGGTCTGGAGTGCGGTTTGATCGGCGCCATGTATCCCACGATGGATATGGTCTCTTTCGGCCCCACCATCAAAGGAGCTCACTCTCCTGATGAACGGCTGGATATCCCGACAACTCAAAAATTCTGGGATCTGTTATTAGATGTATTGAAAAATATTCCGAAAAGATAACAGGGTTGAGGATTGAGCATCCAGCATCCAGCTAAAAATCCGGTAACGGCTCCTCTGCTAGTACCTCCTTCAGAATCAGTTCTATCTCATTGCCAGACTGACCCATCACCTCACCGATCGTACCTCCCATAAACATGGATAGCATGGAGGAGTTGATCCGGGAGACGTAGCTCTTTCCATCGGTTTTCCGGTAAACTGAGATGCGGCAGGGCATCAACGCAGAAACGAATTTGGAAGTGTCCTCTTTCATCAAGGGACCCGAATATTGAGGTTTGCATAATTCGATGACGGTCACCTCCTGCACATCGATATCATTGTTCTTCAACGTCTGCTGCAGGTCATGGACAGCCGGGATCTTCCACCCGGTCCCTTCCGCCTTCTCATGGATCTTCTGAACAGTCTCATCAAATCCGAATCGACTTTCACTCTCTTGTATTACACTGCTGATTTCCATAGTCACATTTATGATTGATTCAAATTTTGATTTGCGATTTTATTGTAATAGAGTCATAAAATAATCAAAGGCTCACCCCAACACCCAATCTGAAGACAGGATTCGTATAGGGAGAGATAGGAGTATCGTTGAGATTGAAGAGGATTAGAAAGTCAACGAAAACCCGGTTAGTAACAAGCTGATGGTATCCTCCCCCTATAAAAACACTGTGTATTTCCAGCATATCTCTTCCTTTTGAGTATCTAAAGCCACGATAATCCTGATAGCGTCCAAGGGGATCGTATATAAAAGGAATGATATAATAGAGGTATTCATATTCGGCATGAGCGAAAAAATTTCCGATCCAGTTATCAAACAAGCTGTTTAGATAATACCTCAGGAAGATTCTCCCTCCAAACGTGTTGGTAGAATAACTCACCCACTCCTGGTCTGTGTTGTCGTAGAAGTAGTCATTCACTCTGAAATACTGATAGATGAATCCCAGCCCGACGTATAACTGGTCTATCGTACGGATCCTCACTTCAGGGGAGATAGTAAATCCGGTGACAGTCCCAAATTGAAATCCGATATTTCCTCCGACAGAAATCCTGCGCCAGAAGTTATCCGGGCGTGGTATTTTAAGTTTTGTTGTGGGTTGCTTTTTAGCAACTACGGAATCCGGTGAAGTGATTGCCATAGGGATCACGGTGATCGAATCCGGATCTTGTGCGAATGAACTCCAGGATATGGTCAGAGCGAAGAGCAGCAATATGGGATATCTAGCAATTTTCATCTTTTCAGAAGATAATCTAATGCAAATGTAACCACAATTGAAGATTAACGGATATTCTTGTCTTTTTTTTATCTTTCATTGTCAGAATGAAGAAAAAGCGTATCTTTGCACTCCGTTTTACACATGATGTGTATCGTTCTTAACTAAACTGCAACAGGATCAAGTAATTATCTGATAATTGCTCCTTTCGATCATATTTCGCTCCATTTTATTTTTGATGATGTTGATAAAATATTTTGCAGAGTAAAAAAATGGTTGTAATTTTGCAGTCCGATTTAATGAAATCGATCCCGGCATTACGGGAAAACAGATAATGTTCTTTGAAAGTCTGAAGTAAAGAAATAGTAGCAAATATCCCAGAAATTTTCGCAATTTCTTGAGAATAATTGACCTGAACAGATTAAAATTTTCTTTTTTTACTATGGAGAGTTTGATCCTGGCTCAGGATTAACGCTAGCGGCAGGCCTAATACATGCAAGTCGAACGGCAGCACGGGTAGCAATACCTGGTGGCGAGTGGCGCACGGGTGCGTAACGCGTATGCAACCTACCTTTGACTGGGGAATAGCCCCGAGAAATCGGGATTAATACCCCATAATATTATACAGTGACATCACTATATAATTAAAGCTTTGGCGGTCTTAGATGGGCATGCGTGACATTAGCTTGTTGGTGAGGTAACGGCTCACCAAGGCTACGATGTCTAGGGGTTCTGAGAGGATTTTCCCCCACACTGGTACTGAGACACGGACCAGACTCCTACGGGAGGCAGCAGTAAGGAATATTGGGCAATGGACGCAAGTCTGACCCAGCCATGCCGCGTGCAGGATGACAGCCCTACGGGTTGTAAACTGCTTTTGTACGGGAAAAATTCCCTGGTCGTGTACCAGGGTTGATGGTACCGTAAGAATAAGCATCGGCTAACTCCGTGCCAGCAGCCGCGGTAATACGGAGGATGCAAGCGTTATCCGGATTTATTGGGTTTAAAGGGTGCGCAGGCGGAATGATAAG